>VXPS01000269.1 GCA_009839425.1 Chloroflexota bacterium
CCGATATTTTCCACCGAGGCGTGGCCTTTCGACGAGGAACCGACCCTTGAAATCGAATCCCCTTGCGTGATCCCGAAGGACGGCCGCTACTGGCTCTTTTTCAAACACGGATGGTGGACCCACTACGTCTCGTCGCCGTCGCCCCTAGATTTCTCGGACCAACCCGTGTCCCGCCTCGGCTACGTCCATGCCGCCGAGGTCTTCCATTGGCGCGACACCTGGTGGATCACCCATTGCTCCGGCGATCCAACCGAGTTCAGATATCGTCAGTCCAACCGGACCCGCGGGCTGTATCTGGGAAGGCTCGACTGGCCGGTGGGCGGATTGCCAAGGCTGGCCGATGACTAGGCCAGGCCATCGATCTGGCGGCTTTGCCGTCGGCTACCTAACCCCAGCCAAACCCGCTCCGAGACTTCTCGTACGGGAATGGATCGTCACGCGTCCCTTTGGAACTGTCGTCGCCGCAGGCCGCCATGGCAGCCATGGACGCGGCGAGTAGCACCGCGACAACGATCCCCCTCAGTGCGTCACGAGTTGTTCTTCGCATGGTTGGCGCCTCAGGCTACGAGTAATCGCGTCGGCCGGAGCGGGCGACCGGCGCGGGTACTGCTGTGAGCGTGACCCGTCAGTTCCCCCAGCTAATGCCGCTCCGCGGCTGGAACGACCCGCTTTTCTCGCCGCCGTAACGGCTGTCGTCCCCGCCGCACGCAGCGGAAACAATGACTGCCGCGGCAACCAGCAGGCCGGCCGCGATCACCTGAAGGTGTGTGCGGCGAGGCGTCTTCGGCACGGTGAACCTGGCAACCGAAACTGACTGAGTCAGCCTAGCAAAGTCCCGTCCGGACCTTCGGTGAAGTTGAGCGGGTCCGTGTCGAAGCGATTCGAACTAGCCCTCGCCATCGCTGCTTGACAGAAATTGCAATCTGTCGTGGACTAAGCATGAGTGCGCCGTCGATCCGAGAGCGGACGCTGGTGACCCTATGGCCGTGAAATGCATAACCTGCGGTACGAGGCAGCGCCTCGTACAAGACGCATTTCGCGCCGGCTGGCTTCGAGTCACGGCAGGCGATGGCAAGACCGTCACCTGGTATTGCCAGATGCACCACCCAAAACCCGCGCCCCGACCGCCACGCGCGCCCTTCCAGACTCCTCTCTCCAGCAACGCCCAACGGTCCGCAAAGCGTTAGCGGCCAGCCAGCGAGCCTAGGGTTGAGGCGTCCTTAGACACAGATCGCGTGGCTGTTGAGCAATCGGCCTTGATCACTCATTGAGTCGCCCGCTGGCGCACCGTTGCTGAACAGCTTTCCGGCGCCTCTTAGGAAAGCCCTATTGTCCCGGTGTTTCCTGGCGCCTTTCTCACGCTGATCCTGGGCACGTTTTACTGGCTCAGTGCCGTAACTCGGGTTGGAGGCGGCGACTGGGGCCAATTCCAAACCTTCGGCTACATGGGCGGAATCGCCCATCCGCCCGGCTATCCACTCATCATCGGCACCACATACGTGGCAACGCGAGTCGTTCGATTCGCTGAGCCCGCCCACGTCGCCAACATCGTCGGCGCCACCTTCGCTGTTGCGGCCGGCGTGGCGCTCTTCTATGCAGGCTGGCTATTGACTCGGTCGCGCGTGGCCGCCCTGGTCGCCACAACGGTTTTCGCGACGGGCTACAGCATCTGGTCGGAAGAGTCGCAAGTCGGCTTAGTCAGTGTGCAGACGTTGCTGGTATTTCTCCTGATCGCTGCCCTCGCTGCCTACGGCGATCGTCCGGCAGGCCCTCGCCTCCTGGCCATCGCCTTTCTCACGGGCCTGTCACTCACCAATCACGGCCTGAGTATGTTCATGCTCCCCGCAACGGCCATCTACGTCGCAAGCCGCCGTTTCCCCGGCATCGCCCGCCCAGGCACGCTGCTTCGCGCCGTGACGGCCGTAGCGCTTGGACTAACACCCTGGCTCCACGTTGTCCGCGGGCTCGTTGTTCCAGTTCCAATTGACCGTCCTGAGAATCTGACGCGCCTCGGCATCCTTGATCTCAGACACCAGGTATTTGACAGATCTCTTGCGAAGGAGAGTCAGGACAGCCATTCCGATCAACTGCTGGAGGCTAGTCGGCAGAAGGCACTCGCTGAGTGGCCGTCATTTGCCCACGATTTGCTTCGCGAATACGGCTGGGTTTGGATCGCCCTCTCGCTCGTCGGCTGGCTCGTCTTGGCTCGTCAACGTCCCCGATTGGCCGCGTGGATTGCCTGGATTGGCCTGGCGACGTTGTGGTTCTCCCTGATAACGCCGCCCTTACTCGATAGTGATCGCTACTCTTCTGTCATCTATGCGCTGCTTGTCCTCTGTCTGGCCGTCGTAATTGGCTGGGCCATCGGCGCAGTGGGTCAGCTCGTCGGCACGTTCACCCCGGATCGGCTGCGAATCGCAACGCTCGCCGTAAGCCTCATTCTTCTCGCTTCCGCAGGTCTGCGAATCCACCAGCAACTCACCGGACCGGCCCGCTTCAACGTCGTCCGCCTGCGCGAGAACGCCGAGGAGCAGGCGGAAATCGGCCTTGGCATCGTCCGGCACATGGAGCCGGGGGGCGTCTACTTCACGAATTGGACGTCCTCCTGGTATACCCGCTACGCCAGACACGTATTGGGCGTTGATCGCGGACTGAGTATTGAAACGGTTGATTACGGATCCATGGGCTTCGAACGCGTTAGCGAAGTCCTCGCCAGCGGTCGGCGCCTCTACCTCCAACGCTCAACCCCGCAATACGAGGAGTCCTTCAATCTGGTCAAACGCGCCGGCGTCTTCTACGAGGTCCTTCCAAAGACCTGACGACCGGCGCGTCGCCACTTCGAGACCACCCCGCCCCCAGCGGATATCCTGCGCACGTCGTCCAACGTCGCTGGATTGGGAAGGGCCGATGACTGATGGCTGACAGGATCAATGAGATCGCCGTGGCCCCAATCCCCGCCCGTCATTGGACCGAGCTGGGACGCAACGCCTACACGCCCGAGGGCCTGGGCGAAACCCGAACCGAGTGGCTCGTCCGTGCCCGCACCACCGGCGGCGTGGAAGGCCTGGCCAATGCTCGCCAGAGTGTCTCCGCCGATGGCGGCAGCATCGGGCGCCTCGTCGCCGACCTGCGCGAGGTCTTCCTCGGCCGATCGGTCGATTCACTCCTTGAGATTGCCGACGGACATGCCGTGGCTGCGGGCTCAGAGGTTCGCCAGGCGTTAGCGACCTGGGGCTGGATGGACACCTTGGCCATAGACCTCGTATCTCGTACGCGTGGCAAGTCGATCGCCACCCTGCTTGGCGGACGCCGGCGCGAACGAATTCCAGCTTACGAGTCCACAACGTACTTTCAGGATCTACTTCATCCCCACCGCGGCCTCGCCGCGGTCGTCGAGCACACCTGCCGCGGATTTGCGGATGGATTCCGCCAGTTCAAGATCAAGGTCGGACGTGGCGGCCGGGCCATGACCCCGAGCGCTGGCCTTCATCGCGACATCGAGGTCGTCCTCGGCATTCGCGATGCGCTCGGACCCGACGTCGAACTCATGGTCGATGCCAACTTCGGCTACGACGGCCAACCCGAGAACCTCGAAGAATTCATCCGCGCGACGAGCTCCGCCCGCCTCACCTGGCTTGAGGAAATGGTCACCGCCTCCGTAGAGGCCTACCAGGCCCTCCGAGACCTGCAAGCCACCCATTGCCCCGAGACCTTGCTGGTGGCTGGCGAAGTGGATGGCAATCCGCCCTCCGGCGCCTTCGTGGACCTCATCGATCAGGGTCTGATCGACGGTTACCAGCCCGACATCGTCCGTATCGGCCACCTGCGCTGGAAGCAGTTGGAATCGCGTCTGGCTGAAAAGTCCATCCTCCCCATCCCCCACAACTTCGGCAACGGCCGCTTCGGACTCATCGCCGGGCTCGCCCTGGCGACCAGCCTGGATAGCTGGGTCGCGCTTGAGGACGAGCGCATTCGGCCCAACGTCTACGCCGACGACGCCTTGACCGTGATCAACGGCGCCTATTGGGCACCCGCTGGCCCTGGTCTCGGAATCGAGATAGATCACGACGCCTACGCACGCATCGGCGCGCCGAACGAGGTGGTAATTCACGCATGAGAATCCTGATGACCGGCGCCACCGGACGCATTGGCGCCAATGTCGGGCGCCGCCTGATCCAGAACGGCCACAGCCTCCTCGGCTTCACCGTGCCCGACGACTCACAGACTTCCAAGCTGGCCGCCATCGGCGCCGACGTCATTGAAGGGCATTTGGAGTCCCTGGACGAGGTGGGGCGCGCACTGGCCGGCGTCTACGCCGTCCTCCACCTCGGCGCGGCCTTCCAGGCCGGCGGCCCCTTCACGCCCCGACAGTACATGCAGATCAACGTGCAGGGCACCTTCAACGTCTTTGAGGCCGCCCGTGAGCGCAAGGACGCGATCCGCCACATCGTTTTCTCCAGCACCGACGCCACCCTCGATAAATACCCGCCCCAGGGCAATTCCGAAGTGCTCAACGAACAATCGCTGACCCAGACTCAGACCGACTGGTACGGCTTCACCAAGATCCTCGGCGAGCGCCTCGCCGACCGCTACGTCCGCGCCGACGGCCTGCCCATCACCGTCTTTCGGTTCCCATGGGTCTGGGGTGCCGGAGAATTCCTGGACTTTCCCCATTTTCGGCTGTCCTACTTCCTCAACAGCTTCCGTGGCAATTCCGACCCATCCGCGCGAGAGACGCTCGCTACCCTGGAGACCCTGGAAGACGGCACCGATCCCCTCGTCATCGCCCTCGATTCCAACGGCCGCACCTGGAAAAAACACACCCTCGATGTCCGCGATATCGTCCAGGCGTTTGAGCGCGTCCTGGGTGTCGAACAAGCATTCGGCGGCGTCTACCAGCTCGGTGGGCCCGAGCCATTCACGTGGCGTGAGGCCGTGCCAGTGGTTGCGGAAGCCCTCGATCGACGCGTCGTCGAGGCTCGCATGGTCGGCATGCCGCCCACCTTTTACGAATTCGACCTGTCAGCCGCGCGCCGCGATTTTGGGTTCCAGCCGCGATTCCATTGGCGTGACACCCTTGCCGAAGCTCAGCGCTACGTCCGGTCGGGCCGCGGCGAAATCGTCCCCACCGACGTACGTGCTGCGGATCAATCCACCGAGCAAGTCGGTAACTGACCGGAAGAATCCGGCAGGACGCCGGCTGGTCCACCACTTGCGATGAGTACCCCCCGGTTTCGCAGCCCCCATGTCATCCTGAACCCACGAGCTGCCAGCGGAAACGCGCAGAACCTCTGGAAGAGCCTGCGAGCGACGGTAGACAGAACCCTGGGGCCGGCTGACGTTCGACTGACAGAAGCGCCAAACCACGCCACGGCACTAACCGAGGAAGCACTTCAAGCTGGCGCGGACCTCGTCGTAGCCGTGGGAGGCGACGGCACGTTCAACGAGGTCGTCAACGGCTTTCTCTCCGGGGGGCTTCCGCTCAATCCCGATGCATCGCTCGCGTTCTGCCCCGCCGGTACGTGCAGCGATTTCGGAAGGTCCGCCGGCATCCCCAGGTCTCCGCAGGACGCCGTCAAAGCGATTGCTGCCGCGCCAGTGCGTAAGTTCGATGCGTGCGCCATCCGAGTGACAGCCCACGACGGAACAACCAACACGCGTTACTTCGCAAACGTCACAAGTCTCGGCGTTGGTGGTGAGGTCTGCGTAGCGGCCAAGCGCAACGTTCTCACCTCGGTGAACGGACGTGCCGCGTTCCTATGGGCGACGGCAAAGACGCTGCTCCGCTATCGAGCAAAGGACATCTGCCTGACCTTCGACGACGAAGAGCCCGGCCATTCACTGCGAGTCATGCAGGTCGCGCTCGGCAACGGCGCCTACCACGGCGGCGGTATGAATGTCTGTCCGCTGGCTTCACTCGAATCCGGCTCCATGGACGTTACCGTGATTAGCGAGACGGGATTCCTGGACTTTCTGCGATCCATCCGGCTGCTCTACTCCGGCAATATCCTGTCGCATGCCAACTGCAGCCACTACCGCGTCACGAGCGTCACGGCCACGTCCAGGGATCTCGTCGCGGTCGAAGTCGACGGCGAGGCCGTCGGCCGCCTGCCCTGTACCGCTTGGATAATGCCAGGGGTCCTCTCGATAGCCGGAACAGGGATCGTGGGCTAGGCGAAGGACAACGATTCGGCGACTGCCAACAACAATCCGGACGAGTCTATTCCCGCTGAACCAGCGCCGCCGCCTCACGCCCGGCAATCCGCCCATACGCCACGCCAACCGACAGTCCACCCGTGTAACCACGCGTGTACAGACCGCCCACATCCGCTCCCGCAGCGAACAGCCCGGGGATCGGCTCACCAGCCAGGTCCAGAATCTGCGCCCGCTCGTTCGAGCGTGCGCCGCCATAGGTAAACGTCGCACCCGGCAAGCACCGAATGGCCCGGAACGGCGGCGAATCCAGTGGCTGGAGCCCGCCGCTCCTCGGCACGCTCAACATCGTCAGGTCATCCGCGGCGGCCGCCGCATTGTGCTCGTCGAGCGTCGCCATCAGGGGCCCCGGCGTCACGCCCCAGCAACGCGCCATCTCGGCTGCCAGCGTCTCCAGGTCCGGCGCCTCCAGGATCTCACCGCCTGCGTTCCGAATGTTCTCCATCCGCCGGTCCACCGCGCCCGGACGCTCGCCCATACCTGTGGCCCGAAGCTTCCGAACGCGTTCGTCGAAGATGATGAAGCACAACGCTTCGGGTTGGTGTACCACCGCGTGCACCGTCACCTCGTCGCCCAGGAACTCGTCGTCGAAGCGTTGCCCATGCAGGTTCACGAACACCGAGTACTGGCTGAAGTCCGGCTTCACGCTCGCAAAGTTTTGCACCCCGGTCTCCGCCGGCGGCGCGGGAATCATGTGCCCGTAGAACCGCCCGAAGGGCCCGGCCGTTCCTGCGCCAGCCTCCAGCGCCGCCAGGAAGCCATCGCCCGTGCTGTATGCGTTGCCGCGCACGATCACGTGGTGCGCCCAGCGACCAAAGTAGCGAGCTCGCAGATCGGGGCTCGCCTGGAACCCACCGGTTGCCAGCACCACCGCCCCGGCCGCGACGTGCACCGTCCGCCCGCCGCCGCGCGCTTCCACGCCGGCCACCCCGCCGTCGCGCCCGAGCTGAATCGACCGTAGCCCCGTGCTCGTCAGGATCGTCCCGCCGGCCGCCTCCACGCTTGCGGCCAGGTCGTTCATGAATGTCCGTGAGTCCGGTCGGAATGCGTGCACGTACCGGGCGAACTTGTATGGCGTCGGATCCAGTTGCTCTTCGACCTGCAGACCCAACGACTCGTACCACGCCACCCCGTCCAGGTAGTTGTCAACCAGGGCCTGGCCCATGGCTGCGTCGCCGCCGGGCTGAACGCTCAACCATGCGTCCACGTTCGCCGCCGTCCAGGCCGAGCCCCCGGAGACCGCCGCCGATCCCCCGATGTCAGGCGCCTTCTCGATCACTAGCACCGACGCGCCCTGCTCCAACGCCGTGCGGGCCGCCGTCAACCCGCCGATACCAGCGCCCGCCACGACCACGTCCGCCTGCAGGTGATCGAATCCGTCCTTCATAGCCGCAATCTCGTGTAATTACGCCACCCGCCCAGCCTACCCATCGCTCTCACGCTGGCGTCGGGCCTCGGCCCAGTATCGTGCCCTTACGCTGACCTCCACCTGCGGTGAATTTCAATGACTGATTCAGCTGCCTCGCCCACCGAACCGCGTATCGTCCAGCTCGGCCAGGGCATTGCCGAGCGCTCCGACTGGGGAACCATCGAGTGGCTGGCCAATCGCCGGCTAACCCCGGGCGCTGAACTGACCTTCGGCCACGTCCGCCTCGAACCCGGCGCGTCCAACCCGCGCCACCTGCACCCCAACTGTCACGAGCTCCTCTTCGTTCTTGAAGGGGCCATCGATCACGAACTCGACGGCGTGACAGTCCGCCTCGAGGCGGGTGACCTCTTATACATCCCGATCGGCGCGCCCCACCAGGCGCACAATCGCGACGATCGGCCCTGCGTAGTCGTCGTCACCTATTCCACGGAAGACAGGCAAACCCTGCCAGCCTGATCGCCAACCGGAGTCTCGGCGCCGCCTAAGGCCAGACGCCAGTCTCGCGATACCACGCAACGGCATCCGACAGCGTCTCCTGAACAGGTCGAACGCGAAACCCAAGCTCGGCCACGGCCCGCGCATTCGAGAAGTACAGGTAGCGTGACCCGACCGCCACCTCGTCGGGCGTAACCGGCGGTTTGCGCCCGAGCCACAGCCCGGGTCGCTCCAGCAGCCCGGCGAGAACGCGCAAGGCGTTCGACGGCAGCCCGACGCGCGGGCGACCTGATGCCAGAGTCTCGGCCCCGAGATCCGAGAGTTCGGCGTACGAAAGATTGTGCCCGGTCAAGAGGTAGCGACGTCCGGGCGTGGCGGTCACGGCCATTTGCACCAGGCCATCCGCAACATCCCGCACGTCCACCAGGTTCACCCCGCCGGCCGGAGCGAACCGAATCGGACCTCGCATCAACGGCCGCAAGAGCTGTTCGGCATGCCGCCCGTGGTCCCACGGTCCCAGGACCGTTCCGGGACAGGCGATCGTCACGGGAAGACCTTGTCCGGCCGCCGCCAACGCCAGTCGCTCGCCTGCCCGCTTGTGTTCCGCGTACATCAGTCGCGAAGATGCCGGCTGCACCGCCGAGTCCTCGTCCATGACATCCTCCGGCCGATCCGCCAGACCGACCGCCGTCAGGGAACTCGCGTGTACCACGCTCGTGGCACCTGAAGCCGTTGCCCACGCCAGGACGTGACGAGTTCCGTCGACGTTCACGGCCCGCTGTTTCGCCTCATGCCCCCGCCAGAACGATTGGTCCGCCGCGAGGTGAAACACCCAGTCGAAGCGTGCTGAAGGAAGTGTCGCTGCCTCCGTGATGTCACCGATGACCCGCGTCACGGGAATACCGGCGAATGCGGAATCCGCCCACAGATCATCCGGCAACACCAGCGCCGTCACCTGGTGCCCGTCCTTCGCGAGGCGGCGAACCAGGCCGGAACCAATCTGCCCCGACGCGCCGGTGACGAAGCAGCGCACGACGCTAGTCGCTCGCCGGCGTGTCCTTCACGCTGAAGGACAACTCCCCCAGCCCCTGCACCTCAAAGCCGATCGTCACCTCGACCACGCCGTCGGGCAGGCTGGTGTCCTCGCCTCCCAGCAGCGACGTTCGGTTCAATGCCAGGCTGAATGGCGAATCCGGCGTAACGTCCGCAAACGCACGGCGTACTCCCTCCACCTCGAAGAAACAGCTCGCCAGTGGAATCTGGACGCCGTTCACCTGCAGCGGCAGCAGTCGCCGCGCATATCCCGAACCAAGCGTATTCTTCAATTCCAACTGAAATCCGTCGTCCGTCCGCCGCAGGCTGCCCCGGACGTACAGCCGCCGCAGCAGAAACCCGGGAACCTGTAGCGGCATCACACGCCCCCTTCGTTCTGCAACATCCTGTAAAGCTCAATTTCTGCCTCCACAATGCCACGCGGAAGGTGCGCTGCGCCCGGACGCGCGGAGGCCAGCAGCCAGATTTGCGCCAGGCGCTCGGTGAGGCGCGTCATTTCCAACGCATCCTCAGGGTCGATTCCGACAGCCAACGTGCCGTGATTGGCCAACAGCACCGCCCGCCGCTCACCCAGCGCCGCCACGGCGTTCATCGCTAATTCCTCCGAGGCCGCCGGTGCGTACGCGCTGACCTCCACCGCGCCGCCCAGGTACACCACTTGCTCGTCCACGAACGCCGGAATCGCCTCCCGCCGCACCGCCATGGCGCTGGCGTGGATCGGATGCGCGTGCACCACCGCTCGTGCGTCCGGCCGCGCGGCGTACACCGCCCCGTGCATCAGCGACTCGGAGGACGGCACCCCCTCGCCCTCGACCGGATCGCCCTCGAAGGTAATCGTCACGATGTCCTCGACCCGTAGATCCCGATACGGCACGCGCGTCGGTGTGATGTACATCGCGTTGTCGCCCTCGGCCCGCGCGCTCACGTTGCCCGCCGATCCAATCACCAGTCCCTCGTTGAACATGGCACGCGCCACGTCAACGACCGCCAATCTCACGTCTGAGTCCATCTAGAGCGCGTCCTGCACAAAGGACTCCAGTCGCTCCCGCAAGTCGAGCCACCGTTGGAAATGATCTGCAAACGCAGCCACGCTGTTCACGTCCGGTTCACACCAGACACCTTCCGGTGCCAGCACTTCCGCCGCGCCCCGCATGCCTCCGAAGTCATCCGCCGCCCCGGCCAGCGCCGCGCCCCACGCCGATGCGACCAATCTCGGAAATGAGCACACCTGCGAACCGGTCACGTTCGCCAGGATCTGGCCAACGGCCGGCGCCTCCGCATAACCGCCGGTCAGCCGTATCGGCCCTTCGGCCGGCTGCGCCGAATTCAGCGCCAGCCGGTTCCCATGAATCGCAAACGCCAGATCCTCCAGCACCGCCGCCCCCAGCATCGACGCCGTAGGCATTCCGATCACGAATGGCGCAGGGCTCAACATGCCCGCCACGCTCAGACCGGGCGCGTTCCAATCCATCACGCGCAGGCCCGACAGCACAAACACGCCCGCCTCGGCGGCCGGCTCATCGGCCAGTGCCTCCATTGTGAGTTCACGGCTGGGATTCTGCGCCCGCAGCCATCCATAACCGGTCCCTCCGTCCCCGGCGTTCGCTTCCGTGACCAGTCCACCGCCCATGCGCTTCCCGCGCCACACCTCCGCATCGGAACTGTGCGCATCGACAGGTCTGAGGATCGTCGTGCTCCACCCGGCCGCCACGCAGTCCCCCTCCGAGGTTGATCCCCGCGTCGCAAACTCAGCGGCATGTGAGTCCGGCCAACCAGCGGACACCGCGCAGTCGGCGCCTGAGTCAGCCTCCGCTCGAATCCGCGTCGGCGCCGGAGCGTGATCGACCGCTGGTAGCACCGGCCAGGCCCAGTCGGGAATGAGTTCTGCCGCCCAGCCGTCCGCCGCCAGGTCCCACGCGCCCGTCTCGATTGCCGAGACTTTCGTCAAGGTCCGTCCAGCTCCGAGCCGCCCGGCAATCCACCCCTCCAGCGTCGTGATCCTTGCGGCGGCGTCGCAGACATCCGGCCGTTCCTCGCTCAGCCAGCGCAACTTGCCTGGCCAGTGAATCATCGCCGGCGTGTGCCCGGTCACTGCCAGTACCGACGGGTCGCGCTCCGACTCCACGCCGGCCCCCGCCAGTGACGCGCGAACGTCGTCATTGCCTGAGGCAAACAGCACGTCGTCCTGCGCGTCCGTCACGATCAGGCTATGCCGGCAGGCCGCCACGCCTATCGCCGCCACGTGCTGCCGGGCGCTGACCTCCCGCAGCACGTCCAGGCATCCCCGCCAGATGCCGTGCAGATCCAGGTCGCGCTCGAAGTCCAGCAGCGACATTGGCCAAATCGCTCGCCGCCGCCGAGCCTCGCGAACCTGTTGTCCGCCGGGACCAACCGCCACCGCCCGGATACCCGATGACCCGATGTCCAACCCAACGTACACGCGTTCAGGCACGCCGGTTCAGTACCTCCGGATTAACGATCCGGGCTGGCCGTCGGCCATCGACAAACGCCCGAAAGTCGTCCACCACCATCGCCGAATACCGCTGCACCGTGGCGTCCGTGGCGCCCCCGATGTGCGGCAGCAACAGCGCGTGAGGCGCGTTCAGCAGGGGATTGTCAGGACGAATCGGGTGCGTGTCGAACACATCGAACGCCGCCCCGGCCAGCTGACCGCGGTGCAGCGCCTCGGCCACGTCACGTTCCTGTGCCACCCCTTCGCCGGTCGTTGCCACCAGGCGTGCGCCGCGCGGCATCCGCGCCAGCGCTTCTGCGTTGATCAACCCTCGCGTGGACGTCAGCGACGGACAATGCACGGCCAGCATTGTCGTTGCTGCCAGCAGGTCGTCGAATCCCGAGGGCTCGCAGCCCGCCGCTCGAATCTGTTCATCACTGAGCGCGGGATCGGTAGCCAGCACCCTCGCCCCGAACGCTCTCGCCAGCCGCCCCGTCTGACGCCCAATCCGCCCCAGGCCGATTATCCCCACGACCTGCCGCCCCAATTCCGAACCCCGCAACTCCACATAGGCGGACACTGGGTCCTCCCATCGGCGATCGTGCACATACGCGCCCGCGCCTGGAAGATCCCGCAACAGCGTCAGCATCATCGCGATCGTCAGTTCCGCCACCGCCTCGGCGTTTCGACCCGGCGTATGTGTCACCACCACGCCAGCGCGCGTAGCCGCCTCGATGTCCACGTGCCCCGAATCCCCGCGGCAGATCCCCACGAACCTCAGCCCCGGCGCCGCCTCGAACGTCTCGGCCGTCACGAAGTCCGCCTCGACGAACAGCGCCAACACGCGATTGGCGGTCAACTCCTCGGCCAGCTCGTCTGGATCCGCCAGCACCAGCGTCTCCGTCCACGGCCGGACGTCAACGTTGGCGAGTGTTTCGAGACGCTGCAATTCATCCACGTCCAACTCGACCAGGCTAAGGACGCGCGGCCGGCTCGCCGTCGACTCCCTCATGTCAATCCGAGCCCTGGCACGTGGGCGCTAGGGCACATATCCCCAGCGAGCCTCGGCCTCGTCGGCTGCCTCCACCGCCTCCGCCAATGCCTTCGCGCCTGCCAGCGCAGCGTCGGGTGGCGCCGTGCCCACCAGCACGTGAACCTCTGCCGCCTCCTGGCTCAGCGAGCGGACGCGATCTACCCACGGCGCCAGGTCGGCGTCGCGATACGTGTGGGCAACTGGCTCCGCCGGCGACTGCAGCGTCCTGGCCCACCCCCCCGCGTTCTGCCCATTCAGTCGCCCCACAAACACGTGATCCACCGTTGTCAGGCTGTGGGTTTAACACAA
>VXPS01000291.1 GCA_009839425.1 Chloroflexota bacterium
GTATGGCTCGCCGGGTTTGGACAGCAAGTATCAGGACCAGCGGGGATCGACCCCCAGCCGGTCGCACCTTGGATTCGCCCTTCGCGACGTCCATACGGCATAGGAGCAACCAATGGCAGAAGCCGCCGATCAGCCCGCAGTCGCCGCCGGCAGCGAGGAACCCTTCCTCGAATCATCAGGCGGCGTGATCTATCGCCAGAAGAACGGCCAGATTCAGGTGGCCGTGGTCCAGACACAGCGCGGGGCCTGGGTCCTGCCCAAGGGCGCCGTGGAGCCGGGCGAAGCGCCCAAAGACGCGGCGGTGCGCGAAGTCCTGGAAGAGACCGGCATTGTGGGCGAAGTGGTGGACGACCTGGGCGAGATTCGCTACGAAGTCCGACCCGACCTTTGGACGGGATTCGTGCCGAAAGTCGTGCATCAGTATCTGCTGCGATCCACCGGCGGCAGCATTCGCCCCGACCCGGCGGAGCACGTGGAAGCGCGCTGGGTAGCAATGCAGGACGCGGTGCGCATGCTGCATCACGTGAACGAGCGCACGATCATGCTTCGGGCGGAAGACCTGCTGAGCCGTCAGAGCCCAGAGAACGTGGGTGCCTAAGGCCTGCAAGTGGAGACGCGCGGGCCGCGGGCTGGTTTTGGCTGCGGCGCTCGCGCTCGGATTCACAGTGCTCGGTGGGGGCGATGCGGGGCCTCTGGCTCGTCCGGCGTCAGGCACCCTGCGGCTACCGGCCAACGAGCCGCTGACTCTCGATCCGGTTCACGTGCGCGACACGGGCTCGGCCGAGTACGTGCAGGAAATCTTCGCCGGCCTCACGCGCATTGCGCCTGACTTGTCAGTCGAACCGGACCTGGCGTCGGGTTGGACCGTCAGCGGCGACGGCCTGACGTACACCTTCACCATTCGCCGGGAGGCCAGGTTTCACGATGGAACGCCGTTGACCGCAACGGACGTCGCCTGGTCATGGCGCCGCGCCCTGGACCCCGATACAGGTTCGTTGTCGGGACTCGTGTTCCTGGAAGACATTAAGGGCGCCTCAGCGTACGCGGCTGGTGAAGCCGATTTGGTCTCGGGATTGAGGGTTCGCGGCGCCCTGACGCTTGAGGTCACGTTGACCGCACCGCTGTCCTTCTTCCCGAGCAAGCTGAGTGCCGGCCCGACGCTTGTAGTGGACCAACGAAACGTCGCGGCGGCCGGCGAATGGTGGCGCTCGCCGAACGGATCGGGTCCCTACCAACTCCTCGCCTGGCGCCCGGAAGCGCTCATCACGCTGGGCCGGGCAGATACGGCTCCCTGGCGGCCAGGCGGACCGGCCATCGTTGAGTTCCACCAGCTCGACGTTGGCGAGGGCTTGCTGCTGTATGAGAGCGAAGAGCTCGACGTGGTCTCCATTGGAGCTGCCGATCTCGACCGGTTTCGCGACCCGAACGAGCCGCGCAGCAGCCACCTGATCAGCACGCCCGACCTGGCGTTCCAATACCTTGGCTTCAACACGACGCTGGCGCCTTTCGACGACGTGCACGTGCGGCGGGCCCTGGCCCTGGCCACCGACCGGACGTTCATAAACGAGGTCGTGCTGGCCGGGACGCAACGGGAAGCCAAGGGCGTGATCCCGCCAGGCTTGCCAGGTCACCGTCCCGACTTCGAAGGCCTCGCATTTGACTTGGAGGCGGCGAAGGCCGAACTCGAGAAGTCGAGCTACGGCGGCCCCCACGACCTGCCGCCCATCACCGTGGTGGCGTCCGGCGACGGCCTGTCCGGTAATCCATTCGTGGAGGTCATCGTCGATCCGTGGCGTTCCGAATTGGGTGTGGACGTCCGAATTGAGGTGCGCTCCTTCGACGACCTGGTCACGACGTTGGACGAACCTGATCACGACATCCGGGCATTTTTCCTCGGGTGGTCAGCCGATTTTCCCGACGCCTCCAACTTCACCGACGAGCTGTTCGGGTCCGACCGACCAGACAACTCGTGGCGCCTGTCGGACGCTGTCGTCGATAACCTCATTCAACAGGCCCGCGCGGCCGCTACAGACGATGATCGTCTGGCGTACTACGGCGAGATCGAAGATCGAGTCATTGAGCAGGGAGTGCTCATTCCGCTGCTGTTTTTTGTATCGCACGAGCTCGTGCAGCCCTGGGTGGAAGGCTATGCCGGCCGCCCGATGACGCGAGAGTGGCTCACCGAGCTGACGATCGCCAACTAATCCCATGCCGCTGAACCGTCGACGGTTCGTTGGCCTGGCCGGTAGCGGCGTTGCGCTCGCGGCCATGGCGGCGTGCGAAGGGCCGCTCGCGACGGAAGGCGACACCAATGGCCGGCGCCTCGAGCTGCTCCTGGACGAGCCGGCCACCGTCGATCCGGCGCTGGTCGCGCAGCCTCAGGAAGCGACCGTCGCGGAAGCGCTGTTCGAACCGCTCGTACGCGTCGGCGAAGGCGGAGTGGCGCACCCCGCCGCCGCCGAATCGTGGCAGATCACGGACGCCGGGCACGCCTACCAGTTCAACCTCTCGTCGAGCGGCCGATGGACTTCGGGCGAGGCCGTTTCTTCAGACGACTTCGTCTGGTCATGGCGGCGCAACCTGGCGCCGGAACTGGGCGCCACGTTCAACTACCTCCTGTTCCCGATCACGGGAGCGGAGCGCTATGCCGGTGGCGGCCGCAGTCGCGACGAGCCTGAGATTCGCGCGCCCGATACGTCGACCCTGCGGGTGCATCTCAGAAACCCGACCCCCGGCTTTCTGGCGCGGGTGGCGACATCGACCTTCGTACCGCTGCCGCGTGCGGAAATTGAGGGCACTGGGGCGTCGTGGACCGACCCGATCCGGATTCGCAGCAACGGGCCGTACACGCTGGCGCAGTGGGACCGTGGCCTGGGCATGACACTGCACCGAAATCCGCACTACGGCGGTTCAACGCCGCCGCTATTCAGCGATGTGGTGATTCGATTTCCCCGGTCCGCCGACTCGCGGCTGCGGGACTTTCATGCCAGCCCGGCGCACGCCGCCAGCGTCAGCGGGACGGACTATCGGTCCGCGCTGGCCAATACCGACCTGCGGCCCCAGATGCGGCTGTTCGAGCGAGCGGGAACCTGGTTCATCGTGTTCAACACGCGTAAGGCGCCGTGGGACTCGGCGGCCGTGCGGCGGGCGTTATCGCTGGCGCTCGACCGCGAGGCGCTGACCGCGGCGGTATTCGAACAGCCCACGCTGCCCGCACAGCGGCTGACGCCGGAAAGCGTCCTGGCGGCCGAGCCGGACAGCGCGCCGAACGTCGACGAGGCGCGGGCCTTGCTGGCGGGCGCCGGGTTTCCAAACGGCGAGGGACTCCCGCCCCTGCACCTCACCTACCACCGCACCGACCAATGGGACCGGTTGGCCGCCGAAGTGACCAGGGTATGGGGCGACACGCTGGGCGTGGCCGTCCAACCCGATGTGCGCGAGTGGCGCGACTTCCTGGACTTTTCGAACGCGCCCGGAGACTTTGATGCCTACAGAGCCGGCTGGACCTCCGAATTCCGCCATCCGTCAAACTGGCTGGATGACCTGTGGCGTTCGGACGTGGACTTCTTCCGCACGGGCTGGAGCAGCGCCGAGTTCGACCGGCACCTGGCCATGGCGGCGGCGACGACGGACGGAGAAGCGCAGCGGACGGCCTATGCGGCCGCCGGCGCCCTGCTGGAAGCCGAGGCGCCGGCGATCGCCATAGGCCGCCACGCCTCGGCCTTCTTGCTCAAGCCTGACGTGACCGGATTCGGAATCGACCCGGTGAGCGGCGCGATCAACCTGGCGCACGTCTCGATTGACGCCTAGGCGAAAGCGTCCGCAGCCCGCGGGCTAGCGCTCGATCGGCTGTCCGATCATCGAGCCCCACTCGGTCCAGGAGCCGTCGTAGTTGCGGACGTTGCCAACGCCGAGCAGCTCGTGCAGGGCAAACCAGGTGTGGGCCGAGCGCTCGCCGATCCGGCAGTAGGTGATAACCGGGGCATCGCCAGTCGCGCCGAGAGGGCCGTAAATCTCCAGCAGTTCGTCGGCCGACTTGAAGGTGCCGTCGGCTTCGTTGACGGCGGTCAGCCAGGGCACGTTGTCGGCGCCCGGTATGTGGCCGCCGCGCTGTGACAGTTCCTGGAGACCCGGCGGAGCCAAAATCTCGCCGGTGAACTCGGCAGGCGAACGCACGTCAACCAGCACGGTGGAGCCGTCGCCCAGAGCGGCGCGGACGTCAGGCTGCAGCACGCGCAACGACGGGTCGGCCTCACCGGCCTCGTAGGTGGCGGGCTCGACCACGGTCTCGTCGGTGGTCAGCTCGCGGCCTTCCTGCTCCCACTTGAGCCGGCCGCCGTTCATCAGGCTCACTCGCTCGTGCCCGCCCATCTTGAACTGCCAGTAGGCAAAGGCCGCGAACCAATTGTTGTTGTCGCCGTAAAGGATCACGTGAGTGTCGGCGGTGATGCCGGAACTCTCGAGCAGTTCCTTCCACTGATCTGGCGAGGCGATGTCACGCCGGATGCCGTCGGAGAGTTGCGTCTCCCAATTCCAACCCACGGCGCCGGGGATGTGCCCAGAGTCGTACGAGGACGTGTCGACGTCCACCTCTACGAGCCGCACACCGTCGTCGCCGCCATGGGAAGCAACCCAGTCAGTATCGACCAGCGCATCAGACTTCACGTATTCGGCCATTGAATCTTCCTACCTGCGAGTGTTGATTCGCCCGCGTGGGCACCGGGCTAATTCTTGCATGAAAACCAGGGTGCACTACATTCGAAACTGCAGGGGTGGGCTACAGTGCCCGCCGCCACCTCAACTGTCAATTTCCCCCCATGCCCTCTAGCGCCCTACGCCGACGCCTCGTTCGGGCCGTGGTCTTGGCGCTGGGGCTGCTGGGGGGAGTCTTTCTCGCGCCCGCCGGGTACGTGCAGGCGGAATCGCCGGCTGATTGGGCTACCCCGCAGGGTTGGTTTTATACGCAGGCCGGACCGGGAGATGGTCTCGGTTTCGAAGTGACCAATGCCGGAGACATCCCGTTCTGGACGTACTTTCAGACCTCCGGTGCGGTTCGACAACTTGGTCATCCGATTTCCAACCGCTGGTCGGCAGGGCCGTTGACGTTCCAGGCGTTTCAGAAGGCGGTCCTGCAATGGACCGGGGCCGACGGGGTGACGCATCTCAACGTCTACGACGCGCTCAGCCAGGCGGGTCGCGACCCCTGGCTGCAGACCGCGCGCGGCGTTCCACTCCCGCCGGACGCGAAGGCGGCGGACGACCGCTCGTTCGAAGAAGTGCTGGCGGCGCGGCTGGAGCTTCTGAAGCGCTTTCCGGAGATCGAGCGCCGCTGGTTTCGCAATGACCGCTGGCTGAGTGCGTATGGCCTGCCGCTGGTCGTCGAAGACCGGGGCGACATTGTGGTGCTGCGGGCGCAGCGCGCGGTGTTCTGGCTGTGGCGCCCTGACTCCGAAGTCGCCATGAGCCCGCCCAGCGTCACCATCTCCCACAGCGGACTGGACTTTCGGGACGGCGGCATGATTCCGGCCGAGGCGACCGCCGCGATCCCTGATCCGAACCTGGCAGGGACGACCGGACTGCTAGCGTTCCTCAGCAACCGCAGCGGGGCGTGGAATCTCTGGACGATGACGCCAACCGGGACCGACCTGACACAGCTCACGCAGACGGGAGGCCTGACCAGCCGTCCGAACTGGTCGCCGGACGGGCAGCGGATTGCGTTCTCTGCGTTTGCCAGCGGGGGGTACCAGGTGTTCGTAGCCGACAGCGACGGCGCGAACCCACAACAGCTCACGAACACCACCGCCACCGACTGGGAGGCCTGGTGGTCACCCGACGGCGAGCGGCTGGTCTTTGCGAGCACTCGCAGCGGCGAGAGCGAGATCTACACGATGCTCGCCGACGGCTCCGAGCAGCGAAGAATCGGCGATCAGGCCGGGTTTCTTTGCTACCCCGCATGGTCGCCGGACGGCTTGCAGCTGATCTTCACTAGCGGATCCGACATCGTGACGGTCGACTTGGATGACCCGATCGGTTCGCGCTCGGTGATCAGCAGCGGGCGCGACCCGTCGTTCTCGCCGGACGGGACGCGCATTACCTTTGCCCGTTGGATCGGGGATGCCTTCGATGTGTTCGTGGCCGATGCGGATGGCTCGAACGAGGTGCGCCTCACCACCCATCCCGCGCCGGACTGGAACCCGGTGTTCTCACCCGACGGGGCCAAAATCGCCTTTGCCAGCTATCGGGACGCCAACTGGGAGATCTACACCGTTCGCGTGGACGGAACGGACCTGCAGCGGATTACGGACAACCCGGCGTCGGACTATCTGCCGGCCTGGGGCAGCCCCCTACGAGCCACTGACGAGACGCGAGCGGGCAGCGGCAGCCGCCCCAAGTAGACCCACGTCTTCGCCGAGCGACCAGGGCTCGAGCCTCAGGTTCGGTGCGGTGCTCTCCAGAAGATGCTCGCGCACGGTAGCCCGCAGCGGATCGAATAGGAGGTCGCCCGCATTGGCAATGCCGCCGCCGATGACCACCGTGTCCAGGTTGACGAGGTGGGCGACGTTGATGACGCCAAAGCCGACGGCGCATCCCGCCCGTTCCAGGGCGCTGGCGGCGAGCGCGTCGCCTTGCTGCGCGGCTTCCACCACGTCGCGGCCGGAAGGGTCGGTCTGGCCGCTGAGACTGCTGGAGCGCCCCGCGGCGATTTGATCCACGACCCAGGCCGCAATGTCGGGCCCGGCGGCGATGGCTTCGATGCAGCCCCGGTTGCCGCAGTCGCACAGCGGGCCGTCGAAGTCGACGGTCATGTGGCCGAACTCGCCGGCGCTGCCGTACGCCCCGTGCCAGAGCTCCCCGTCCAGGATCAGGCCGCCGCCGACGCCGGTGCTGACGGTGATGTAGAGCATGTTGAGCGCGCCCCGGCCAACGCCGTACTGGCGCTCGGCCAGCGCCGCGGCATTGGCATCGTTCTCCAGGAAGGCCGGTAGGCCAACGGCATCGCCGATTCGCGCCGCCAGCGGGACTTCCTTCCAACCCGGCAGATTGGGCGCCTCGTGAATGACGCCGGTGGCCCAGTCGAGCGGCCCGGGCGCGCCAATCCCGACAGCTGCGAGGTCCGAGGTTCTGACGGACGCGCGGGCCAGCGAATCATGCAGTAGGCCAACAATGCGATCGATCACCGCGTCCGGCCCCTGCGACGCTTCAGTGGCGCCGGCCACGAAGCCCGCAATGCCGCCGTTCACGTCAACGACGGCCGCGCGCACGCTGGTCCCGCCAAGGTCGATTGCGCCGACCGGCCTGGACAGGTCAGGCATCAATGGATCCCTTGACCGGCGGCACCGCGCGTCCGGCTGGATCGCCTGCCCTTCGACGCTGCAGCGCCTGGACGAGTTCGAACAGCACCATGGCCATGAGGATGAAAACCGGCGCGAGCAGCATGCCACCTCGCGGGCCGGCGGCGTCCGACGCGGCGCCGATCATGGGTGCGAGCAGCGCGCCGCCAACGCTGGCCATGGCCGCAAGGCCCCCGGCAAGGGCGCCGGCCATTTCAGGCCGAAGGCGCAGGCCGATTCCCAGGGCCGTAGGGAAGACCCCGCCAATTGTGGCTCCCGTCAGGACGAAGCCGAGGATGGCCAGGGCCGGCGAGACCGCCAGCGCCGCCAGCGTCGACATAACCAGGGCGAGCACGAGCGACCAGCGAACGATGCTGGAGGCACGCCAGGTGCCCGCCAGGCGGTAGACGACGAGGCGCCCGAGCAGGACGCCGATCCAGAAGGCGGTGACCGATGCCGCCGCGGCCACTCGCGGCAGTCCTTGGGTGCGTTCCATGTAGGCCGCGCCAAAGTCCCCAAACGCGATTTCGACACCCACGTACAGCAGCAGCACCAGTCCAAGAAGGACGGACAGCGGCGAGGTAAGCCCGCGGACCATGCTGCGAAAGGGTGGGACCGCGTTGCCGCGGGGCGGGTAGGGCAAGCGAATAAAGAAAAGGGCACTGGACGCGAACCAGGCGGCCACAACCAAATAGGCGACGCGCCAGTTCGTGAATGCAGCCAGGCAGACAGCCACGAGCGCGGGGGCCACGATGGCGCCGAGCGCGAACGCGGTGTTGAACAGGTTGAGGGCGCGGGTGCTGCGTTCCCGCGCCAGGTCTGCGATCAGCGCCGTGGCCGCCGCCAGGCCGGGTCCGAAAGTAGCCCCGATGAGAAAGCCGGCCGCCAGCAGCGAGCCGAACGTAGGGCTGGCCGCGAACCAGAACATGGAAAGCGCGGCCCCGCCCGCCGACGGGACCAGCACCGCGCGACGTCCCCACCGGTCGCTCGCCGCGCCGCCGCCCAGCGATCCGGCGATGAACCCGAAGGAAATAATGGTGATGATCAGGCTGATCTGGCTGTAGGTAAGGCCGAAGTCTTCGACTATCGACTCGACCGACGGCCCAAACACGCTGATGGCGGCGCCACCGGCGGCGTAGAACCACATGCTGGCCGCCAGGATCAGGGTGCGTACCCAGCTTCCGGCGATCTGGTCACCGTCAACTTCGCAACTCGGCCGTGTGCAGCCGACGCGCTAGCAGCAGAAGGCAAAAGGCAACGCCAAGCGTGACCGGCATGAGCGCCACCGCCGCACGTACGGACAGCGCGTCAGCAATGGCGCCAGCCAGCAGCGAAAGCCCCGCGAATCCCGTGCCGCCCATGGCCAGCATGAACCCGGCGATCATGCCGGCTGCCGACGGTCGATAGCGCACCCCAATCCCTATCACGGTGGTAAAGGCCGGTCCGGCCACCAGACCGGCCAGCACCGCGGCGGCCAGGATTGCCGCGGGCTGCGGAACAGCGGCCACGACGATCGCGCAGATCAGCGAAAGGCCCGCACTGCCAAGGGCCAGGTCGTAGGCCTGGACTCGCAGCGCCAGCCACGCACCGATGATCCGCCCGAGGGAAATCCCCAGCCAGAAGGCCGCGACCAGGGTGGCGGCGGCCGGACGCGAGAAGCCATGGTCGGCCTCCAGGTACGCGGCCAGAAACCCGCCGAGCCCAAGTTGCATGCTGAAGTAGCCGATGATGACCATGCCGAGGAGGATTGGCACGGGACGCATGACGGCGGAGACCAGAGATTCACCAACGGCGCGACGCGCGGTCGCAGCCGGAATGCGCGCGGACAGCAGCACGACCGCAGCCAGCATGACCAGCAGGGCTGCGGCCAGGTAGCCGCCGCGCCACCCGATCGGCGTCTGCAGCAGCGCGCCGACCAGTGGCGGCGCGGTGAGCGCGCCGAAGCCAAACGGCATCTGCGAGATCGTCATCGCTCGGCCGGTTGCCTCGCCGGCAACATCCGAAATGGTTGCGGTGAGCGGGGCCTCCGTTAGCCCGAAGCCAAAGCCATTCAGGCAGGTTCCGATCAGCAGTACCCCCAGCGCCGGCGAAACGCCCGATGTCAGCAACCCGATCACCAGGAGGGTCACCCCCGTGGTGAGCGTGGCGCGCCGTCCAAGCCGATCCGCCACCAGCCCGCCCATGATGGTTCCGCTGGCGTATGAGATTGAAGGAACGATCAAGGTCAGGACCACCAGCAGGTAGGTGAGGTTGAAGTCGGCCCGCACCGCCTCGAGCGATGGACCCGGCATCGCCAGCAGGAGGCCGACCGTGAAGTAAAACGGCATAGAGCGCGGCACGACCGAGCGCCGCCCGCCGATGCTCATGCGCGAGCCGGTCGCCGGGGTGTCCGCAGTCGGTCAGGCGGGCGCTTCAAACGCGCCGGCCTCGAGGATGGCGTCGTCGGCATCAAAGCCAAACGGGCTGGCCGAGTCGATGACTTCGCAGCTTCGGGGCAGGTCGTCGAGCACGCTTTCGCTGACCCAGAAGGTCTCCAGATCGAGCGTGTTGCGGATCCTCCCTATGCGAAGTGGTCGGTCGGTCGAACGCTCAGCCAGATGCAGGACCGTTTCGTAGCAGGCGCGGTCGGTGGGCAGCGTGAGCGGCACCTTGGCCGCGTGCAGGGCCATGGCGGTGAGCGTGTTCATGGCCAGGGCTTCGTGATCGATGGCGTCGGCCAGCTTGCGGCTGCAGAGATCGGCCAGGCCGATGCCGACGGCGTTGCCGTGCGACTCGGGCGTCAGGCCCAGGACAGCCAGCCAGCCGTAGTCGGGCGTGCGGTCAAGCTCGCTCAACCGGCGCCACATCCCGACCACATTCGGATCCATGCCTGATCCGGAGATGTTCTTGCCCATGCGGTCGATCAGCAGACCGTCGAGCCTGTCCAGGGGCAGGCGTGGCATCAGCCTGTGGGCGATCTCGAGGAGGGCCTCGTCCGTCGCGTGAAAGGCCTCAGGCGCCACAACCTCGGCCCGGGCCGGCCGGTCGAAGGCATTCTCGACCAGCGCCACGCCGCAGAGCAGGTGGCCGGAAGCCACCGTCAAAGCCGCCGCCTCGGGAATACCCGTGGCCAGCGGGTGCGCGTGCAGCGACTCGGCCCCGCGGCGGTTGCCAAGCCCGATAACACTCATCTTGCACAGGCCGCTCTCGATCGGCCCGCGAAAGCCGGTGTGGGGCTTGACGCGGCCAATCACGATCACGCCGTCCGCAGCCGCCGCCTCGGCGTCCAGGTGGACGGTGATGCCGGAGGTCGTCGTGCCCAGCACGATGGTCTCCATGGTCGCCCGCACCGGCGCGCCTACGCTCCGCTCGTGCACGCCGTAGTCGGCCAGTACCGACTCCTGCCCCTCGGCCGTCCCGCCGCCGTGGCTGCCCATGGCGGGCACGACAAAAGGTTGCAGTCCCGCCTCGCGCAGCCCGCGCGCGAGGGTTCGCACCACCTCGACGACCGGCGACACCCCGCGTGATCCCACGCCAATGGCTACCGACGCGCCAGCGGGCAGTGCGGCGCGCTCGAGCTGGTCGCGCAGGCCGGCGGTCAGGTGCCCTTCGAGGTCGTCCAGTTCGACGGTGTCGAAGGCTTGCCGAACAAGGTGCATGCGGGGTCCGGGCTCCATAGCGAAAGTCTAGCCAAGGGAGTCGGCGGCTGAGACTCGGCGCATCGGCAAGAGACCTGCAATATCCGGGGTCAGCCGGACACTTCCACGCGCCATGGTCGGCAGCCCTTCGAGCTGAGATTCACGGGATCCTGGCTGTAGTGGGGGGCTTCCCTGATGCCTTCACTAAATGCCAGGTCGCGAACACTGACTCGATCCGGGCTTTGGATAACGCGGCTCAGGCGCCGGTTGCCGCCTGACTCGATCCACATGAGCTTTACCGTGCAAGGCAAGCCCGTGTTGCCGGGCGGCTCGGATACGAGAGTCATCTGGGTCGTCAGGAGTGCGGGAAGAGCTTCCGTTCCTTCCGAAATGCTGTGCAACACGCGAATCTCGCGCCGTTCCGCCAGGATATTCAGCCACAGGTTGTAGCCCAGGATCGCCAGCGCCACCAGCACCAGTCCCGCCCCGGCCAGGCCGACCATGCGGCGGCTCCGTCGCCGCCGACCCTCCATTGCGCCTGCGGCTCGTGCTCGAACAGCCGGATCCCGGCGCACCGGCGGCGCTCGGCTAGCCACCGGCTCGGCAACGGCCGCTCGTGCGTCCGGAAGCTCAGGCTCGCGACCGCCGATCACATATTGAACCCAGTGAAACGCACCCTTGAGGAAATGGACAGCCGCATTGACAGCCAGAACAAATGCGGCCCCGAAGATCACCCAGCCGACAACGACCGCAAGCAGTGCGACGGCGATGAGAATCGCGGCAACGACAAGGGAAGGCCCGGCTAATTCCAAAACCCCGCCTCTTCGCCGCTTGGGAAGGCGCTACTGATTGGGCAAGCGGCGGCAGACCGTCAAGCTACCAGAGCAGAAGGGCAATCTGAGGAGCGTCGGTGCCAGGCGGAGCGTTAGCGCGGGCGGCAACTGATCGGCGACTCGTGAGACTGACAGCGGTTCTACTGGCAGAGTCGTAACCGGTAGGGCACGCTGGCGCACAGCATGCGGATCGCTGTCGTCACCGACATTCACGGCAACCGCCACGCCCTGTTCGCGGTGCTGGCCGACTTGCGTCGGGTGGGCGCTGACGACGTGGTGTTCGGGGGCGACGCGGCCTTGTTCGGCTCGCGGCCTCGCGAATGCTGGGAGCGAGTGCTCGATCTCGGGTGGCGTCTCGTCCAGGGCAATACGGATCGCTACATCGCTGACCTGCCGTCCAAGCTGGCAACCTTCGACGATCCCGAAGGCGCGCAAGCGAGGTTTCTGCGCGCCAACGTGGCCTGGGCGGCCGAGCGGCTGGGCCCCGCCATGGTCCGCAAGCTGGGCGGGATGGCTCGGCAGGTAAGCATTGAGTCGCCCGCCGGCACCCTCCTGGTCGTGCATGCTTCACCGGGCGACGACGAAACCGGGTGGAGCCGCGACGATGACGAGGCAACCGTAACCAAGGTCATTGGTCCCACCGAGGCGGCGGCCGTGGCGAGCGGGCACACCCACACCGCCATGATCCGACACGCCGGCCAGCTGCTGGCCGTGAACTGCGGCGCCGTGGGCCGCTCGCATGACAGGCAACCCGGGCTGGCTACGTACGCGGTCCTGGATGACGCCGCCGGCCGCTGGTCGGCGGAACTGCGGCGCGTGGACTACGACTACCGCGCGGCGCACGCCGAGGTGAAGGCCCTCGGGGTTCCCATTCCAGGTGCGTTCGCGAGCACGCTGTTGACCGGCATCGCGCCAGTCTGAGCGCCCGCGTTTGACGCCGAAGCCAGCTGCCAAGGACAGCGCCTCCGTGGATGTGACTTTCGCGGAGTCCCTTATGTACCCGGTGTTGCGGTGCTGGGGGATCGCCGCCATGGTCGTCACGTTGGTGCTGATTCAGGGGTTGGCCTTGTTTATCGCCTTGATGCGGGAGGGCGCACGACACTTGGTGGCATCAGCGCAACGCGGGTGCTGTATTTCG
>VXPS01000052.1 GCA_009839425.1 Chloroflexota bacterium
AGGGTGACCGCCTTCGGTGCCGTGCCGAGGTTGCGGATCGGGTCGGTGAACACGAACCCCGGGTGCTCTGCGAAGTTCGGCGACACGGGCGTCAGCCGGACGGAGCCCTTCACGCGGCGGCCCTGCGCCGGCGTGCCGAAGAGGTTGTGCAGCGTCACCCGCGCCAGGTGCGACGCCGGGTGGAGCCACGCGCGGCGCGGCACTTCACGCAGCGACGGGGCCTCGTCCCGCGTGTCCGCGACCTGCTCGACGATCGCCGCACGGATGCGCAGCCGGTCCGGCTGGTATTCCTCGACGCGGAACGACGTGTCGCCCAGGCTCTGGCGACCTCCGTCTTCGTGCACGAGGTAGACGCTGGCGCGGTAGGTGCCGGTCGGCGATTCCAGACGGGTTTCGAAGTCCCAGGTGAGCAGCCCGTCGTCCGGGAGGGCGACGCGGGTCTCGAGCGCCGTGTTGCCGCGGGCGTCGGTGATCCGCATCTCGATCGGCGCGCCCGGCGCGGACTCGAAGTCGCCCTCACGCACGATGCCGAACAGGCGCGCGGTCTCGCCCGGCCGATACAGCCCGCGGTCCGTGTAGAGCGCGGCGCGCAGGCGCTCGGCGTCATCCTCCGTCGTGTGTTCGCCGCCGATGTTGAACCCGGACCAGGTCAGGCGGCGGTCGTCGCGGCGATAGGGCATGAACGTGGCGTCGTCTCGGTAGCGCACTACGAAGACCGTTGGTTCGCGGTCTCGCTCGAAGTCGTTGGCGGATGCGAGCGCGGCGTGTCCCTCGGCATCGGTGGTGGCCGTCAGGACCGGGAGTCCGTTCTTGCCGAGGAGTTGCACCTCGGCGCCCGACACCGGCTCCCCGGTCGCGATCGAGTGCACGAAGACGTGCTGGCTCGCGTCGGCATTGGTCTTGACCAGCAGGCCGAGATCCGTGACCAGCGCCATGCGCCGGTCCGCCCTGCCGATCGTGCGCTCGCGTTGCGGGTCCCAACCCTGGACCTGCACGAAGAACACACCGCCCGCGTCGAGGAACGGATCGAGGTCCAGCGTCGCGAAGACCTGGTCGCGTGGATGGGCGGGGTTCAGCTCGACGATGCGGGTGGTCAGCGCCGCCAGGTTGTCCGCGTCGAACGCCCACCCGAGGAATCGGGGATCCCGGATGTCGCCGTACGTCTGGCTCGCCAAGTGGTTGAGGGTGTCCGGCAGGAGCTGCTGGACATCCACCCGGACGGCCGTCACGCCACGCGCCCAGAACGTGAGCAGACGGTTGCCGGTCAGCGGCAGCAGGGCCCCGTCCTGCGCGATGGCGGCCTCCCTGGGGTAACCGGTGGCGCGCACTATCGCGTCGTGGCCCGACGCGAGCACGAAGTCCCCGGCCGACGTCAGCCCGGGCGCCACGCGCAGGTAGACGAAGCGGCCGGGCGGCGCATCGAACGTGACGCTCTGCAGCATGGCGGCATCGCGCTCGGTGGGATTGACTGTCAGCGTCAGCGGCTCGGACTGCGAGAGGACCTCCTCCGTGGCCTCGCCGGGGGAACGCCAGCGGTAGTGGGAATAGGTCCTCTCGTCGACACGGCGGTCCGTTGGCAGCAGCCATGCCCGCACGGCGCCGCCGAACGCCTCGGTGTTCACCTGGTCCGTGAAGGACACCATCGCGGTCTGGATGGGATCGCCCTCCGCGTCCCGGACGGTCGACGCGGTGATCTGCTCGACGCGGAAGTAGCTCTCGCGGTCGGGCACGCGGACCTGCGCGAACAGGGGCTCGTTGAACGTCCCGTCACCGTCCGCGGGCTCGAGATCCTCATCCACCGTGACCGTCACGAAGTTCTCGTGCTCTGGGACCGCGACGATGTCCGAGTGCACGTGGGCGGTGCGGTCGAGGGGGCCGTACTCGATGCTGAAGCCGAGTTCGCGCCCTTCGGCGGCGGGCACCTCTTCGAGGCCTTCGCCCATGGCAAGGGTCAGGCGTTCCTCGAAGTCGTCTCGCGCAACCGCGTGCGAGAAACCGAAGCTGGCCGTCACGCGGCGTTCCGCGACGATCTCCGGGTGCTGGTAGAAGCTTGCTTCGAGGAGTTCGGCGACGAAGGGGGGTGTCGCGAAGTCGACGACGTGGCTGGACAGTTCGATGTCTGGCGCGAACAGGTCGGCGGAGAGCCGGACGCGGTAGTCGCGGTCTGCGGGCCAGTCCTCTTCCGGCTCGAACGTTAGTCGATTCTCCGTCACGAAGGTCCATTCGCCGGGCATCGGTGGGTCGAGTTCGACGCCTTCCTCGATGACTGTGCCGACGAGGTCCAGGCGTGCTGCGGACAGTGGCGCCGGAGACTCGTCCTGATTGGCCGGATAGGCGAAGTCCAGATGGAGGGGTGCGACGACCAGTTCGCCCCGTTCGATGCGGGAGAGTTCCGGGGGGTCCACCTCCACCTGGACCTGCAGGGGCTTCGGCAGGCTCTCGTAGTAGAGGAAGCCGCCGATGCCCAGGGCGGCGGCTGCGACCAGCGCCGCGCCGCCGTATCCCACCCGCCGGGGACCCGCGCGCTGCAGCCATGTAGGGGGACGCCAGGAGAATTCGCCTACTGCTGAGACGACGAATCTCGAGAGTTTCATTGGGGGGTGCATTCCCTTGCGATGAACTGCTCACACTAGCGGCGTTTGTGGGAGGGAGAAGGGAGGAACTATGGAAGTTCTGGCCGGGCCTTAACGGTTCCGAGTGCCTGGTGGCATCGACCCGCCGCGTGCGTTGCGCAGGAAGACCCCCGGTCTCCCCTCAACAAGAGAGCGAGGCGGCGCGGGGATTGATCGAGCGTGACGGTCAGCCACGAACCAGCGGGAACTCCGGTCCATCCAGCGGCGCGCCGTGCGCCAGTCTGACTTCGCGGAAGGGCGGCGAGGTGACGCCTTCGCGCACAGCGAACGTCGCCCCGTCCCCGACCCAGCGGCTGGAGAACGCGCGCCGACGCCGGTGCGGCGAGCGGTTTGGCGGCGCGCCGTGCAAGGTGCGGAAGGTGAAGGCGACCACATCCCCGGGTTCCAGCGCCCAGCGCAGAATGTCGTAGTCGTCGCGGTGCGCGTCGATATCCGGCGGGGCATCCAGCGGGTCGCCTGCGTTCAGCGGGGTGCGGTTGAATCGTTCCGGCCGGTACAGCTTCCCCCAGCGATGGGACCCGGCCACGAACTGCGCGCAGGTTTCGAGCGGCACCGGGTCGAGTACCAGCCAGAGGCTGCGACTCAGTTCGGTGTCGACGCAGTAGTAGGGCAGGTCCTGGTGCCAGGGCGTGGGAATTCCGGTTCCGGTCTCCTTGACCAGTACGTGCTCGTGGAACAGCCGGGCGGTCCGGGAGCGCATCAGGGCGCGCGCGACATCCGCCGCCTGCGACTCGAACAGGAACTCCCGGTACTCGGGAATCCGCGACCAGTTGCAGTAATCGCCGAAGAAGCGGCCGCCACCCTCGTCCCGGTAGTCCCGCACGTCCGGTCCGGGGTGCGCGATGTTGCGCTCGACGCCCCGGCGCAGGCTGTCTACCCAGGCATCGAAGCGGCCGCGGACGGGCACGGCGCCGTCACGCTCGAAGGCGGCGATCGTGGGTTCTTCGACCGGGGTGGATGGTCGGTTCATTCCTCATTGGGCGCTGCAACGAGGTTGCAGCGTAGCACCCGCAGGACCTTGCGCCAGCCGCGACGCGACCTTGTTCTCGATTGGGCTTTCGCGCGGAGAACCGGCCTCCGATGGCATCCTGCTCTTCGACCGAACGGCCGACGGCACAGGTCACTTTAGTCTGGCCTGCCTCGATCAACCGCCTGAGCTCGACCGCACCGAGCGGTTGGACGAGCCGCGCTCGGTGGATTGCTGGCGATACCTCACCAACATCTTCTATCCTCGGCGGTGCGTTCTGACGTCGTGAAGGGAGCGAACCCATGACCAACGGCGACCCCAACATCCTGTTCATCTTCAGCGACCAGCACCGCCACGACGTGCTTGGCTGCGCCGGTCACCCGGTCGTCGAGACACCCCATCTCGATCGACTCGCCGCAGAGGGCGTACGGTTCACCGAGACCTGGTGCCAGAGCCCGATATGCCAGCCATCCAGGGCATCCGTCATCACCGGGCAATACACGCATCAATTCAACATGTTCAGCAACACCGGGCCACTGGATCGGGCCCAGCCGACGGTGATGCGCGCGCTGCAGGCGAGAGGCTACGAGACGGCCACGATCGGTAAGACCCACTACCACGGCATGCCGACTGCCGAGCAGGTCGAGGAGAGCGATGGTTCCTTTGACATGCGTGGGTTCGCGCCTTTCGTGCAGGACTTCGGCTGGGACTACGTGCTTGAAGAGTACGACCGCTACGTCCATGTCAACAGGAAGGTCAGAACCCCTTACACCGATCACCTGGCGGACCACGGGGTGCTCGACCCGTACCGGGACATGATCAAGAGCGTGTTTCGCCTGACGCCCGATCACTGGCGTGCGCGGACGTCCGTGTTGCCGCAGGAACTCGACCTCTCCTATTTCCTGGCAGATCGGGCCATCGACTGGCTTGAGGGGCGGACTAGCGACAAGCCGTTTCTACTGATGCTGGGCTTCGTGCAGCCGCATGTGCCGCTCATCGACGACCCTGTCTGGGCGGAGTACTACCGGGACGCCGACATCGAGCTGCCGGACCAGACCGTGATCGACGCGCCGAACGCGGTTTGGGGCGAGCACATCGACTACCTCAAGGGCCATTCGCAAGTCCAGGTGATGGACGACGCGCTTGTCAGGGAGGGCATTCGGCATTACCTCGGCATGGTGTCGCTGATCGATCAGCGGATTGGCGACGTGATCAGGGTTCTTGAAGACAGTGGCGAGATTGAGAACACCTGGATCATCTACTCCTGCGACCACGGCGAGATGCTCGGTGAACACCACCTGTGGGCCAAGCAGAATTTCTACCGAGGCTCGGCGAAGGTGCCGTTGATCATTCGGCCGCCTGGGGGTACGGCGGGCCACCTGGATGCTGGGCTCACGGAGCTGACGGACGTTACTGCGACCCTGGCGGACATCGGTGGCGCTTCGCTACCGACATGCCGGGGGCAATCGCTCCTGCCGCGCGTGGCGGGCTCGGTCCGGTCCGGTCGCGAGCATGTGTTTTCGAGGATTCGCTCGTACGCGGCCTTGCGCGGCGAGCGTTATCGGCTGACGGTTGACGTCGAATCCGATACGCCTTGTGAGCTGTTCGATCTGGTCGATGATCCTGGGGAGTTGCGCAATCTCGTCAACGAACCGGGACATGGCGGGCAGATCAAAGAGCTCAAAAACACGGTGCTGGCTGAGCACCTGACAGGCTGAGAGCGTGAGCGGTCCGTTCCTCGAAGCCGGCGACGTGTTCCTCATGGCGTCAGCATATGTCCACATCGATCACGGACCGTCGTGAGAGCCAGCGTACCGAGCGTCGTTGTCCAGTCACGAGAGGCTGCCCACATGAGTGATAGTTTGGATGTCTTCCAGGGGAAGTGGAAGGACCTCGACAAGAGCTTAGCGCTTCAAATCCGTGACGCATTGCAGAAGGTGACAGATTCGTGGGAGGGTGAAGGAGAGAGGCAGTGCTATGCTAGAACCACCGTTCTGTTAACCATCGTCGAAGAGTACGGCACAAAATGCAGCAGATTGAGCACAAACCACGGCTCTACAACGCACATCAGAGAAGCTTTGGAAGAAGCGGTGACGGCTGAGGCGATATCCGGGAGAACGGCACAGGGTCGTGCGAGGCAAGTAGCCGAGATTTGGGCGGGGCGGTTGACAGCAGAATACACTCCTGTCCTAACGAGAGATGACCGCGCTAGCGAGCGGCGTTGAGGTGGGTTCGTGAAGAAGGCTCCCCCATGGTGGGTCGTTTATGTGGCAGCGGTGGGAGGGTTCGTAACCACAGTCGGAGACTTTGGTGGAGTTCTTACAGGAATCGAGGATACGTGGCCTTCTTTGGTGCCGCTGCTACCGCTAGTCGGAACTGTCGTTCTGCTGCTGCTCGTCGGCGCGGGCATGTACTTGGGATGGCGGTCGTTAAGAGATTTCAGGGAAAGGAGACGAACCCAGGTCTTGGAGTTTTTTGACGACTTGCTCAGCAACCTTGAGGTCGCGCGTTACACTGGTGATGAAGCGCGCGATAGTTGGCTGGCCAAGGTTGACGTCATCGCGAGCGACCTTACACGCAAGGGGTTTCTTGATAGTAGATTGGGTGAGATCAGGGAATTCTCTCAAATCGTCGCTTACATCACGTACATGCGCAAGCTGGTCAGCCATCACGGGATGAGACGGGCGAGGCGGGAAGCCAATCAGGCATGGCTCCGATACTCGCACGAGAAGGAGGGTTGAGTGCGTCCCGGCTAGGGGCCTTGCGCATCGTGGGGCGGATCGACTTACTGCGCGTCTAAGTGCAGTTAGCGGCGACTCCTGTTCAAGGCCCTCATTCGACACGTCCTACATGAACAACCGGACCGGGTACGAATGCGGTTGCAGACGCCGCATCCTCTTGACGATCGTGGCGAGCGTGTCGGCGAAGTTCAGGGTCGCCGGCAAGCGGTCGTGATCGGCAATCGCCTGCCGGAAGTCTACTTCTCATCGCCTCGCAGATGGACGTTGCCACACAGATCAGTGGTTTGCCGCGTGCACGGAGACGCGTCCGCTACCGCAAAGCAAGCCGGTCCTCCGCAGGCCTCCCTTGTAGGCCCTGCCTAGCAACATCCAAAGTCGCTCGGGCATCTTCCAGCGAGATCCCCCACTGTTGCAGACGCGGTTGCCAGGTACGCTCATCGAAGTCGGCGCACATCTCTCCGATCCGTTGTTTCGCTCTGTCGCCATCACCGTAGAGCAGATCGAGACGGTCCCAGTCGATGCGCTTGACCCACTCGTCATCAGCAGAGTAGTGAACCATCGATGAGTGGGCGACCCGGAAAGCGACTTCCGGCGTATCCGGTAACGCGACCGGGCTCCCCGCGCGCACAGCGAAGGCCAAGAGGGCACCGTATCTATCGGGTTCATCAATGGCATCGCCGTCAAAGGCAACGCGAATCTCCTCCGCCAGCGTGGTACGCAACTCACCGGCGAAATCCTCAGACACCAGTTCCTCGCCTGGCGCCGGACTCGCCATCAGGCTGACCAGCTCTGCCTTGGCGTCTAGCGTCTCGACCTGCGGCAGCAACTTCGTCGTCGCGGCCTGCACTCTGTCGTGACTGCCGAGTGCGGTCAAGAGATGGTAGATCGCACTGCGAACGCACCGACGTGCGCTCAGCACGCGTCTCGGGTCGTGTGGCATGTTAGGCAACAGGTTCAGCAGGGTAACGACTCCGGGCTTTACGTGCCTTGCCTCAAAGCTACGGTGCAGCCTACAAAGATCCCTGACGACTGCGACCTGATGGTGCGGGTCTAGGTCACGCATGTAGGCATCGAGGTCGGCATCATTGTCCATCCGGGACAAAGCCTCCTCCGCGTGCCTCATAGATACGACATCACGGCCGGCGACGCGCTCGAGATAGAGGCGAAGGATTGACTCGTCGGCCACGCGATGCTCGGACGGTTCGGGCCGTGCACCCTCGTCGGGGCTCCACTCGGACCGCTCGTCGGCTTCCCGGTACTGATGTCCATAGGGAAACAAGTGCCTGAACATCGCGTCGACGACGTGTCTATGGTCCTTGTTCACATCAACCAGTCTGGCCAACCGCCCTTGAAGGACGGGGTCCGGCCCAAGACCGCCCCTCCGCAATCGCTGCCAATCCCGTTCATCGACGCTCGAGTAGTTGGGAAACGTGAGCGCGTCCACGGCGCCGTGTAGCTGCTTGAAGACGTCGGGAAGAAACAGCCGAACCGCCTCAAGGCCTAGGATGTCCGAGATTTCAACCTCGCCATTTAAGGCGTTCGCCGTCCCACGGGCCGTGGTGACGTAACGTCGGACATCCCGCAGGTTGCGGATTAGCGGCTCGACGATGTCCCTGTGAGTCTGTTGCCAAGCCTCCGGGATGGGCCCTTTGCCCTCGGGCATGGCGCGAGACAGCGCCTCTTCAAGCTCTGCGCGCAGCATCTGTGGAGGTACCGCAGGAAGGTCGAACTGCAGTTGAATGATCTTCTCGAGGTAATGGCGCCCCCGTTCTTGCTCACCATCCTCAAGAGCTTGCTCGACCCGTTCGCGGTCACAGAGGACGATGTACACCAGATGGGAGAAGCTAGCAGTGAGGCGCAGGAGCTTGAACAGCTGGCGAATCTCCTCGAACGTCAGCCGATCCACGTCGTCAAGCACGACCACGACGGGCGCTCCGTGCTCGCGTAGAACGTTCTCGAGCTTCGTGCGCGTCTGGGAGAGTCCGACCGGAGCTGCCCACTTTCTTGCGAAAGCGAGAATCGGCTTGAGCAGCGCGGGAACCCCTGGCGCAGAAGCGGCAAGCGAGACCAAGTGCCCTGCACCAACTACCACCTCGCCGTACTCGGCAACGAGTCCCGCGGCCTTTCTCAGCGTCCCGTCACTCTGTTCACCGAGGCTGGCTGCAAGTTGGTCGAACAGTCTCGCGACGAGTTGCTCCGTGCCGCTGAACATCCAGGGGTTGAACTCGATCACGGGGATCTTCTGCTGGTCTAGCTTCGCTTTGGCGAGGCGGAAGAATGATGTCTTGCCCGAACCCCACGGACCGAAGACCCCCACCGTTAAGCCCTGGCTTGTGTCGATCTCTAGGATCTGTCCGACGAACCGCTTGGCGGTGCAGTCGCGGTCGAGACGATCCTCGTCCGCGGTCGATATCGGATTGTCGGCGGGGAGATGCGCATGGTGATCTGACTCTTGCACGCCTGTTGGGCTCCACTGTCGGTCGTCCGGCACTAGCGTACCGGCATTGGCCGATGCCTTGGCCTTCGATGCGCCTAGACTCGCTCTTGGAGGGCAAAGGCACGGGCGAACAGGCATGACACGCTACGTGTGCGCGAATCGGTGGAGTTGGTGTCCCAGTTTCGGCATCCGATGGCGGGCGTGAACGGGGCGAGCACCAGTCGCGCCTAGATCTCCTGAATGGGCTCCGGGAGCTTGTTTGCGAACTTGAGCTGCCTGTAACCGAAGCGGCCAGACCTGCGTAAATAGAGGGCTCCTAGCGTTCAGCGGAGGAGCTCGACCCAATGCATCACCGGCGCGTCAACCGCGTCCGCCAGATGCATCTGGCAGCCGATGTTCGCCGTCGCGACCGCGTCCGGACCATGCGCGGCCAGCGCCGCCGCCTTACGATCCCGCAACTCTGACGAGATCTCCGGCTGCAGCACCGAGTATGACCCTGCGGAGCCACAGCACAGATGAGTCTCGCGCACGGGCACGAGTTCGTACCCAGCGTCGGTCAGCACTCTCTCGACGAGCCCCCCGATCTTCTGCCCGTGCTGCAGCGTGCACGGCGCATGCCACGCCACGCGGTCGATGTCGGGCCGCTTCTCGAACGTGAGATCCGCCAGCACCTCCGCGACGTCCTGAACCCTGGCCCCAAACTCCTGTGCCGGCTTCCCGTAGAACGGATCGTCCCCGAGCAGGTGCCCGTAGTCCTTCAACGTGACGCAACAGCCGGTCGCCGTCGAGACGATGCGACCCGCACTCCTCCAATCCACGTCGTCAAGATTACGCCGCATGGCAGTCCGCCCGTCCTCCACGTCGCCGAGGTGCAGGGCCAGCGCACCACAGCAACCCTCCTTGGCATCGGTGCGGACGGAAAGCCCCCGGCTGGTCAACAAGCTCACCAAGTGCCGGTTGGTCTCCGGCGTCATCACCCGCTGGACGCACCCCTGCAAGAGGAGGATCTCTCCGGTGCCACCAGCCGGCTCCTCCGCCTCGGGCCGCCGGATCATGCTCCGCAGACGCTTCGGCGCGAAAGCCCGAAACCTCACACCAAGCCGCAGCCAACGCCGCAGCCACTTAGGCGACGCGATCACGCCCTTGAGCCAGCGCCGCACGACACGTTCCACCAACGGACGCTTGAGCCCCTCTTCCACGAATCCCCGCCCGATCTCCAGCAGCTCCCCGTAACGCACCCCCGAAGGACAAGTGGTCTCGCAGGCGCGGCAGGTAAGGCACCGGTCGAGGTGCGTCCGGGCAGTGGCGTTGGGCGTCCCGGCCTCGAACATCTCCTTCATGAGGTAGATGCGGCCGCGGGGTCCGTCGAGTTCGTCGCCGAGGACCTGGTAGGTCGGGCAGGTAGCGTTGCACATGCCGCAGTGCACGCAGCTACGCAGGATGGCGTCCGCCCGCGGTCCCTCCGGGGTCGCAAGGAAGTCGGCAGGGAGATCAGTCCGCATCGGCCACCGCGCCTGGATTCAGGATGCCGTCGGGATCGAACGCGGTCTTCACGCGGCGCATGTACTTCGCGACGGCGTCTGGCGTGCGGGGTGCTCCGCCGCCGAAGGGCGTCGCGAAGCCCTGGTAATCATGTGCAACGGCGTGTACCGCGTCAGGGTCGTCGTCGGTACGCCACCACACCCGGGCACCCGCCCACTCGACGAGGGCATCGGGTTGGTTGAACGCCGCCCCCCTCGGCAGCGACAGCCGCCAGAGCGTGCCTGTAGAGCCCGGCCGCTGGAAGAACGGATGCGCGTGATCGCGCACCGTGTCGAAGAACTGGTCGTCCTCTGACTCGAGATCGATGCCGAGGGTGTCGCGGGCGTGTCGGACGCCGTCCGCGCTGCCGGCGAGGCGGATGCGCAGCACGCCGTCCACGTGGCACGTTCCCGTGACGGGCAGGGGTTTGCGGAGAATGCCGCGCACGAGGGTGGCGGCTTCATCCGCGGAGCAGGTCTTCGCGAGGACGGCCACGGCTTCGGGCGCCGGCTGGACGCGCATGCTCGCCTCCAGGATCAGCCCGAGCGTGCCGTATGCGCCGGTCATGAGGCGCGACACGTCGTAACCAGCAACATTCTTCAGCACCTGTCCGCCGAACGCGAGGGACTGACCGAGGCCGTTCACGATGCGCACGCCAAGCACCGCGTCGCGCACGGAGCCGAGCCAGGGTCGCCCGGGTCCGCTGAGTCCGGCAGCAACCGCGCCACCCACCGTCCCACCGCCGCCGAAACGTGGCGGATCGAAGGGCAAGGCCTGTCCGTGGGTACGCAGCGCGTGTTCAAGTTCGTCGAGACCGGTGCCGGCGCGCGCCGTCACCACCAGTTCGTCGGGCCGGTAAGCGACGATGCCGGTGTGGCGGAGCGTCGAGAGGCTCGCTCCGCCTTGCGCGGCGGCTTCCGTGAGGAACGCCTTGCTGCCGCTGCCGCGGATGGTGACGGGTGTTTGCTGCTTGCGCGCGGCCGCGACGGCGGCGCGCAGGTGGTCCGAGTCGTCGCGTCCGGGCCAGGTCTCTTCGGTACCGCGGGCGGCGTCTCGGGTCGCGCCCATCAGGGCGTCCGGTGACAGGTGCGCGCCATCAGAACCGCTCGAGTTCGGGATGGGGGAGGGCGCCGCCGTGCACGTGCATGCCGCCGATCTCGGAGCAGCGCGCGAGGGTCGGGATGGCCTTGCCGGGGTTCATCAGGCCGCCCGGGTCGAACGCGGCCTTCAGGCGGTGGAACTGGTCGAGTTCGTCGCTGTCGAACTGCACGCACATCTGGTCGAGCTTCTCGACGCCGACCCCGTGTTCGCCGGTGACCGTCCCGCCGACGGACACGCACAGGGTGAGGATGTCGCCGCCGAGCGCTTCCGCCTTCTCCATTTCGCCGGGTTGGGCGGAGTCGTACAGGATGAGCGGGTGCAGGTTGCCGTCGCCGGCGTGGAAGACATTGGCGACGGGGAGTCCGTAACGCTGCGACAACGCGGCGATCTCCGCGAGCACGGCGCCGAGTTCGCGGCGCGGGATGGTGCCGTCCATGCAGTAGTAGTCCGGGGCCAGCCGGCCGGCGGCGGGGAACGCCGCCTTGCGCCCGCGCCAGAACGTCTCGCGTTCGGCTTCGGTTGCTGCGAGCCGCGTTTCCGTGGCGCCGGCATCGTCGAGGATCGCGCGTACGCGTGCGATGTCCGCCTCGACTTCGGCCTCGATGCCGTCGAGTTCGCAGAGGAGGATGGCCGCGGCGCTGCGCGGGTAGCCGGCGTGGGCGAAGTCCTCCGCGGCCTCGATGGCGAGGGCGTCCATCATCTCTAGGCCCGCCGGGATGACGCCGCCCCGGATGATGGCCGCGACGGCGTCGCCGGCTTTGCGGATGTCGTCGAAGGCAGCGAGTAGCACGCGCTTGACCGACGGTTCTGGCAGCAGCTTGACGACGACTTCGGTTACGACGCCGAGCATGCCCTCCGAGCCGATCATGGCGGCGAGCAGGTCGTAGCCCGGGGCGTCGAGGGTCTTGCCGCCGAGTACGAGTTCGTCGCCCTCGATGGTCTGCACGGTGATGCCGAGCACGTTGTGCACCGTCAGGCCGTACTTGAGGCAGTGCACGCCGCCGGAGTTCTCCGCGACGTTGCCGCCGATGCTGCAGGCGAGTTGCGACGAGGGGTCCGGTGCGTAGTAGAGCCCGTGGTGCGCCACCGCCTCGGTGATCGAGAGGTTTGTGACTCCGGGCTCGACCCGTGCGGTGCAGGTGTCGGTGTCGACCTCGAGCACGCGGTTCATCTTGGTCAGCGTCAGGAGGACGCCGTCGGCGAGGGGGCGCGCGCCGCCGGAGAGGCCCGTGCCGGCGCCGCGGGTCACGACGGGGGTGTCGTGTTCACGGCAGATCTTGAGGACGGCGCGCACCTGGTCGACGGTCTCCGGGAGGACGACGACCCAGGGTTTCTGGCGGATGGCGGTTAGCCCGTCCGTCTCGAAGGGTCCCAGTGCCCGGGTCTCCGTGATGACGCTCGCCGCGGGGAGGCTGCGCTTGAGCAGTTGGATGACGCGGGGGTCGCGCATGGGTCTTCGCCGGTGCCGTCCCGGTATTGTACGTGGGCATCGAGAGGT
>VXPS01000221.1 GCA_009839425.1 Chloroflexota bacterium
CGCCGTGGGCGGGGGCGTCGGCTCGGGAGTTGCGGTGGCCGCCGGTGGAGGCTCGGGAGTCGGCGGCGGCGCGGGCTCGGGACCGTCCCCGCAGACAGCGGCCGGAAACAGGAAGGCGATCAGCAAAATGGTGATCGAGAACCTGCATATACGCGCCATGGACACTTTCATCGCGCCATCCCCCTCAGCCAATTTCCGACTGTCCGCCCGTGATGCAACGATGACGCCACGTTCGAGCCTACATGCAATGCCACACGGACGCGCAAGGAGTCAGTCGAGCCAGGGACAGGTCCCGACGACTCCTTCAGAGCGGCCGGCAATATGTCACTGACGAGTCACGTCAGCCGTCCCAGGGAATCTCGGCACCGCGACCGAAGTCGGCGGGTGTGCCATCAGACAGATCCCGCGATGCGCTTGGCGATGGTGTAGGGCTGAGGTGCAAAGTTCCTATTTGCGCTCGGGCGATGGCCGAGGCGAAAAACGTTGGAAGATATAGGGAGAAGACCAAGAGCGAACCGGAGCTCTTCATTGGTCGCCAATGAAGGAAACGGTCGAGGCGAAGGCGCAGTGTCGGTAATCGCTAGGCCTGACACTCCTACTGTGCTGCAAGGCGCCTACGCCTGCGATGTCGCGCCGGACGCCGACGGCGGCGCCTTCGGCGCCTGGGCCGGCAGCGACTGGGCCGAAGAGGCGCTCTTCGGCCTGCGCACGTCGCACCCCGGCGGGCACTGGCAGTTCGCACCCGGCCACAGCGAGCGCGACTTCATGGCGCGTCTCGGCGCGGGCCGCTTTCGCGTCTACGCCGGCACGCTGGCCGGCGATGAATTCAACCCAGTCCAGCTGACCGAGAGCCCCACCGCCATCCAGGACCCCGCCGTCGCAACCTTCGCCGATCAGCGACTCGTGACCTGGGGCGAGCGTCTGGACCAGCGTTTCGTCGTACGGGCCTGGACCGGCGCCGAGGCTGAAACCGTGGCGCCCGCCCCTGCCTCGCTTACCCGTCCGACCGCGGCGATCGACTCCGACGGACAGCCGTGGGTCGCCTGGCAGGCGTTCAACGGCGACACCTGCGTCGTGGTGGTCAGCCGGCGTCGTCGCGACGGCTGGACGCCGCCCGTGGTGGCTTCGGATGCCGGCCAGTCGGCCTGGCGCCCGGCGCTGCGAGCCTCGGTCGGCCAGGGCGTTTGGCTGGCCTGGGACGCCTGGACCGGTCATCACTTTCACGTCTTCGCCCGGCACATTGCTGCGGACGGCACGCTCGGCCCTGTCACGCAGGTCAGCGACGTGCCCCTCCTGGCCATGGATGCCGACCTTGCCGTCGATGCCGACGACACGGCCTGGCTGGCCTGGGAGCAATCGCCGCCCTGGGGCGACGATCACCGCTTCAATATGACGCGACAACTGGTGCTGGCCGCCGTCGATCCGGGCGGCCGGACCTACTGGGCGCAGAGCCCGTGGACCCACGGTCAGGCGCCGATTGCGATCGAGAGTTTCACCTACAGCCTGTCGCCCGAGAACATCGTTCCCGTTTCGCCCCGGCTCATTGCGGGACCGGACGGAGTCGAGCTGTTCTTCCAACGCTTCCGCAGCTCGCACCAGAAGGACTTCGGCTGGCGGCTTGAGCGAATCGTCTACGCCGGCTCGTCCTGGTCCGATCCGGAGACCGTCAGCCCATTTGAAGGTATGCCCGATACCCGCTACGGCGTGGCGCCGCTGCCCGATAGTCGGCGCCTTCTGGCGCACAACGCCACCAAGTACATCCCCATGCACACGCGCCAGCGCATGAACGCCGGTCTGCCCCGGCTGCGCGCCGGCAGCGCGCCCGTGGATCGCGAACGGATCGAGATCCTCACCGTCGAGCCGCCGCCCAAAGCCGATGAACCGCCGCTGAAGGTGGGGTTTGCGCGCTACGAAGGCGATCGCAGGCCGACCCCGCAGGCCCGCCGCGACGGGCGCACCATCACCGTCGGCGACCAGACCTACCGGTTGCTCTGGGGCGACATGCACCGGCACTCGCATCTCTCCAAGTGCATGTCGCCGAACGACGGCACGCCGCTGCAGCACTTCCGCTGGGCCGTCGACCACAACCGCATGGACTGGTGGGCGCTCACCGAGCACCTGGAGTACCTGAGCTACAACGAGTGGCGGCGGGTGGAGGAGACGGTTGCGGCCTTCACCAGCGACGGCCGGTTCGAGCCGCTCTTCGGCTTCGAGTGGGGCAACAACCCCGGCCACACCAACATCTTTTACCGCGACCAGCAGCTCGGCGAAGAACTGCGGGCGCTCACGCTGATGTCGCCCAGCCTCGAGGACCTGATGGAGCGCTGGGACGCCCGCATGCCCGCCGGCGAAGTGCTGGCCGCGCGCCACTTCCAGGGCCATCGGCAGCCGGACGTCTTCGAGGGCTACCGCGCCAGGTGGGAGCCCTCCATGGAAATCATCCAGACGCGCGGCGACCAGCGGGATTGGATCGAGACTTTCCTTCGCGAAGGCGCAAAGATCGGGTTTCTGGGCGCCAGCGACCATGCCCGCCACTGGCATTTCGCCTACTGCATGACCGGCGTATGGGCCACCGAACCGACTCGCGAGGCTATTTTCGACGCCATCTGGCAGCGACGAACCGTTGCCGCCTCCGCCAAGATCCTGCTGCACACCGAGGTGTCCGGGATCCCGATGGGCGCCGAGGGCAAGGTCTCGGGCGACCCGCAGCTACGGGTCGTCGCCGAGTCCGCACAGCCGCTCCGCGAAATCGAGGTCTACCGCAACGGCACGCTGGCCCACCGCGAGTCCCTGGACACCCCCACCCTGGACTGGACCTGGACCGACCGCGGCAACCCGCGCAGCCGCAACTACTACTACGTCCGCGTGGTCGCCCAACCGGCGCTGCCCCAATCCACTCCCGCCTTGGCCTACGCCTCACCTATCTGGGTGCGCGCCCCAGAACACTAGAGAGTGAGCTCGAAACGATGTCGGCTCAGATTGACGACCAACAGCCTTCGCCTCGTCTCCGCGAGGTCTTCAGCTTTCCCAATCCGGTCAACGAAGTGGCCGCCAGGGTCGTCGCCGGAATGGTCGTGGCCCTGTCGCTTGCGGTATTGCTCACCGGTCAGTGGTGGCTGGCATTCCTCCTTGCCTACGGCTTTCTCGCCAGAGTCGCCACTGGACCTACGCTGAGCCCGATGGGTCACCTGGCGACCAGGCTGATCGCGCCTCGAATCGCTCAACCCAAGCTCGTACCCGGGCCGCCCAAGCGCTTCGCGCAAACGGTGGGTCTTGCCTGTGTAGTGACGGCCCTGGTGCTGCACTTCGTCGCAGGATTGTCGGTAGCGGCAGGCGTCGTCCTCGCGATTCTGACCGTCTTCGCCGCGCTCGAATCATTCCTCGGCTTCTGCGCCGGCTGCTTTGTCTTCAACTACCTGATTCGCTGGGGCTTGATCCCCCAGTCGGTATGCGAAGCGTGCGTCAACTTCGACGCCACGCAGACGTAGCGCCTTCCTGACGACGCAAACCGCAATCAACGAATGTCAGCGCCTATAACGACCGGTTCGGACGAAGCTACCCCGGCTTGCGGGCGTGGACGAAGTACATCGGCGTAAAGATGCCCAGCCGTCCCGCCTCCACCATGGCAACCGCGCAGAGATTCAGGGTGTCCGCCACGCGAACCGATCCTTGCGGGACGATGCGAAGCGCCTCGAGCACTTTCAGCGTGCCGTGCGTCACCGAGCGCCCGATCCGCGAGCTGCGAAAGCTCGCGAGCGAAATACCCGAGCCGGCCAGCGGTTGATACCAGGGGATTGACGGACCCGTCTGAAATGTCAGATCTCGCGTTTCCAACACTTCGAAGCCAACCGTTCGAAGCGCGTCATCCACGGTCTGGTAGTCGTCGATGATGAGCAGCCCGCCGCCGAGCTGAATGTCAGCCTTGATCCTGACGTGGCGGGGATTCGTCGGGTCGAAGCGATCAGTCATGCAGTATTCGTACGCGCCAAAGCACGCACCAGGTTTGAGCAGCCGGTAAATCTCGCGGTAGATGCTGACTTTGTCCGGTGCGCAGCACGACGCCTCGATGGAGTAGGCGGCGTCGAACGACTCATCCGGAGCCTCAACATTCAGAAAGTCGCAGTGAATGAAGTCCGCCAGGTCGGTCAGCTTCGCTTCGTCGGTCAGCTTCCGGGCGCGCTCGAGCTGATAGGCATTGCTGTTGATGCCAACGACTCTGGCGCCGGAAAAGCGGGCGATCTCCATGAGCGGTCCGCCCACGCCACACCCGATGTCGGCCACGACCATCCCGGGCCTGAGCCCCAGGGTGTGCGCCATGTAGTGCTCGTGGCGCGCCAGCGAAGCCTTGAAGCTCTCGCCAGGGACCCGCGGGGCAAAGTGAAACGACTTGCCCCATCCATACTCGAAAAAGTCGGTAACCAGGTCGTAGTAGAGATTGTTGACGGACGTGTGCTGGCTTGTCTCGGCGTCTGATCCGCCGCGCTCGGCGCTCTTGAACTGCTCTTCGTATTCGCTGACGGCGGAATCGACACCGGAAGACTTATCGGCATCCTTCAGAACATCGGAGAGCTTGACGGACATCGGCGCGTACCCAGGCCGGCTTCTAGCGCGTGTGATTCCGTGCAGCGTATCAGGAGGCTGTCGAGCCAAAAGCGTACGTGTGGCCCGCATGCCGGCGCGCGAGCCCTTCGAAGAATGCGCTCTGCGCAGCGCCGACGGGCTTCCCCCAAACCGCGACCGCATGGCGACTAGACGGCCGGGCAGTAGCGAGCGGTGTGCGCACCCTCTTTCCGAAGGTCAACGCTGGTTGAGAGCGACAGCGCCGGTGGGTACCATCCCAGAGCGCTAATTGAGACGGCATATCAACACGGTCTGCGAGAGGGTTCTCCATGGACGCGCCGAGCAAAGTACCCGTCACCATCCTCACCGGCTTCCTCGGTTCCGGGAAGACGACCCTGCTCAATCGGATCCTGGTTGAGGAGCACGGCAAGCGCATCGCCGTGGTCGAGAACGAATACGGAGAAGTTGGCATCGATCAGGCGCTCGTCATCAACGCTGACGAGGAGATCTTCGAGATGTCCAACGGTTGCATCTGCTGCACGGTGCGCGGAGACCTGATTCGGGTACTCAACAATCTCAACAAGCGACGCGACAAGTTCGACTACGTGCTGGTGGAGACCACAGGGCTGGCCGATCCCGGTCCAGTCGCTCAGACGTTTTTCATGGACGACGAGATTGGCTCGGCGTACTCGCTAGACGGGATCGTCACGCTCGTCGATGCAGCCCACATCGATCAGCAGCTCGGCCGCAGCGACGAAAGCACGGAGCAGATCGCGTTTGCCGACGTTCTCGTCCTCAACAAGACGGACCTCGTCAACGGCGAGGCGCTCGACGGTCTCGAAACTCGGCTCCGAGACATGAACCGAATGGCGCGAGTCGTGCGCAGCGAGCGGGCGAACGTTTCGGTCGAAACTGTCCTCAACCTCGGCGCCTTCGACCTGGACCAGGCGCTCGAGCGTCGTCCCACCTTCCTCGAGCCGGAGTATCCGTTCGAATGGACTGGCGTCTATTCGCTCGATAGGGGCCGCTACGAAGTCAGCCTCGCCGAAGGACCTGATCCGGAAATGTCGCTCGTCGTCGTGTCTGACCAGGGCACGGATGACGTTGCGCTCCGTGAAAGCGCGGAGTGGTGTGTGCGGCGATACGCCGAACCTGCGGAGCCCATTCACCCGGGGCAAGAGATTTCCGCCGGAACGCACGTGAACCTCCAGCTCGATTCCCCGGGGCGCAAGTCGTTCTTCCTGGAGGTCGATACGCCAATGCGGGTTGGCCTCTACGCCCAGCACCTCGCGGAGGAGTTCGATCTCCAACTGAAGAATGCGGATGGCGCGGCGGTCCCCGCCGAGGCCGAGCGAACCTGGGTCGCCCAGCACGAGCACGACGACGAAGTGGGCTCGATCGCAATCGAGATTGACGGCGACGTGGATCCCGACAGGCTCAACATGTGGCTTAGCGAGCTGCTCCGTGAACGCGGGGTGGACATCTTCCGAATGAAGGGCTTCATCAGCCTCGCAGGTCAGTCGCGTCGCTTCGTCTTCCAGGGGGTTCACATGCTCTTTGACGGCCAGCCGGATCGCGAGTGGGGGGACGCGCCCCGCCGCAATCAGCTCGTATTCATCGGCCGCAACCTCGATGAGCAGAGCATGCGCCAGGACTTCGAGGCTTGTCTGAATTGAGTGCCGATGGCCCGAGGGGTGTGCTTCGCCCGGGCTGGGCCGCGGAGGTCGGTGACTACGCCATCGCCGGGGGCTGGACCGAACGCGGCGAGGCGCTGGTGGTTGGTGATACCGCCGGCGGCGTCTACGCGTTCGACGGCAAGTCCGGCGCGACCACCTGGGCAAAACACGGAGCCCATGAAGGCGGGGTGCTCGCGCTGGCAATGCACCCACGCAGACACGCGTTCGCTACTGCTGGCCAGGACGGCCGAATCCTGGTCTGGAGTGCCGCCGAAGGTCAGGTCAGCCAGGCGATCGAGGTCGGAAGCGATTGGGTTGAAAACGTGGCGTGGTCGCCGGACGGCCAGTGGTTGGCGGCCTCCTGCTCCCGGCAGGTTTACACGTACGGTGCGGATGGAGCGCAGGTCTGGCGATCTCCTGATCATCCCAGCACCGTCAGCGCGGTCGCGTGGTCCGGCGTAGAGGAGCTGGCGACGGCCTGTTACGGACGGGTTGCGTTCTTCGACGCCTCCACTGGGGAGCCCCGCCAGAAGTTTGAGTGGCAGGGCTCCCTGGTGTCGATGGTATTGAGCCCGGACGGGGATATCGTGGCCTGCGGCAGCCAGGACAACACGGTGCACTTCTGGCGTCGCTCCACCGAGGAGGACTCCATGATGTCGGGCTATCCGGCCAAGCCGTCGGCCCTGGCGTTCGATGACACCGGCACCCTGTTGGCCACCGGAGGCGGGCAGGCGGTGACGGTCTGGAGCTTCCGGGGAAAGGGACCCGAAGGCACGCGGCCCGGCGTGCTGGACGTTCATGTAGAACCCGTCTCGACGCTTGCCTTCGCTCCCGGCGCAACACGCCTGGCATCGGGGGCACGCGATGGTGGCGTGGTTGTCTGGTCGCTACGGAAAAATGGGCACGGCGGCGCACAAGGGGCTGCGGTTGTGGAGGGCGCCGTGGCCGAGGTGTACTGGCGGCCGGACGGGCGCGCGCTCGCGGCGCTCGACGCGTGGGGCGGCGTGACGACCTGGCGGATAGGACGCTAGTCGGGCCGGATTACTGGCCTCCGCACTGGTCCGCCCCGCCGTGCGGCCATCGGCTGCTTACTCCCACAAGCAGTGCAACGGTGTCCCACCGAAGATCACGAACGCGAACTCAAGCAGCGCTGCAAGGCCGAGCCCGCCTGAGCAGGCTGGAACACATGGACTCTCGTCCTCGGCAGTCAGCGCGCGAGACGCCGGATACGGGGGTCCAGCAGATCCCGCAGGCCGTCACCCAGCAGGTTGAACCCCAACACCGCCACGAAGATGGCCGCTCCCGGTAGCAGGATGAGATGCGGCGCGGTCTGCAGGTGCGGGCGCGCGTCGCTGAGCATGGCGCCCCACTCCGGTGTCGGCGGCTGCGCGCCCAGCCCCAGGAAGCTGAGACCGGCGATGCCCAGGATGATCCAGCCGATATCCAGGGAGGCGAGCACGACGATCGGGCCGAGGATGTTTGGCGCGATGTGCCGGAGGATGATGCGCCGGTCACTGGCCCCGGAGGCCCGCGCCGCCGTCACGTACGCCATCTCTCGCTCCCCCAGGGTGATCCCGCGAATGATGCGGGCGTGGCCCACCCACCACACGGCGCCGACGGCCAGCAGCACATTCAGCAGACCCGGGCCCAGAGCTCCCGCCACGGCCAGCGCCAGGATCAGCGAAGGAAAGGCCAGCAGCAGGTCCACGACCCACATCAGCGCCGTGTCCGGCCAGCCGCCGTAGTATCCGGACAGCAGGCCCACGGTCACGGCGATGGTCATGCTGAGGACCAGTGTGGCCGCGGCGGCCAGCAGCGTCGCCCGCGCTCCGTGGACGAGCCGGCTGAAGGTGTCCCGGCCCAGGTGGTCGGTGCCCAATAGGTGCTCCGGCGACGGCGAGAGCAACCGGTCGGGCAGGTTGATCTCGGTGGGATCAGCCAGCGGGCTCCAGGGCGCCACCAATCCCGCCAACAGCAGGGACGCCACCAGGATCAGCCCCAGGGCGGTGCCCGGCTCTCGCAGCACTCCCACAAGCAGTGCAACGGTGTCCCACCGAAGATCACGAACGCGAACTCAAGCAGCGCTGCAAGGCCGAGCCCGCCTGAGCAGGCTGGAACACATGGACTCTCGTCCTCGGCAGTCAGCGCGCGAGACGCCGGATACGGGGGTCCAGCAGATCCCGCAGGCCGTCACCCAGCAGGTTGAACCCCAACACCGCCACGAAGATGGCCGCTCCCGGTAGCAGGATGAGATGCGGCGCGGTCTGCAGGTGCGGGCGCGCGTCGCTGAGCATGGCGCCCCACTCCGGTGTCGGCGGCTGCGCGCCCAGCCCCAGGAAGCTGAGACCGGCGATGCCCAGGATGATCCAGCCGATATCCAGGGAGGCGAGCACGACGATCGGGCCGAGGATGTTTGGCGCGATGTGCCGGAGGATGATGCGCCGGTCACTGGCCCCGGAGGCCCGCGCCGCCGTCACGTACGCCATCTCTCGCTCCCCCAGGGTGATCCCGCGAATGATGCGGGCGTGGCCCACCCACCACACGGCGCCGACGGCCAGCAGCACATTCAGCAGACCCGGGCCCAGAGCTCCCGCCACGGCCAGCGCCAGGATCAGCGAAGGAAAGGCCAGCAGCAGGTCCACGACCCACATCAGCGCCGTGTCCGGCCAGCCGCCGTAGTATCCGGACAGCAGGCCCACGGTCACGGCGATGGTCATGCTGAGGACCAGTGTGGCCGCGGCGGCCAGCAGCGTCGCCCGCGCTCCGTGGACGAGCCGGCTGAAGGTGTCCCGGCCCAGGTGGTCGGTGCCCAATAGGTGCTCCGGCGACGGCGAGAGCAACCGGTCGGGCAGGTTGATCTCGGTGGGATCAGCCAGCGGGCTCCAGGGCGCCACCAATCCCGCCAACAGCAGGGACGCCACCAGGATCAGCCCCAGGGCGGTGCCCGGCTCTCGCAGCAGCGCATGCCACCGACCGCGGCGGCGTGGCTCGGCGATGGCCGGCCGGCGAGGAAGCCGTACCCCAATGCGTTCGGCGGTCATCGTCATCGGCCGCTACACCCCGACCCGTTCGTAGCGCAGGCGCGGGTCCGCGACGCGTAGGGCAATGTCAGTCGCCAGGTTCGCCAGCAGAACGATGACCGCAAGGTAGGTAACGAACCCCTGGACCACGGGGTAGTCCCGGGTCAGGGCCGCGCCCACGATCAACTGACCCAGGCCTGGCCACGTGAATATGGTCTCGATGATGACGGCGCCCCCGAGCAGGTGCGCCAGGATCACGCCCGTGGCTCCAATGGCCGGCAGCAGCGCGTTGCGCAGGGCGTGCTTCATGACGACCATCTGTTCGGACAGCCCCTTGGCCCGCGCCGTGCGGATGTAGTCCTGCCCCAGGACATCCAGGACGCTGGCGCGAATCAGCCGCGTCAGTTGAGCCATCGGCGCCAGCGACAGCGCGATGGCCGGAAGCACCATCTGAGCAGCCGAGCCGTAGCCCACGGCGGGCAACCAGGACAGCTTCACCGCGAACAGAATGATCAGTCCGAAGGCCAGGGCGTAGGACGGAGCCGCCGAACCCACCAGCGCCGCCAGGCGCACGAGGGCATCCCCGGCGCCGCCCCGTCGCCGGGCGGACAGGATGCCCATGGGCACGGCGAGTAGCAGCGCCAGCCCCAGCGCAGCCGCCGTGAGCACGACCGTTGGGACAGTGCGGCGCGCCAACTGGGCGGCCACGGGCTGTTCCGTCACGTACGAGCGGCCCATGTCGCCCGCTAACGCCCGGGACATCCAGCGAACGTATTGCGCCGGAAGGGGAGCGTCCAGGCCCAGCTCGGCGCGCATCGCCGTCACGGCGGCCGGGCTGGGCATCTGGCCGGGGTTGCGCTGGTGCAGGACAATCTCGGCGGGGTCGCCCGGCGCCACACTCAGTAGCGCGAAGCTAACCGCCGAGATTCCCAGGAGCAGCAACGGCAGCGTGGCCAACCGTCGGACTACGTATGCCCCCATGTCGGAGAGCCGCTCGCCGCCCCCGCTATCCCGTTACCTCCCTCACGATCTCAGACCAATGCGGTGGTCGAAGAAGTAGAGATTGGCCGGGTGCGGCTCGAAATCGGTGACCCGCTCGTTGACGCCGTAAATCAGGTAGGCGTGCGCCACCGGCAGGAGCGCGGTTTCGGATGCCACGACGTCCAGCGCCCGGCAGGCGATTTCCTGGCGTTGCTGGGTGTCGGCAACCTCCGCGGCGCTGCTGATGATGCCCTCCAGCTCAGCGCTGTGGAAATGACCGTAATTGTTGGCGCCGCTGCCGGAGGCGTCGGCGCTGACCCCGACAAACTTGCCGATGTTCTGGATAGGGTCTCCGGCCTCAACCACGTTGTTGTACCACCCGAAGAGATCCCAGGCGGGCTCCTTCACCACCGACCATTCGGTGATGAGCACCTTGGCCTTGATGCCCACGTCGGCCAGCATGGCCTGCGCGGCTTCGGCCATGATCGGCAGTTGGAACCGCTCGGGGTACCCGCCGATGACGATCTCCAGCGGTTCGCCGTCTTTGTCCACAAACCCGTCGTTGTCGGTGTCAACGTAGCCGGCCTGCGCCAGTAGGTCGCGGGCCTGCGCGGGTTCGTAGCCCGGCGCGCTGACGCCGGGGCAGGACGCCAGGGCATCAGGCAACAGGAGTTCGGCAAACGATCCGGAGCCGGCAGGCGCTATGAGTCCCGCGATGCTCTCGCGATCAATGGCAAGGCTCACGGCCTGGCGCACCAGCGGATCGGACAGCGCGGGCCGCTTGAAATTGACCCACCAAATCACCGCCGCCGTGCCTATGCCGGCCGTGCGACTTGCCAGTTCGGGGTGGGCGTCGATGGTCTGGGCCCCTTCCGGGGATATGTTGACGGCAACGTCAATGTCGCCGGCCTGCAGGGCCAGTTCCCTGCTGTTGATGTCCGGAATGGCGAGGTGTTCGATGCCGGCCAGCGGCGGAGCGCCGCCCCAGTAATCGTCATTGGCGACGCTGCTGAGGCGTTCCTTCTGGATGTACTCGGTGGGAATGTACGGCCCCGTCAGGGCGCCGGCCTGCAGAAAGTTGCCCTCGCCGGCGGCATCGGCCGCCGCGGCATCGGTGATGGCCACGGCCGGTCCGGCCAACAGGCCTGGCAGCGTGGGTCGAGGTTCCATCGTGGTGACGGTGATGGTCTGTTCGTCATTCACCGCGATGCTGTCGAGCCCCAGCGCCTCCGCCGACGCTTCCGACAGTCGGATTGTTCGTTCCAGCGACGCCTTCACCGCTTCCGCGTCCATCACCGCGCCGTTATGGAATTTCACGCCCGAGCGCAGCTTGATTCGCCAGGTCAGCGGATCCACGTCGGTGGCTTCCATCGCCAGCCAAGGCACCGGACTGAAATTGGTGGGAGACAGGCGGAAAAGGTTCTCGGACATCCCGGACTGACTGGCAACCCAACCGCCCTGCACCGGGTCCAACGGGCTGTCGAGCCAGATGACGCCGGCCTTCAGGGTGGGGCGTGCGGCGTCGGCGGCCGGAGCTGCCGGCTGTTCAGAAGTTCGAGCCGTTGGCGAAGGCGCGGGTGAGGCCGTGGCTGCTGCCGCCGGCGGCGCTGCGGTCGGCGTGGTGGCCGCGGCAGTCGCCGGCGCGGATGTTGCAACCGCTGCCGGCGTCGGCGCTGCTGTCGGGGCGGCGGCCGCGGCAGTCGCCGGCGCGGGTGTTGCAGCCGCTGGCGGGCTGTCCTCGCGCTCCCCGCAAGCTACGGCCACTGGCAATGCCAGAGCCGCCACAAGCGTAATGGCCATTCGTCGAAGCATCTCCTGGTCATCCTCCGTATTATTGAGACCTTGTCTCAAAAAGGAGCGTGTCACATGCAGGAAGGTCTGCGCAAGTCATTAAGGCAAGTGACCGGATGCGGTCATCAGGGCAGGCCCACCAGGCAGGGAGACGGCCCCTCACATGTCTGCCGACGTTCGCCGGCGTACCCCGCGGCGGCGTGGCCAAGGAGGTGATCCTCGGCGATCCGGTACGGTCGACGGTGAAGCTTGGTAGGGCATGCGGGATTCGAACCCGCGATCTCCGCCTTGAGAGGGCGGTGTCCTAGGCCGCTAGACGAATGCCCCACGCGGACCGAAGTCCGACGCCGCCTATGCTACGAAACCCTGCCGTGTCCTGACCCGTCGTCCGCGCTCCGTACAATCGACGTAACCCAGCGCACCGCCTCGACACCCCATGTTTGAAGGCCTGACCGAGCGCCCCTCCGGCGTCTTCGGCACCCTCGGCCGTCGCGAGCAAGCCGTAGCCCGAAACCTGTAGAGGCGACGCATGCGTTGCCCCGAGCGACCAGGTTGAGATGACGAAGGCGTAACGCCCCTGATCCTACTCGGACTGCCGGTCGGCGGCGTGGTTGGCGAGAACCCTCGAGCAGACGGACGCGAAGACGCGCATATCCTCCGCGCTGATGTCCTCGGTCAGCATGACGTAGTGGCGCTGCATGTTGCGGTAGATCAGAGAGGCGATCTCCGACCCCTCGTCGGTCAGCCTGAGCATCACCATGCGCCGGTCGCGGGGGGGGGCGGGGGCGCCCGGGCCGGC
>VXPS01000409.1 GCA_009839425.1 Chloroflexota bacterium
GGCTGAGAGGAGGGCCTGGGTGTAGGGATGTTGGGGGTTTTGCAGCACGGCTTCGGTGTCGCCCATTTCCATGATCTTGCCCAGGTACATCACGGCGATCCGCGAGCACATGTAGCGGGCTACGGCCAGGTCGTGCGTGATGTAGAGGTAGCTGATCCCCAGGCGCTCGGCTAGGCTTTCCATCAGGTTCATCACGCCGGTGCGGATCGAGACGTCCAGCATCGAGGTCGGCTCGTCGGCCACCACGAAGATCGGCTCGATCACCAGCGCCCGCGCGATCGCCACCCGTTGCCTTTGCCCGCCCGACAGCTCGTGTGGGTATCTGAACAGGTAGGTGGCCGGCGGCGTCAGCCCCACCATCTCCAGCATCCGGGACACCCGCTCCATCCGTTCCAGCGGCGGGCACGCGTTCTGCACCTTCAGCGGCTCGGCCACCGTGTCGAAGATCGTGCGCCGTGGGTTCAGCGACTCGTACGGGTCCTGGAAGATCATCTGCGCCTTGCGCCGGAACGCCTTCAGCTCCTCGCCTCGCAGCGTCGTGATGTCGGTTGCGGCCCCCTCGCCGTCGTCGAATAGCACGTGCCCGCCCGTCGGCTCCGCCAGGCGCACCAGCAGCCGCCCGGTCGTTGTCTTTCCGCAGCCCGACTCGCCCACCAGCCCGAAGCTCTCGCCGCGCGCCAGCTCGAACGAGATCCCGTCCACCGCGTGCACGAAGCTGTCGCTGCGCCGGAACCAGTGCGACCCCGCGGGAAAGTGCTTCTCCAGCCCCTCCACCCTGATCAGCGGCTTCGTCCCCACGGCGGTTGCGCTTGCCATCCCGCCTACGCCTCCAGCGGGTGCCAGCAGGCGGCCCAGTGCGTGCCTGAGCCCTCGACCCTGGGCGGCTCGTCCGTCCGGCAGATGTCTGTCGCGTACGGACAGCGTGGATGGAAGCGGCAACCGGACGGCGGGTTCTGCAGGTTCGGCGGTTCGCCGCCCAGCATCGCCAATTCGTGCTTGGGGCCCGTCACGCTCGGGAACGCCGACATCAGCGTCTGTGTGTATGGGTGCATGGGGTTCCGGAAGATGTCCACCGTCTCGCCCCACTCCACGATCCGCCCCGCGTACATCACGCCGACCGTGTGGCTCACCTCCGCGATCACCGCCATGTCGTGCGAGATATAGATCAGGCTCATGTTCAGCTTCTGCTGCACGTCCCGCAGTTCCTTCAGGATGCGGTCCTGCACGATCACGTCCAGCGCCGTCGTCGGCTCGTCGGCGATCAGCAGGTCCGGCTTGCAGGCCAGCGCCATCGCAATGCCGGCCCGTTGCTTCATCCCCCCGCTGTACTCGTGCGGGTAGCGGCCGATAAAGCTCGGGTCCAGGCTCACCAGGTCGTAGAGCTCCCGCACCCGCTCCATCGACACGTCCGGATCCGTCTCGATGTGAGTCTCAAGCGCTTCGATGATCTGGTCGCCGACCGTGTAGACGGGATTGAACGAGTTCATCGCCGCCTGGAACACCATGGCAATCCGGTTCCAGCGATGAGTCCGCATCTGGTCTTCCGAGAGCGGCGCCAGGTCCGTCCCGTCCAGCAGGATCCGGCCCCCGACGATTCGCCCGTTCTCCGGGAGCAGCTTCAGCAGCGTCATCGCAATCGACGACTTCCCGCAGCCCGACTCCCCCACCAGTCCGACCGACTCACCCCGCCCCACCGCAAACGAAACCCCGTCAACCGCCTGCACGTCGCCCGACCGCGTCCCGTAGTACATCGTCAGGTCTTCGACGGTGAGGACGGGCGCTGACGAAGAGCGGTTCGGCATGGTCCTAAATCGCGTGCCTCGGCGGCGTCACCGTGACCGGATGCGGCAGCGGCTGGTTGAACAGATACCCCTTCTCGTTGAAGGGAATCTCATCCGGCTGTGTATTTCCCGCCGCGTCCGTGGCCCGCGTCATGACGATGTAGTTGCCTGGCACTGGGTCCCAGTCGAAAGTGAACCACGCCCACTCATACCGCTCATACCTCGACAAGGCTGCATCGCGCCACGTCCGGCCTGAATCGGTGCTCCACTCAACTTTCGTAATCGGACCATCCGGCGAATGCGCGACGCCCCTGATAATCAGCGGCGGTTCGGACACGCAAACGGAGCTGCCAACAAAGCCTCGAGAGTCCGGCGAATACGCAGTGCAATGAAGACGCTGCGACACGGCCTCGAGTTTCGCCGGCCAGGGCAGCGCCAAGGCGCTCTTGATCACCTGCTTGGTCGTCACCTTCCCCGCTGCCTCGCCCTCCGACGGATAGGCGTCGCCTATCAGCACGTACGAGGTCGTGTTGTTGCGCGTCCAGATTGGATACCTCGACACCACGATCCGCCCCAGCCACTTCACGTTCGTGCTGCCCACCCAGCCCGGAACCAGCGCGCGCAGCGGAAAGCCGTGATCACGGGGCAGCCACTCGTTGTTCATCCGGTAGGCCAGCAACGTATCCGGGTGTAGCGCCTTCTCGACTGGCAAGACTCGCCGAAAGCCCCCCTCCGGCGATTCAGAGTCCAAACCGATCAGCAGCACGTTTGCCGCGTCGTCGCTGATCCCCGCCCGCTGCAGCACGTCGCGCAGCGACACCCCGGTCCATTCCGCGCACCCCACGCCCCCGGTTTTCCACTGTGTGCCCGCGGCCTTTTGCCCCTTCACCAGGTCGAACATCGCCCGTTGGTTCCCGGCGCACTCGAGGTACGAGACGAACGTGCGGCTTGGAAACTTGCGTATGTCGTCGAATGACAATTGAATCGGATTCGAAACGGCGTCGCCCTCGATCGAAAGCCGCCAGCTCTCCACGTCCACATCCAGGCTCACCGAGTTGTTGCGCACGAAGAATCGATGAACCGGGGTGATCAACCCCTCGGGCAAGTCTTCCAGCCGCGTTTCCAGGCTCATGCCGTCTTCGTGCACGATGAACGGCGTTGCGTCTTTGAATCGTGCTTGAGTGCGCTGCGTTGTCGCCTCGCCGCACGCGGCCAGCACCGCTGCCGCCCCGCCAGCCGTCAGCGCCTGCAGGAAGCGCCGCCGGTCCATCCCGTGCCGACGTGCAATCCGCCACAGCCGCGCGACTCCGACTACGGGAATAGGCATCTGCCCGCTCCTCAGGTCACCCGGACCGGATGCGGAATCGGCTGATTGAACAGGTAGCCCTTCGCATTGAATGGAATCGCGTCCGGCTGCGAGTTTCCCGCGTCATCGGTGGCGCGCGTCATGATCGTGTACGACCCCGGCGCCGGATCCCACGCAAACTCAAACCGTGCCCACGAGTACTGCACCTGCGGCGAATGCAACGTCGCCTTCTGCCAGGTCGCTCCGGAGTCCAGGCTCCACTCGACCCTCGAAATCGGACCGTCAGGCGAGTGCGCATACCCATGGATACGGTGCGGCTCCGCCCGCAGATCGGCCGGCCACGGCAGCGCCAGCGCGCTCTTGATCACTTGGCAGTGCGTGACTTGACCTTGAGCTTTGCCTTCCGCCGGGTACTCATCGCCGATGAGCACGTAGGACGTCGTGTTGTTGCGCGTCCAGATCGGCTTCGACGACACCACAATCTGTCCCAGCCACTTCACGTTCGTGCTTCCAACCCAGCCGGGCACCAGCGCGCGCAGCGGATACCCGTGATCCCTGGGCAGCGTCTCCCCGTTCAGGGCGTAGGCCAGCAGCGTGTCCGGGTGCATGGCCTTCTCCACCGGGATCACGCTGCGAAAGCCCTCTTCGGGCGACTCGGTGTCCAGCCCGACGAGCATCACGCATACCGCGTCGTCGCCGATCCCGGCCATTGTCAGTACGTCGCGCAGCGGCGTCCCCACCCATTCGCCGTTGCTCACGCCGCCCGTTCGCCACTGCGTGCCTTCGGTGGATTCCCCGTTCACCAGGTCGAACATGGCCCGCTGGTTGCCGGCGCAGTCCAGGTAGGCGACCACGGTGCGGCTCGGCAGGGCCAGGATGTCGACGTACGACAGCGTCAGCGGCTCGCGGACCGCGTCGCCCTCGATTGAAAGCTGCCAGGTGTCCGGTTGGACATCCAGGCTTACGGAATTGTTGCGAACAAAGAACAGGTTGGTGGGCGTAATCACGCCCTGCATGTGCTCAAGTCGAGCTTCTAAACACCGGCCGTTGTCGTGCGCCACAAATGGGCTTGTGTCCTTGAACCAGTTCTCGGCCGTCGACTTCGTCTCGCCTGAAACTTCTTGGTCTTCGCGCTGGTCCGCCGGACCTGCCAGGTCCATGCACGCCGCCAGCGCCGCGGATAGTCCCCCGTCAGAGAGCGCCGCCTCGAATCGTTCCCGATCCATTCCTCGTTGCCTGGCAAATTGCCAGAGTTGCGCAACGTCGTCGGCGTCCCTTTCGGGACCGGTACACTCGCGCAAAACGGTCATGCTCCCCTCCTTGGGATGGCTGCTCAGATACGCCGCAGCCTTGGGTTGACGACTTCGTCCAACGAACGCCCGAGCAGGTAAAACGACGAGCACAGCAGTGTGATCGACAGGCTGGCCGGGAAGATCAGCCACCAGTACTCGCCCACTTGCAGCAGGTAGCCGGCCGACTCCGTGGTGTGGATCATCAGCCCCCAGCTCATGCGCACGTCCAGCAGTCCTAGGAAGCTCAAGACGGCCTCCGAAAAGATCGCGCTGGTTACGGTGAACATCATGTAGAGAAACGAAAGCGGCAGCAAGTTCGGGACCACATGAACCAGGATGATGTGCAGCGTGCCGCCCCCCGAGGTCCGGGCCGCCTCGATGTAGGGCTTGACCACAACCGATAACGCCTGCGACTTCAGCACCACGCCCGTCCCGCCAAAGCCGGACAGGATCCCGATCAGCAGCGCCAGTTCCAGGTGCCCCACCTCGATCAGCGCGCTCAGCACGATCAGGATGCTGATCCCCGGCATCATGATCATGATGTCGGCCAGCCGCATCAGCAGCATGTCGATCAGCCCGCCAAAGTAGGCGGCCGTGGCCCCGACCATCGTGCCGATGCAGACCGTCACCACCGCCGCCAGCAGCCCCAGCAGGAACTCGGAGCGCGCGCTGAACATCAGCTGGCTCAGGATGTCCCGCCCCAGCGGGTCGGTGCCCAGCGGATGGGCCAGGCTCGGCGGCGCCGGCTGCTGTGTCTCGTCGAAGGCAAAGCCGATCACCGGGTCGTAGATCCGCTCGTCCCAGACCGTGTTCATCAGGATTGGATGCGCCAGGGCCAGCAGCATGTAGAACACGATGATCACCAGACCCAGGATTCCGATCCGGGTCCGCAGGAACAGCGACCAGTTCTGCTTCAGGCTGCGGCCCGCCAGCCCCAGGCGCACCCGCCAGAGCGACGGCGAGTTCGGAATCGGACCGGTGTCGATAACCATCAGTACCGGACCCGCGGATCCAGGTAGGCGTACAGGATGTCGGCCGCCAGGTGGGCCAGCAGCACGAACAGTCCCACGAACACGAAGGTGCCCACCGCCAGCGGCAGGTCTTCGCTCACCGTCGCCGCCACCAGCGTGTGCCCCATGCCAGGCCAGGAGAAGACCGATTCGATGATCACGCCGCCGTCAATGGCGAACGCCAGGCTGAACACGAAGCTGGTCACCACCGGCAGCAACGCGTTTCGCGCCACGTGCCGGTCACGCACGGCTTTCTCGGGCAGGCCCTTGGCGCGCGCCGCCAGCACGTAGTCCTCGCGGATGACCTCCAGCATGCTGTTGCGCGTCAGCAGCATCGTCCCGGCAAAGCTGATAAGCGTCAGCGTGGCGATTGGCAGCACCATGTGCTTCACGATGTCCCAGGCCAGGTAGCCCACGCCCGACGAGAGCCACACGCCCGCCACGATCAGCACGGACACGGCGATGATTCCGGCCTGCAGGACCCGCGCCATGCCCAGCCGCTTCTTGCTGGTTACCAGGAATACGCTGAACGTGATCAGCGACAGGACCACGGCCGTCGCCAGCATCAGGTTGAACACCGTGTTCGCGTCCGACGGCGCGTCCTGCCACACCACCGGGTCCAGGAACTTCCCGATCGGAAACCAGCCGGCCTTGAAGGCGAATAGCCAGATCATCATCAGCCCGAACCAGGGCGTGAATACCGTGTATAGCGTCACCCCGCCCAGCGTCGACGTGTACTCAACCCAGCCGCCCCGCCGCCAGGCGATGATCTTGCCCAGCCCAAACCCGAGATAGAACGACACCACCGTCGCCGTCAGGAACAGAACGAGCGTCCGCGGCAGTCGCTCCTTGATGACGTCAGCCACTGTCCTCGGATAGAGGCTGAAGGACACGCCCAGGTCCCCCGTCAGCGTGTTCTTGAGATGGACCAGGTACTGCTTCCACAGCGGCTCGTTAACCCCAAATAGCTCCTGCATCTGCGCCCGTGTCTCCGGCGGCAGGTTCGGGTCCAGGGAGTACAGGCGGCTGATATCGCCTGGCTGGGCGTTTACGAGGAAGAACACGATGGTGAGGAATACGAACAGCGTCAGCACGATCTGCAGAACGCGCTTGCCGATGTACGCAGCCATGCCTGCTACTCGCGAACTCCTATGGCGTCCTCATCGCCGGGCCGTCGTGGGCGCGAACCCGGCGATGGAGACGACTTGTTCTTACTTGATCAGCACCACGTGTTGCAGACCTTGCGCCTGCGCCATTCCTCCGAGCACCGAGGTGTACGGGAATTCGACCTTGACAGGCCGGAACACGTCGATCTTCGGCGTTGTGAAGAGCGTCACGTAGGGCAGGTCGTCCGCCAGCAGCGCCTGCATCTGGTAGGCCTTCTCACGCGCGCCCTCGATCGTCGTCTCGGACAGCAATCCAGCGGCCAGCTCGTCGAACTCGGGATTCGCGTAGCCGCCCCAGTTCACGCCGCCGTCCTCCAGTTCAGGCGAATGACGGCTGTGAAAGATGTTCTCCAGGTAATTGGGGAAGATCGTGAAGCCCCAGCCCAGGATCCACATGTCCAGGTCCTTGTCCACCGTCTCACTGAACAGCTTCTCCACAATCAGGTTGAAACCGAGCAGGCGCGCCTTGGTGGGAATGCCCAGGTCGTTCAGCCAGCGCTCGATCCAGATGGCGAAGGTCGAGCGCAGCGGGTCGTAACCGGCGCTCGGCGCGATCAATTCGAGCTCGGGCACCTCCGTGCCGTCCGGCATCCGCAGGCCCTCGCCGCCGTTGACCACGAACGCGCCGTCCTCGCTGACTTCCGGTTCCTTCTCGTAGGTGAATCCCGCGCCCTTCAGCAGCTCAACGGCTGCGGCAATCCGTTCGCCTCGTCCCAGGCCCTGTCCGATCTTGGCGGTCGCGTCGTTGTACCAGAAGGCGTTCCCCTCCGGAACCATGGCGTACATGGGAATTGCCGTGTCCTGCAGGATGGTCCGGGTCACGAACTCCTTGTCGATCACCGTCGCCACCGCCTGCCGGAACGCCTGGTTGTTCATCGGTGGCTTCCGGGTGTTGAAGCCCAGGTAGAACACCCCGTTGTCCAGGTTTTCAACCACCTGCAGGTCCGCCGTCTGGCGCACCCGATCCAGAAAGCCCTTCTCAAGCCCCAGCGGATTGAACAGGAAGTCGATGTCGCCCTTGGTCAGGGCCAGGATTGCGGAGTCCTGGTTGCCGTAGATGCTGAAGATCTCAGACTCGAAGTGCGGACCGATTTCAAGCTCCAGCACCTTGTCGCCGGTTGGGTTCCCGTAATAGGTCTCGGTGTAGCCCAGCCGCTCGTTCGTCGCCTCGTAGGCGCCGTTGGCGTATTCGGTGACCTGCGTGCCCTGGCTGAAGTAGCCCGGCACCGTTGAGTTCTCGAAAAAGGCGCCCGGCTCCCACTGTCCGTACTCCAACCCGTTGGCGGTCGGCTCGCCGTCCGGCACGTGCGCGAACAGGGCTTCGATCTGCTGCGGAACCTCGCCGGCTTTCATCGCCTCCTCGACCACCGGCGCCCAGTAGTGCTCCGGCAGGATCGGCATGAAGGCCAGCCCGAACTGCCACACGCTCAGTCCCGGCGTCTGCGCGTTTCCGTCGGCGTCCGTCGACTTGAAGTAGATCTTCAGCCGGTGGTCGTCCAGCGCTTCCGCTCGATCCACGAACGCCGGGTGAACCAGCGACGCCCAGTTGGAACCAAGGTTGAGTTCCCGCACCGTGCTCATCGTGAACACGAAATCGTCGGCCGTCAGTGGCTCCCCGTCACTCCATTCCACGCCCTGCTTGATCGAGACTTCGGTCGTCCAGAACTCGGTTCCGTCAACCGTTTCCTTGGCCAGCGGCGTCGGCAGCCCGTCGGCCACCGCCGGTACCCAGTCGAACCGCTGCGGGGAGTAGCCGTACAACGACGTGTGATAACCGCCGATCACGTACCCGGTCCAGACCGACCCGGCCGGCCCGCCCAGGTAGTTCCAGGTATTGCGCGAAATCGGATCCTCGAAGAGCCCCATCTTGTAAATCGCCGGTCCGGCGGGGGCTGCCGGCGTCGCGGCCACTGTCGGTTGCGGGGTCGGGGCCGGTGGCTGGGGTGCCCTGACCTCAACCGGCACCTCTCGCGTAACCGTCATCACTCGCTCGACTTCGACGACCTTCTCGACCTCAACAATCTTCTCGACTTCAACCGGAACAGTCACGATTCGTTCGGTTGGTTCCGGAGCCTCGGCTCCGCAGTCCATCGCCGCCATGGCCAGCGCAAAGCCGGCAACCAGGAGAACAGCACGCTTACTCAGGGACTTGACCACGATCACAGCTCCGCCCGCGGACTCGCAATCACTCTTCAATCTACACGCTACCTTCGCTCGCCTGAGGTGTGTTCGGTTACAGGGCTGGCGCGCTCGACCTTGACGTCGGCGCGGGCGGCTGCTCTCTACAACGAACTCAGCGCCTTCGACCTGCTCAGGTAGCGCGTGATCGCTATCGACACTCGCACCCCTGGCTCCGTGGTCTCCACTTGGGCGCTCCTCGGGTAGTGGCGGATCGTTGCAGGACGCCACCATCAGAAGACAGACTCGCGCTTGAAGGGGCACGACCAGCCCACGGAGAGGTTGCGCGGCGTGGAGTTTCTACCGGTTCCGGGCACGACCGTGCTGCTTGGCGTCTGGCCAGTGCGGATTAGAGATTGGGTGGCCTCGGGCCGCCACTACGATGGGCCGCGATCGTTCCGGCATGAGAGCCCGGACCACCCGGTGGGAAACATCAGCTGGTACGACGCCCAGGCGTTTTGCGCCTGGCTCAGCGAGCGCGAGGGTCGAATCCACCGCCTTCCGACCGACCACGAGTGGAGCTGCGCGGTCGGGATCGGGCACTTGGAGAATCCGGCGGTCGAACCCGCGCGCAAGGACTGCCGGCTGACCGGGGTCTACCCCTGGGGCCAGTCGTGGCCGCCACCACGCGGCGCGGGCAACTATCAGGGTGAAGAGTGGCGCGGCAACGCGGCTGCGTTTCGCGAACTCCGACACGAGTACCTGCACTACTATCCCGACCGCACGGCGGCCGAGATCGAGCAGATCGACGACCCAGTGCCCTGTATCGCGGGATTCAACGACGGCTATCTGTTCACTTCGCCGGTTGGGTCATTCACGCCGAACGTGCATGGGTTCTACGACCTGGGCGGCAACGTCAACGAGTGGTGCCAGGATCTGTTCTCCTCATCCGACCGACGCATCCTGCGCGGCGGGTCGTTTGGCAAGCTGCGCCCCGATCAGCTGCTGTCGTCGCGTCGCTACCACGGCGACCCAACCCGCCGCCTGGCCAGCCACGGCTTCCGCATCGCCGTCGACATGTGACGAACGCGCTGCTCGCGGGGCGGATTCGCCAGCCGGGCAGCCGTGCGGCAGCACGCCGGCGTCCGTCAGGCCGTGCCTTCGGCCCAAGCCCGAATCAAATGGTGCGCGATCGCAAACGAAGCCGGCACCCGCAGCTCAGCATCCTCGCCGGCCAGCGCCCGCTGCACCGTCTCGCGCTCGAACCACTGCACCGACAGCATCTCCACGTCGTCCGGCCGCAGATCCGTCGTCAGCGCGTCGGCGTGACACCCGATCATCAGCGACGACGGAAACGGCCACGGCTGCGACGAGTGATACCGCACCTCACCCACTTGAATCCCAGCTTCCTCCAGCACCTCACGCCGCACGGCCTCCTCGATGGTCTCGCCCTGGTCCATGAACCCCGCCAGAGCCGAAAACATCCGCATCTGCGATAGCCGCCCGTGCGACTGCCCCAGCAGACACCGATCACCGTCCGTCACCACCACGATGATGACCGGATCCGTGCGCGGAAAGTGATCCGCCCCGCAGCTCCCGCAGGTCCGCTGCTGACCGCCCCGCAGGGCCTCCGTCGGCTGTCCGCACACGCTGCAGAAACCGTGCCGCGCGTGCCAGTCCACCTGCGCCCGCGCCTGCGCCGCAATCCCGGCGTCTGCCGCCGTGAGCAGCATCCCCGCCGTCCGTACGTCCACGAACCGCCGTTCGCCGCCCTCGGTCAGATCTGCGTTGTCCTGAGACACGTCCACCGCAAAGTGCGCCACGCCGTCCCGCAACCCCAGCAGAAACCGCGGCCCGCCCAGTCCAGCCGCCGCACCGCCGCAAACCCACGCCAGCCGCGCCGGATCCTCCCCTTCCAGTAGCACGTCCAGTGCGCGCAGCGGCAGAAACCGGCTGCCCGGATCTCGCTCCTGCGCTTCCAGCCACTCCGCGTTGCGCCGCTCGTATTCGGCCCGGTTCAGCGGGTTTCCTGCAAACGTGTGTGGACGATTCACGGCAATCCGCGCATGCTCCAAGGCGTCAGACGTTTCTCCCGGAGCGCATCATGCAACGTATCGCCTTCGCTTTGCCCATCAAGCCCGACCGCGTTGACGACTACCGCCGCACCCACGCCGCCGTCTGGCCGGAATTGCTGGAAGAAAACGTCAAAGCCGGCATCCGCAACTTCACCATCGTCCTCTTCATGAACCACGCCATTGGCCTCCTGGAATGCGACGACTGGGAAGCCGCCTCCGCCTACCTGGACAAGTCCGACGTCCAGGCCCGCTGGCAGGCCGAGCACGCCGACATCCTCGACGTCGACACCGCGTCCGGCCTCGTCCCGCTCCAGATGCTGGAGGAACTCTTCCACCAGGACTGACCGCTCGGCGCGGAAGGCACAGGGATATCCGCTCACCCGACCGGTAGCGACACAGTTCGCACGTCCTCACCCTTGAATCCCCACGCCTCCGCCCTCACCATGTAGCGCGACAACGCATGCCCCCAGATTCGTCAGGAACCTCCATGTCCGATCCACGTAAGCGCAACAGCGCCGCCATGACCGACGGCCCGGCCCGCGCGCCGGCCCGCTCCCAGCTCAAGTCCATCGGCTTTTCCGATGAGGATCTGGCCCAGCCCATCGTTGGCGTGGCGCATCAGTGGATCGAGACCATGCCCTGCAACTTCAACCACCGGCGCATGGCCCAGCGCGTGAAGGAGGGCATTCGCGCCGCCGGCGGAACTCCCATGGAGGTCAACACCATCTCCGTCAGCGATGGCGTCTCCATGGGCACCGAGGGCATGCGCGCCTCGCTCATCAGCCGCGAGGTCATCACCGACTCAATTGAAGTCGCCGCCATCGGCCACTCGTTCGACGCCCTCGTCGTCATCGTCGGCTGCGACAAGACCATTCCCGCCGGCGCCATGGCCCTGGCCCGCCTCAACATCCCCGGCCTGGCCCTCTACAGCGGCAGCATTGCCCCCGGCAAGTTCCGCGGCCAGGACATCACCATCCAGGAAGTCTTCGAAGGCGTCGGCGCCCACGCCGCCGGCAAGCTCACCGCCGACGAGCTGATGGAAATTGAAAACGCCGCCTGCCCCGGCGCCGGCGCCTGCGGCGGCCAGTTCACCGCCAACACCATGGCCACCGCCCTCGACTTCCTGGGCATCAGTCCGCCCGGCGCCAACGTCGTCCCCGCCATGGACGGCGGCAAGGCCGACACCGCCTTCGACGCCGGTCGCCTGGTTATGGACCTGCTCGACCGTGACGTCCGCCCCCGCGACATCATCACCCGCGAATCCGTCGAGAACGCCATCGCCGCCGTCGCCGCCACGGGCGGCTCCACCAACGCCGTCCTCCACATCATGGCCATCGCCCACGAGGCCCGCGTCGACCTCGAACTCGAGGACTTCGACCGCATCGCCGCCCGCGTGCCTATCCTGGCCGACCTCAAGCCCTGGGGGAACTTCGTCGCTACCGACGTCTTCCAGGCCGGCGGCCTGTCCCTCGTCGCCCGCGAACTCCACAAGCTCGGCCTCCTCCACGGCGACGAGCGCTACGTGGACGGCCGCACTATTGCCGAGGTGGCCCAGGCCGCCGTGGAAACCCCCGGCCAGCAGGTCATCTACCCCGCCGACAACCCCCTCAAGCCCACTGGCGGCATCCTCATCCTGCGCGGCAACCTCGCCCCCGACGGCTGCGTCATCAAGGTCTCCGGCCAGGAGCGCGACACCTTCACCGGCCCCGCCCGCGTCTTCGACGGCGAGGAAGCCTGCTTCCAGGCCGTCATCGACCAGGACATCGAACCCGGCTCCTTCATCGTCATCCGCAACGAAGGCCCCGCCGGCGGCCCCGGCATGCGCGAAATGCTCGCCGTTACCGGCGCCATCCAGGGCGCTGGCCTTGGCGACTCGGTCGCCCTGATGACCGACGGCCGCTTCTCAGGCGCGTCCCACGGCTTCATGATCGGCCACGTCGCCCCCGAAGCCTTTCGCCGAGGCCCCATCGCCGCCGTCCAGGACGGCGACCCCATCACCTTCAACGTCGCCGACCGCACCCTGGCCGTCCACCTCCCCGACGGGCGGAGCGAGGGACGCCTGGCCAA
>VXPS01000065.1 GCA_009839425.1 Chloroflexota bacterium
GCCGGCGAGGATGACCGGGCGCTCCGCCCGGATGATGATTTCGGCCGCCCGCTGGATGTCGTCCGTGGAGATCTGGTGGTAGGTGACGGCGCGGCAGCGCCCGGTTTCGTTGAAGCCGACGACTCGAACGCCAGCCGCGTCCAGCCGGGCCTCGAACTCCGTCGGCAGGCCCAGTTCGGGCCCGATGTCGAAGAACACGAGGTTGGTGGCCACGGAGTCCGGGTCCACGGACAGGCCGGGGGTATCGCTCAGCAGTTCGGCCAGCAGCCGCGCGTTGGCGTGGTCCTGCGGGAGGCGCTGAGGAATCTCGTCCAGCGCCACGTGCCCCGCCGCCGCCAGCACGCCCGCCTGCCGCATCCCGCCGCCGACCATCTTGCGGACGCGTCGCGCTTCGTGAATGTAGTCATGCGATCCCAGCAACAGGGACCCAACCGGCGCGCCCAGGCCCTTGGACAGGCAGAACTGCACGCTGTCGGCGCCCTGCATCAAGTCGGCAACCGAGCACTCCAACGCGGCCGCGGCGTTGAAAATGCGGGCGCCGTCCACATGCACTCGCAGGCCAAGCTCATGCGCCGTCCGCACCAGTTCGGCCATGCGGTCCGGCGGGGTGCAGGTGCCGCCGGCCGTGTTGTGGGTGTTCTCGATCCAGACGAGGTGCGTGTCCACCAGATGGACGTTCGGCGCCTTGACCGCGCCGCGAATCAGATCGGACGTCAGGATGCCGTTGGGCGCGTCCACGGCGGCCATGGTGACCCCCACCAACGAGGCCCAGCCGCCGACTTCCCAGGTCACGACGTGGCAGCCGCGTTCGGCAATGACTTCCTGCCGCGGACGGCAGTGGGTCAGCAGGGAGCAAAGGTTGCCCTGGGTGCCGCTGGCCACAAGCAGCCCGGCTTCCATGCCAAACAGCTCGGCGCAGCGCTCTTCCAGCGACCGTACCGTCGGGTCCTCGCCAAATACGTCGTCGCCGACCTCCGCCTCCGCCATGGCCTGGCGCATGGCGGGCGTGGGGCTGGTGAGGGTGTCGCTGCGTAAGTCGATGCTCGAGGTCTGCAAGGAAGCGCCAGAAGTGAATCGGACTGGTGAATGGTACCGGCGCGTCAGGCCGATTCCAGGAAGCGAGCCAGTTCGTCGCGTTCAACTGCGGGGATTGGGACGTCGCTCCCACTGACCGTCCAGCGGCGGCCAACCGATACCTCGGTGACCTCGCCGATGATTTCGGCGGACAGGCCGGCCTCTCGAAGAGCCGTCACGGCCGCGGGCGCCTGGGCGGCCGGCAGGCTGGCCAGCAGGGCGCCGGAGGCGAGCAGGGCATAGGGATCGAGCCCGAGTGCGCGGCAGATGCGGTGGCACTCCGGCAGTATGGGCACCGCGTCGCGATCGACGACCACCCCGACCTCGGCGGCCTCGGCCAGTTCATGCAGTGCGGCGGCCAGCCCGCCCTCGGTTGGGTCGTGCATGGCATGCACATCGGCGGCGGCCCGCAACGCCGCGGCGGCGGGTCGAACGGAGATGCCGGGCGCCTGAAGCCTGGAGGCTCCGGTTTCGATGTCTGCTTCGCTGACGCCGGCCCGCCGCAGCGTGGCGGCGTGGTCGCCGGCCAGTACGGCCGTGCCCTCGATTGCGATCTCGCCGACCAGCAGCAGCGCGTCCCCAGGCTGAGCGCCGGAGGTGCGTACCAGCGAATCGCGTGACGCCGTGCCCAGCAGGGTGCCGGCGACGACCGGGGAGGTCACGCTGTCAGTGATTTCCGTGTGACCGCCCACCAGCGCCACGGCGGCGGCGGCGCAGGCAGCCGTCACGTCGGCCAGGAGCGCCTGGATCTCTGGCGCCGTGGTGCCCGCTGGGGCGAGCACCGTGGCCAGCAGCCATCGTGGTTCAGCTCCCATCACGGCCAGGTCGTTGCCGTTGACCGCCAGCAGATAGGTTCCAATGTCGGCGGCCGCGAAGGTGATGGGGTCAGCGGCGGCGACCAGGAGTTCGGGACCGCCAACGTCAATCACAGCGGCGTCCTCGCCGGGTTCCGCTCCCACGAGCACAGCCGGGTCGCGGCGCGGGACTTGGCCCAGTGCCTGGCGCAACAACGGCAATGGCAGCTTGCCGGTCGGCAGGCTCATCGGTTTGGTCCGGCCCAATGTTTCACGTGAAACATTCGGGGAATCGACGGCGTCCGGCGGGGCGGCGCTAGGATGAGCGGCCCCATTCCGCGCCCGGTACCGCGGCGTCCGTTCATGCCACACGTCTCCCTGCCCGAAGCACGCGTCAGTGACATCGTGCCCCGAATTCACACGAACGGACAGTCGAGCCGCAGGCAGCGAATTGACGGGCTGCCGCCGCTGCGCCTGCTGGCCGACGGGTTCCGCGACCTGCCCGGTCTGATTGTGCTGGAGGGGGGTTCGGACCCGGGCGGCCAGGGCCGCTGGTCCTACCTGGCAGCAGAGCCCTTCGACACGGTGCGATGGACGCCCCATGGCGTGGTCTCTGAGATCTGGGGTCCACTGCCGGGCAATGGCTTCTCGGCTCTCGACAAGGCCGTCTCACGCGTTGCGCCAACAGGCGACGAGACGCTCCCGCCATTCGCTGGCGGGGCCATTGGCTACATCGCCTATGACGCCGCCTACGAGCTCGAAGTCCTGCCCGGCCGCTGCCCGGGACCGGTGCCCACCGACCTGATGCGGTTTGGCGTGTACGACTGGGTGCTGGCACGCGACTCCAAGAGCGGCGACGGCTGGATTGTCGCGACGGCGCATGGTGGTCGCGACCCCGATGAAGTCTCCGCCCAGGTGCAGTCACGCCTGCACGCGCGCGAAACGCCGGCCAGACCATCCGCGCCGCGAACCGCCCGTACGAACGCGGACCGCCGCCGGTTTGGACGCTGGGTGACGGCGGTCAAGGACTACATCGCCGCCGGCGACTGCTACCAGGTGAACCTGGCGCGCCGAATTGAGTTCGACGCGCCAGAGCCGGGACTGGAGATGTTTCGACGACTTGCGGCGGCTCATCCCGCGCCGTTCAGCGCCTACCTCGACGCGGACGGACTCGAGATAGTCAGCGCGTCGCCGGAGCTGTTTCTCCGCGTCAGTCCCGGCGGCCAAGCGCGAACGCGACCTATCAAGGGCACGACGCCGCGAGGTTCAACCCGCCCCCTCGACGCCGCCGCCGAGGCCCGGCTGCAGGCCAGCCCAAAGGACCGAGCGGAAAACGTGATGATCGTGGACGTGCTGCGCAACGACTTTGGGCGCGTGTGCCGCCCGGGATCCATCAGCGTGCCCGAACTCTGGCAGACCGAGGCGCTGCCGACGGTCTGGCAACTGGTCTCGGAAGTGCGCGGCGAACTGGGATCCGGGGTGTCGGCCGCCAGGCTGCTTGAGGCCTGCTGGCCGGGAGGCTCGATTACGGGTGCCCCGAAGATCCGAGCCTCCGAGATCATCGACGAGCTGGAGCCGGCACGTCGGGGCGCGTACTGCGGCAGCGTCTTCGCGCTGGGCTTCGACGGCGGGCTGACGGCCAGCGTGGCGATCCGCACCGTGCAACGCCGAAACGGTGTGGGCCACCTGCACGTGGGCGCCGGAATCGTGGCGGAGTCGGACGCGGACCTGGAATTCGACGAAACTCGGCACAAGGCGCGCGGTGTGCTGGAGGCGCTGGGCGCCTCGGAGGATCTGCCCGCCTAGGTTGGCGCTTCGCCGCCCCAGCGGCGGTCGACGAGGATTGCGGCTGTGACGAGGCTGGCAGCAATGGCGAGACCGAGCGGCGGCGTGAGCAGGGCGATCATGGCGACGATGCCGCTGCCGAAGTCGCCGTAGGCGCCGAACACGATGCGCCCGAAGCCGAGCATCCGCCACTGCACCCGTCGTCGGGCACGCAGTCGCAGGGCGTGAGTGACCAGCGCCGCCAGGGCGCCCAGCGCAATCCCGAGGACCATGCCCGGTCCGCCGGTTGCCATGGCCGCGCCGCCAACTATCCCGCCGGCCACGGGGCGCAACACCCAGCCCAGGCGGTCCATGAGGCCGCCGCTGCCGGGAAACTTGTCGGCAAAAATGTCAATGGGCAGCAGCAGGAGCGCACCAACGAACATCCCGGTGGAGGCAACGAATGCGAACGCCGGGGCGGGCGTCAGCAAGTCGGAGCGCGCCGCGACGACTGAGGTAATCGCCACCGTGACGTAGGGATTCAGTCCGCTGGATACGCCGAGCGCCAGCGCCAGGACGACGCTCATCCGAGTGTCGGATTCTCAGCCGGCGACAGCGGGCGCCTCACCCGCCGAAGTCGGCCTGGGCGCGCGCATACTCGTCGGGACTGCCAATATCGATCCAGCGTCCCGAGAACACCTGCCCCAGCACCCGCTCGTGCGTGTGCAGCCAGGCGATCAGTTCGCCGGACTTATCTGGGTCGCCGCCGGCGTCCATGAACGCCTGCACCGCGCCCAGCCGTGCGCGCGGGATGCCGTAAATGGCGGCGGACGCCAGCGTGCTGCGCGGACGTTCCGGCTTTTCGACAAAGCTGGTCACCACACCCGCGTCGTCTATTTCGACCACGCCGTAGCGAGTGGCGAGCTCCAGCGACCCAACGTCATAGAGTCCGACGACAAGGTCGCGGCGCGCGGCGCGCGCCAACGGCGCAAGGTCGAAGTCGAACAGGTTGTCGCCCGCGATGGCCAGCAGATCGTCGTCGATTCCCGACTCCCGGATGAAGTAGGCCAAATCCCCAACGGCCCCCAGCCGTGTGTCCAGCGAGTTCGTCCCGTCGCTCATGACCGTCACCGGTGGGCGGCCGTGTCGCGCGGCTGCCCAATCCACGAAGAGTTGGAAGAACACGTCGTGGGTAATGACCGTGACGTGCTCAATCTCGGGAACCGCGCCGAGCCGGTCCACCACGAAGTCGATCACGGTGCGGGATCCGATGGGCAGCAAGTGCTTCGGCCCGCCGCCGGTTATGGTTCCCAACCGCGTAGCCCAACCCGCTGCCAGTACGAGCGCCTGCATCCGCGCATGGTACGTCCGAACGGGCCGGCGCACTCCTATACTCGCGGCGAGTCCACCAGCCGCATGAAGGGTTATTCACCCGGAAGCGCCGGAGGTGTGCAGGGCTGGACAGTTCGCGCCGTGAGTTAGTGCTGGGTGGCCCGTGGCGCCGGCCCTTGGCCCCCGGGGCTTAGGCACTGTACACCACGGCGACGGCGGACGGGGGCGGGGGCTTTCTGCCGGAGAGGCCCACGACCACCCCCGAGAGCGCGGCGTCGCCGACGCCAAGTCCAACCCCCACACCCGCGGCCACTCCCACGCCCACGCCGGCGCCACAGACCTATACGGTGCAGCCGGGGGACACGTTGCTCGGCATCGCCGAGCGGTTTGGGATCACGGTGGAAGACCTGCAGTCCAAGAACGACCTAGCCGATCCCAACAACATCTTCGCCGGGCAGAAGCTCGAACTGCCGCAGCCCGGCGAACGCGTGCAGCCGGAGACGCCAGCCGCCGGCGGGAGCGCCGCGGAGGACGTCTATGTCGTGAAGGCGGGCGACACGCTGTATGCGATCTCCCAGGATTTGGACGTAACCGTGGAGGACTTGGCCGCGATTAACGAGATCACCGACCCGTCGCAGTTATTCGTTGGACGCCGCCTGCTCATCCCCGAGCGCCGACTTACCCCGCCGACTGTGCGACCTGCGGCCGATGCCGGACAGAGTGGGGCCTCAACCTAAACGCGGTCGGCCGGCGAAGTCCCAGCCATATACTTGGCACCAAGGACGGTCATTGTGAGCGCTCTTTCGCCGTGAATCTGACGCAGGTCACCGCCAAACGAGCGGTGCGCGACGCCCCGGTCCAGGCGTTCACGCTGGTTGAGCGCCTGGTCAAGCGGCCGCTGTTCGGCTGCCAGATGTGCGGTCACTGCATTCTGCAGGACACGGCGTTTATCTGTCCGATGGCCTGTCCCAAAGGCCTGCGCGACGGGCCGTGCGGCGGGACCGACATCTACGGCATGTGCGAGACCGACCCGACCCTGCCCTGCGTGTGGCTGCGCATCTACGAGCGAGCCGAACGGCTGGGCCGCATGGACCGGCTGATGAAGCTTCAAGACGACCTGGATTGGCGCGGCCAGGGCACCTCAAGCTGGCTGACGCTGCTCAAGCGCGTGGTGGGGCGCAACGGACGTCTGAGCGAGGCCGAGCGGACGACGACCTAAGGCGGCGGTGGCGGATCCTCGCCGCCCCGGGGCTTGCCCAGGCTGGCCTGTCGGAACAGGCGGCGGCGCAGTCTGAACGCCACCAGGGCGCCAACCACGACGATCGCGGCCAGAACGATGCCAAACCCGACGCGAGGGTCGGCTTCGACGGCTGACGCGACGCGCTGGTATTGATCGCCCAACCCCCAGCCGATGCCCATGTAGATGAGGGCCCAGATGAGCGCCGACAGCGCGGCCGACGGCAGGAACTTCCAGAAGCTGGCGCGGGCGGCGCCGGCCACGATGGTGATGACGATGCGAAAGCCGGGGATTAGCCGACCGATAACGATCGCAGGAACCTCATAGCGATGGATCCAGCGCTCGGCGCGCTCGCGCCGCTCGGGCGTGATGTGGAGCGCGCGACCAAACCGAGTGATGAGGCGCGGACCGATCAGGCGCGCCAGCCAGTAGAGAACGGACGCCCCGGCGGTAGCCGATACGACGACCGTAGCCACGATTGCGACGGGATTGGCCACGCCTCGGTAAACCTGATACCCCATCAGCACGATGGCGGTGTCGGCCGGCACTGGAAGTGGAACGCCGGCTTCTTCGACCCCGACGTAGATGGCCAAGGCCAGATACTGATTGGCTTCCAGAAACTCCAGAAGAAACTCGCGCGTGGCGGCAATCCAGTCGCCCATGGCGGCTACGCGGTGCCGCTGGTTGTCGCGGCGAGGGTTCGCTGACGGGAGGTACGCATCGGCGGGCTCTAGGTAGATCGCCCTGGCGGACCGTAGCGGCCGGTCAGGAAGCGCCAGCGGATCCGCGCGAGGTCGCGCACCATGCGTAGGGTGTCAACGGTCAATCGGAGACGTGAGTCCGGGTCATTCGTCCATTCAACAGGGAGTTGCTGAACGGTGTACTCCCTGTAGCGCGCCAGTCGGAGGACTTCCAGGTCGAACATCCAGCGCTCGATCACGGTTGAGCCAAAGAGGTCATGCGCCACGGATCCCCGAAAGAACTTGAACCCGCACTGCGAGTCGGGCGTGTTGGGGAGGCCGCCGATCTGACGCGCAAGTTCGCGAAAGACGCGAGCGCCGGCCCTGCGATGGGCGGGCTGACGAACGACGGTCTGGCTGCTGCCCAGCGCGCGTGATCCAATCAGCACGTCGGCGCCATCCTGGATGGCGGTCACCGCTTCCTGAACGTGCTGGAGGTCGGTGGAAAGGTCGGCGTCCATGAAGCCGACAATATCGGTGGAAGCGGCCAGCATGCCCGCCCGCACGGCGGCCCCCTTGCCTCCCTGCCGCGACAGCGTGATGAGGTCGAGGTTTGGGTGGGCCGGCATGTGCGCGCGCACGGCGTCGCCCGTGGCGTCGGTGCTGCCATCGTCAACCACCAGAAGCCGTCCGCCGGCAGGGAACGTTGCCAGCCAGGCGAGAATCACCGGGAGGGTGCACCCGAGGCGCCCGGCCTCGTTGAAAGCCGGTACCACAATGGTCAGAAGCATGGAGGCCGTTTCGATTGCGTGACGGCGCATTTCGACCCTTGCCGAGCCCACGACGGCGGAGCATTACCAATCACGTGCCACGCTGCACCGTCAGCGCCACGAACCCGCGCAGTTTAGGCGAGCGTTCGCGGGCGCATGCGACCGCATGGAAACCGTCCATGCTCCCACTCCACGCCCCGGTTCCGAAAGCTGGAAGTGATTCGGTGCCTGCCCCACGCCGCTTGCCGACGAGGCTCGCCGCCTACAATCAGTTCCGAGCCGCACCGCTCTTGACCGCGTAGCGGCTACAACGGTGCCTGCCCCACGAGCCTGCGGTGGAACAGACAGTGGTCGCTGATTCGTGTGCGTGACCGGGCATCAGGCAGCGCAAGCCGAGCGTAGCTGCGCACAGCCCGGGTTTAGGAGGCACTTTGTTTCCGAGTGTTAACGCGGAAACCCACAAGTGAGCCTGGATCCCGCCGCTTCTCCCTGGCCCGGGGTACTGTCTGCGACCGCCTTCTGCCTGTGGATGTCCGCTATTGGCGCGCCACTGGCGCATGCGGTGTTTGCCCATCGGCCACGTCCGGTGTGGCCGTACTACGGGCCTGTCCTCGGGGTCGTCGCCGTGCTGCTCACGACCAATCTGAGCGCCCATCTCTGGCCAGGCCCGCCGAGCGCCTGGGTGGGAATCCTGGCGCCATCAACGCTTTCGGTGGTAGTCGCGTGGCGGGGCGGCGCACTTTCTCGCGTGTCCAGGGGCGCGGCGCTGCGCCTAACGGTGCTCGCAGCCGCATCGGTGGGCCTCTTCATCTTCGCCCTGGCGAACCGGTCGCACGTCTGGTTCATCGACGAGTCGTGGCACTTCGCGCTCGCCCAACGCATGGCCAGGGGCGAGTTTCCACCGGTCACGCCCTACGGCGTTGACGCGGGCATTGGTTATCACTACGGCGCCGACCTGCTGGCAGCGTCGGTGATCAGCATGACGGATGCCCCGGTCTGGACCGTCTACTACGTCCTTCTGTCGTTCCTGACGATGGCGCTGATTCTTGCGGCCGTAGGGTTCGCCTGGGACGTGGGCTCGCCGCTGCCGTTGGCCGTGGGATCCGGAGCCGCCCTCGGGCTATTTGCCGGTGCCTTTCACGTCGGCCTACCCCCCTATGTTGAGTCTTCCGGTGACGACCGTGGCCTGGCCGGATTCATCGGGGGGCTGGCCCCTGCCGAATCCGAAATCGCGGCAGTGCGTGTGGCGTTCGATTGGGTCGACCAGCCACAGTGGGCGCTCGCCGCCGCCATTGCGATTCTCATTGCTGCGGCGCTGGAGGCGGCGGTAGCCCGCCGGCAGGCGGCGCTCCTGGCCGCGGCGGCCGGGGTCTCCGCGTTGGCGGAAGCTGCGGTGCTGGTCCTTTCCGGCGCAGCCCTGGGCCTGATCGGGATCGTTCGTCTCTTTCGACCGCCAGCGTACGGGCGGTTCTGGCTGGTGGCCGCCCTGGCGACTTCGGCCCTCTTGATCGCGCTGGCCGGCGGGCCCATTGCAGACGCGCTGCTGGACCGGGGCGGGACCACCGGGATGGTGCGCGTCGAATTCGATCCCAACCCGGACGACCTGGCGCCGTTTGGATTGGCGGGGCCCGCGCTGATCCGGGTTGGGGTCATTCCCCTCGCCATCATTGGCGCATTCGCCGCCGTCCGGCGGCGCAGCTGGGGGCTGGCGTATCTCACGTTGGCCGGGACGCTTGGATTGGTGGAGGCCGAGACCCTGCGTTCGGTGAGGCCGGCGAATGACCAGCGGATCCTCTGGTTGGCAACCGCCGTGGCGATGTTCGCCGCCCTGGTGGGGATCAGCACGCTCGTCGGCGGCCTTTCCCGCGGTCGAAAGCGCCTGGCGATTCTGGCCGTAGGCCTGCTGGCCCTGCTGCCAACGGTCGTGCCCCGAGCGATATCAGGAACCCAGCTCGCGCTTGGCGGGCTGAACGTTGGGCATCTGGCCGACGCGCAGTCGGTGGACCGCTTTGCGGTGCGGACCCAGTTTGGCTCGATCCTGGAAGCGAATTGGGACTTCTACGCGTGGCTCGCGCGGTCTTTGTCTCACGATGCCCGCCTGCTGACCACCCAGCCGGCGGCTATTGCGTCGCTAGCCGGGATCGCCTCCCCGACCTCGGGCCAGCACTTGCAGTCGCTTGCCCAGTACGCCACGCCCACCTACGAAGACGCGCTGCGATTTCTACATCGAGACGACCTTCAGGAGATGGGAGTAACCCATCTGCACGTCACGGACGCCCACGCCGAAGCGCTGACGCCAGAGGCGCGACGCCTATTGGATGATCCAGCGCATTTCAAGCTGCTGGCTGACATGCGCTCGGCGTCGGGCATGCGACATCGGGTATTCGAGGTTTTACCCGGCGCGGGAACGACTGACGTCGCGCTGTCCAGCTACCGCCGTCTGCGCCAGATCGTCCCTGCCGACACTCCCGTGTCCCTCGTCGGCAGCCTCTCCGTGTACGCCCGCCGAATGCTGCTCTTCAACTTCATCGACCACGTCGACCTTCGGGCGCCAGAGTCCACCGATGTCAATCGAGCAACCCGCGTTGCGCGCTTCAGGACGGACCGGGGCGTTCCTGATCAGGGCGTCGTGGTCCTGCCCGAACTCCTGGAGCCGACAGCCCTGGGCCTGTCGGCCGACGATGCCGTATGGACCGGGTACGGGATGCGTGCCTATAGGCCCAGCGACACCTGGTCGCCGGTTTGGCGCATTGGTTCCGATTTCGCCGGACGCGCCCACGAGCCACGACGCGTGTGTGACGCCGCGAACGGACTCCTCGATTCCCGAGTGCTGGGCGCACCTGGAACCCAGGTGGCGGCAGGCCCCAATACCTGGGACTTGACGGGCATCCCGCAACAGTTCCAACTATCGGTTCCGGACTGCGGGGCGTTGGCCACGATCTCGGATGCCGAGATGGCGCCGTTCGCCCAATTCCGGGCGAGCCACCCGGCCAGCTTCGCGAAGCGCGAACGGCGCGTGGCCGGGCTTGGCTTTGACGGGCAGGTGGAAGGCGAACGTGTCGTCGTCAACCTCCGGTACCAAAACCCGCACCGGATTGCTTTCGAAGCCGGCACCCACCTGCGACTGTACGAAGCCGATGCGACTGGAACCGGACCGGCGCGGCCCGACTTCAGCCGCTTCGTCCGAAGGTGGAGCCGTCCACTGGTGCTCACGCGAGAGTCGCAGATGACCAGGATCGATTTTGACGGTCGGCGGCTTGAGATCAATGGATCGGCAGTCGAGGGTGGAGTGCCGAGGCTAGAGCCTGGACGTTCATACCTGCTGATGTTCACCGCGGCAGAGTTCGACCCGGTCAGCGGCCACGTGGACTATCAGCAGCTGCTGCCGCTGGCTCGCATTGATGTGAGCGATGCGAAGGTCGCCTATGAGGTCTTTTCGGGAATAGTGGCCCTGAGACAGATGGTCTCCACTACCAGCGCGATCACACGTCTGGAGGCGCATCACGGCTGGCTTGGCGTGGACATGGACCTGACGCCGCTGCGAGCCGCGGCCGGCGAGACGCCGTAGCCCAGGCGCTGGTTCCCGACGGCAACGCCGCACCGGCGCTGGGCCGGGCTCAGGCTTCAGGCCGGAATGACGTCCCATGCGTGGACGCGGGCGACGGGTCCAAGGACAGGGCCTACCGGCTGTAACAGTTGGCTGATTCGGGTGAGGGCCTGGCCCGCGAGTTTGACTTTGCGGCCCTTGCGGCCGGCGCGGAATTCGATCTCGTCGGAAGGGGGAACCGCGAAAAAGTGCCGTCGGTCGCGTACGCGCCAGCCGGTGGCGTGGAGGTCGGCGCGGATTTCGCCGGGGGTGGCGGCCTTGAAGGGGCCGAGGCTGGGATCCGGCGCCAGGGCGTATTCGACGCCGGAGTGGCCGATGCGTCCGCGCATCCAGCGCAGGGGGCGGTGATACGACCGGCGGTTGACGAAGGCCAGGAAAAGCTGGCCGTCGTCCTTGATGCGGCGGCGCATGGTGGTGAGGTACTGGCGGCGCTCGTCGCGGGGATAGCCCTCCAGGCGGAAGATCAGGGACATGACGTCGTAGCCCTCGGGGCCTTCGTGGAAGGCGTCGGGGTAGAGCTCGTGGCGCAGCGTGCGCGGGGCGCGGTCCTGGACGAATTCGAAGACCTGGTCGGTCATTTCGGCGAAGGTGAGGTCGACCTTCGGGTACCTGGAGGCGATCTCTTCGGTGTAGAGGCCGGTGAGGGGTAGGACGTCCAGCCAGCGGCCGTCCTGCACGTGGACGAATTCGCCCAGGGCCTCCAGGACGGCGTCGCGCTCGGAGGGGACGGGCTTGTTGTAGCGGGCGCCGTTGCGGATTTTGGCCATCTGGAAGTCGCGGATCTGCTCCAGCGTCCATTCCTCGGGGTCGTCGCTGCTGGGCCAGTTGAGGCGGCCCTTGTACTTGTCGTAGTGCAGCAGGATGTCGATGGCGCGGCGGCGGGGGGCCTTGGGGATGAGCTCGGGGTAGCCGAAGAGGACCAGGGCCAGGATTTCGCGCTCGGCCGGCAGCCCCAGGATGCGGCGGACGCGGTCGACGTCGCCCAGGGTGTCGACCCAGCAGCTGGCCACGCCCAGGCTGTGGGCCATGAGCATCATGTTCTGGATGGCGGCGGCGGCGCTCTGGACCCAGGCGTAGTTCTCGCGGGTGTAGTTGTTGCCGTAGGAGACGAAGAGGGAGACGGGGGCCAGGTGGACGTAGCGGGTCTCTTCGGCGACCTCGGCCTTGGTCTCGGGGTCGTTGACGAGCACGAAGTCCCAGAGCTGCAGGTTGCAGGAGCTGGGGGCGTAGCGGGCGGCGTCGATGATCTTGGTGAGGGTCTCCGGCGACACCGGGTCCTTGCGGAACTTGCGGCAGGTCCGGCGCGTGAAGATCGCCTCGTCGACGGACATGAGGGTGTCGAGCATGGCGGCAGGAGAGTGAGCGGGTCTCTTCGCCGGTCATGGTAACGGCGCCGGCGTGGGTGTGGCGTTGTGGGCGCTCTGCGTGGGCAACTGAGCGGGTGCGCTGACCAGGGTGGGTTTGCGGGGCGCCGGAGCGGGCGTCGGGTGCCGAGGTGGGCGTGGGGGATGAAGGGGGAGCGGTCGCGCGGCAGGCCGAACCCGTAGGGG
>VXPS01000327.1 GCA_009839425.1 Chloroflexota bacterium
GCGCCGTCCAGCTTCCCAAGGGCGGCGCCGACCTGCTCATGGATTTCAATATCCTCGCCGCCGCGTTCGTCGTGGTCGTCGTGGGCGGCATGGGCAGCATTTTCGGAGCCTTCTGGGCCGCGGTCCTGTTCGGTATCCTCCAGACCTTCGGCATCCAGATACTGCCCAACTCCACGCTGGTGCTGATGTTCCTAGTGATGGCAGTGGTCCTGATCTTCCGGCCCTGGGGGCTGCTCGGCATGCCGGAGACCTTGGGCCAGGCGCCTCCCGGGCCGCCCGAACAGCCATTGCGTCCGGCCCTGCCGAGGGTTCGCATATTGGGCGGCGCTGCTGCGGCGCTGCTCCTCCTGCTCCCGGTCGCGCACCTCTTCCTGCCCGAGGCGGTCGACACGTTCGTATTGGTCCTGGTCATCGAGATCATGGTGTTCGTGCTGTTCGCAGCGGCGCTGCACTTCATCATGGGGCCGGGCGGAATGGTCAGTTTCGGCCATGCCGCGTATTTCGGCGGTGGCGCTTACGCGGCCGCGCTGCTGGTGAAGTTCGCCGACGCACCGTTCGAGCTCGCATTCTGGGCCGCGCCGCTCGGAGGCGCGCTGCTTGCGTTCCTGTTCGGCTGGTTCTGCGTGCGCCTGAGCGGCGTCTACTTTGCGATGTTGACGCTCGCCTTCGCCCAGATCGCATGGGCGTTCGCTTTCCAGGACATGCCGGGCAGCGTGCTCAGGATCTTCGGGATCGCGGACGAGTTCGGAACCCCGCTGAAGGTGACCGGCGGCGACGACGGCCTGAACGATATCTGGCCGTCCGGGTGGGCAAGCACGCGTATCGCCTACTATTACATCACCGTGGGGCTCAGCGTGGCCGCGCTCTGGATCATGCGGCGGTTCCTGTATGCGCCGTTCGGCTATACCTTGCGGGCCGGCCGCGACTCGCCCTTGCGGGCCGCGGCGATCGGGATCGATCTCACCCGGCATCGCTGGCTCGCCTTTGCGGTCTCCGGCGCGTTTGCGGGCCTTGCCGGCGCCCTGTTCCTGTTCTCGAAGGGCAGCATCTTCCCCACCGCGCTGGAAATCGCGCGCTCCTTCGATGCCTTGCTGATGGTGCTACTCGGCGGCGTGCAGTCGCTGTTCGGTCCGATCTTCGGCGCCGCCGCCCTGACCTGGCTCAACGATCTCTTCAGCGTCCTCAGCTACTGGCGGTTCCTGCTCGGCGTGACCATCATCGCCCTGGTGCTGCTGCTGCCGCAGGGGATCGTCGGGTTCGCCGGCACGCGGCTGGGCCGGCGGCTTCGGCTCGCGCGGCCGGAGGAAATAGCGGCATGAGCGGGGCGCGGCACGAGCGGGTTCCGGTGCTCGAGGTCGGGGCCCTGAGCAAGTCGTTCGGCGGTGTGCGGGCGGTGGATCGGGTTTCGTTCACGCTGTTCTCGGGCGAACTCCTGGCCCTGATAGGACCCAACGGAGCGGGCAAGACGACCTGCTTCAACATGGTGAACGGCCAGCTCCGGCCCGATGCCGGTTCGGTGCGGCTCAACGGTCGAAGCATCCTGGGCCTGCCGCCCCGGTCCATCTGGCGGCTCGGCGTCGGACGGACCTTTCAGATCACGGCGACCTTCGCTTCGATGACGGTGTGCGAGAACGTGCAAATGGCTCTGGTGAGCCACCGCGGTCGATCGCGGGCCTTGTGGCGGCCGGCGAGGGACCATTACTTCGACGAGGCGATGGCCTTGCTGGAACGTGTCGGGATGGACCGGCAATACGACAGGGCCTGCGGGGTGCTCGCCTATGGCGACCTCAAGCGGGTCGAGCTTGCGGTCGCGCTGGCGAACGAACCCGGGCTGCTGCTCATGGACGAACCGACCGCCGGCATGGCGCCCAGGGAACGCATGGAGCTGATGCAGCTCACCGTCGAGATCGTGCGCGAACGCGGCATCGGCGTTCTGTTCACCGAACACGACATGGACGTGGTCTTTGCCCATGCCGACCGAATCATGGTTCTGGACCGGGGACAGCTGATCTCCGAAGGTCCTCCGATGGCGGTGCGGTCGAACAGAAGGGTCCAGGAGATATATCTGGGCAGCAGCGCCCTGCATGGCACCAAGACCTCATGACGGCCGCGACGGACGCCCCGGTCCTCGGGCTGACCGGCATCGACACCTTCTACGGCCGGGCGCAGATTCTGTCCGGGGTTTCGCTTGAAGTCCGGCGGGGCGAGGTCGTGGCGCTGCTCGGCCGCAACGGCGCCGGAAAGTCGACCACGATAAAGTCGATCATCGGCCTGGTTCGACCCGCGAAGGGCGATATCTCCTTCGAGGGAAGGGCGATACAGGGACTCGAACCGTTCCAGATCAGCCGCCTCGGCCTTGGATACGTACCCGAGGACCGGCGGGTGTTCACCAGCCTGACCGTAGCCGAGAACCTGGAGGTCGGCCGTCAACCCCACCGCGAGAACGCGCCGGAATGGACGCCAGAGAAGCTGTTCGCCCTGTTTCCCAACCTCGCGGCGATGAGCGACCGCCTCGGCGGCCTGATGAGCGGAGGGGAACAGCAAATGCTGACCATCGCCCGCACGCTGATGGGCAACCCGACGACCATTTTGCTCGACGAACCGTCCGAAGGCCTCGCACCCGTCATCGTCGAGCAGGTGGCGAAGACCATCCTGGACCTGAAGGAGCAGGGCCTCTCGATCCTGCTCTCCGAACAGAACCTGCATTTGTCGACTCTCGTTTCGGATCGCGCCTACATCATCGAAAGGGGCCGCATCCGCTACGAGGGCCCGATGGCGGACCTCGCCGAAAACGAAGAGATCCGCGGTGCTTACCTTATGGTCTGAAACGAGTGGCCGGTCTGTCGGCAGCGGCGCAAAGGAGGCCACGATCCCTCGGAGGATCAGCAGACCGCCAGACGCCGATAGACGCCCAACCAAGCCTCCATGTCGTCCTCAAGCGCCTGCATCATCGCACCGAAAGCGGTTCCGGACTCCCGGCCGACCGCGCGAATATGTCGGTGCAGCGTCGAGCGCCCCACCCCGAGCTGCATTGCGATCTCGGTCACGGTGTAGTTCCGCGTGGGACCTTTGGGTCGCGGTAGGGACGCCGGTTTCCCGGTGCCCCCCGAACAGCGCGTCTTCGCAAGCCAACGCCCTGACCTACCCGAAATACTTCGGGAACTCGAGCAGCTCGCGCAGCGATTGAGACCCTTTCGCGACCTTGCCGAATTGCCCGGCATATGCCTTCGCGTAGCGCTCCAGGCCGGCTTGCGGATCTCCTCCTCCCAGGTTCACCCATCCACTGATGGTGCGCCCCAGTACGCGACCCGCACAGATTCCATGAGGGATTCCTTCCCCGGTGGACGGATCGATCATCGAGGCCGCATCCCCGACCAGTGCCATCTGCCGCTTCGGGACGAGCGGCGGGGTTTGCGACGCCAGCGGCAGGGGGTAAGCCTTGATGTCGCCCAGATTCCTGATCGCGACACCCTGGCTCGATAGGTAGCGAACATACTCGTCCAGATGCGATTCCAGGCTTGCCCCGGTGCGCTTGAATTCGCGCCTGGTGGTACCGACTCCGATGTTGACCTTCCCGTTCGCCAGCGGGAACACCCAGCCGAAACCGGCCAACAGGCTCTCGAGCCAATCGATGCGAAGGGTCTCTTCGGGCTGCCCCTCTGCTTGGGCGTAGGCGCGGAGCGCCACCACAGTGTGCCCTTCGCCGTTGAGCCGGTGTCCGGCGAGTCGCCGAACCTGCGACCCGGCGCCGTCCGCGCCGACCAACACCCTGCACCGGATCTCGACAACCGCACCGCGCCCGGGCTGCAGCTCAAGGGTCCAGAGCCCGGCAGAATCGTCGAATTCCGCGCCGGTGAACTTGTATCCCGTGTAGTCTCGCGCGCCTCGTTCTTTCGCACTTCGGAACAGGTGGTGGTCGAACACCATGCGTTCGACGATGTAGCACGCGGCGGCGTTGTTCGAGTCGACGATCTTTTCCAGGAACGCGAATCTGCTCCCGGGAAATGCCGCTTGAATGTCCGCAATCAGCGGTCTGCCGTCGAAGACCGCTCCCAGGCCGAGCTCTCTCAGCTCAGACACGGCGCCGGAGAGAACCAGGCCGCCGCACGACTTGTCCCGCGGGAACTTCTCCCGATCGATGAGCGCGACGCGCATCCGGTCGGAAGTGGCGAGCGCGCTGCACGCGCATACGCTTCCGGCCGGGCCGGGACGATGGCCATGTCCCACGGCGCGCCGTCCGTCTTCACCTTGGGACCTCCAGAAGCGCGATCAAGCCTCAGAGCCCGACCCGAAAGGAGTAGAGCGGTTTCAAGGGCTTGTGATCCCGTTCGGTTGCGAAGCTGAACGGAGCCACGCATGCCCCGGACTGAAACCGCCAGCCGGGAGTATCGGCGAGACTGCCCGCGATATGCAAGCGATCTGACCGACGATGGATCGCGCTGGTGGAGCCCTTCATGCCGCCGCCCCCGGATAGGCACGGTCTGGCGGACATGCGGCAGGAGACGCCGGATTCGGTTCAGTTGCGCGGACGACCGGGCACTGTGAGAGGATCCCCGGATCATGGGTCCATTCCAAACGCGAGGCCAATAAAATTTCACAACTCCCCAGTGTTGGGGACGCCTTATGACGTAAGAATCGATATGATTTCAGAGTGTCCGCATGATTCGGATGAAGATGAAGAGTCGGTTTCTGAGCTGGAAGGGGCACGACGTTTCCACCCGTGACGACGAGAAGGGCTTCGGGATCCAGGCATGCCACGTAAGAAATGTGTCGATTTGCTGCGTTCCCGGGTATCCTGACTCCGGGCACCGGAGCGCCATGCACTCCAACGCGGCGAAGAAGCCCGGGATACGGTTTCTGTTCGGAGGCCTTGCCGCATTCACATTCCTGCTTTTGCTGGGAGGCGAGGCCTTCGCTTCCTACACCGGCAGCAACAGAATTTGACACAACTCAGCGGAATGTCTGGTGGCTGAATGGGAAAGCAAATCCTGGCCACAAACATCATGGTTCAGGGTATCAAGTACTTGTCCGGAGTTTGGAAAGATTGTTGCAAAAGTTGACATAATAAGTGCCTCGGATCGCACCTTCCATATTACAGATGCCAATAGCAGGGCTGGAAGCAGTACGAATCCTATCCGTGGAATATATTGCTGCAAGGATATTGGCGATCTCTGCAATTACCCGGATTTGGTTAACCCGCAAGGATATGCGGACCAATTTCGGGAAAATCCCGCAAAAAACCTGTATTCTTTACGAATTCCCAACAATTAGTAATGCTAGAACTCAGTGCAACTTCAAGGCATGGTGCCTCTTTGACCATGGGAATTGGTCAGGACAATCTACACTCAATAGAGTGCTGTGGTACAAGGCGGACGAGATGATCAATTGCAACGGCGTTTTAAGTCGCGAAGGAAGCTGCTGAACTTGCGGACGTTGTTCCTGCCCGGGCGGGCCGGCCCTGAGAGGCCTCTCCGGGCAGGCTCTACCCGTGCAGCGACGGATGCGCCGGCAGTGCATCGTTGCCGCCGAACCCGGACCCGATTATCGGTTTCCATCAACGGTCGCCGGTATAGCTCCCGTCGAAAAGGGACAGCGCGAGCCTGAAAGCATCGCGCCCCACCCGTGCGCCTATGAGCCGTCCCGGAATATCGTCCGCCGGCGGGTGGATACCGCCCCAGATGCGGGACAGGCTGCACTGGTCGGCTGCGTCGCGGTAAGTCGCCCACTGCAGGACCATATCGACCGAGGGACCGCGCTCGAAGACGAGAAACTCGCCGGCCGGGATCCGGAACTCGCTCATGCCGCCGGGAAAGAACGGGTCGCCGGTAAGCGCCGTCAGCACCTCGGCCGCCGCCCTGGAGTAGGTGGAATGGCCGGAGACATAGCCGGCGAAGGGCGGGGTGACGAAGGTCGGCCGCTGATAGGGCCACCAGTTCTCGGCAAGAATCCACGCCACGCCGGCCGCGTCCGTCGCCGGATCCGCCACATGGTCCGGGCCGCGCCATGCGCGCAGCTTGATCTTTCCCGCATTCGCGCCGTCCTCGCCCGCGAGAGGATCCTGCGCGCCGACCAGCTCGATGAAGTCCTCGACCAGAGGAATGCCGAGGGGCGACCATGAACCGAGGCCGGGATCGCTGGACTGTCCCCGGTCGGCCATGAACCGAATCGCCGAGATCGGCCTGATATAGTCATACCATCCCTTGATTCCCCAAGAGGCGATGGCCGCATCGTGCATCGCCCCGCCCAGGGTGAAATAGGTCTTCACGTCCCATTCGAGAGGGCCGAGCACCGGCCCCTCCCCGCCGAGCCGCCTGACCAGCGCCGGATGGTCGTTCACCCCGTTCAGGATTACGAACCAATGGCCGGGCGGAGTCTCGGAGTCGGGCCCGTCGGCCCAGAACTCGGCGAGCACGCGGGTGTAGTCGCCGCGCGGCACGATCTGGGGACGGTAGGGCTTGCCGGTTGCAGGGTTGACGGTGCGACCGGGACCGTGCGGGCTGCCGTCGTAGAAGGCGGGATAGTCCTCCAGCCGGCGCGGCAGGGCCGCAATGTTGCCGATACCCGACGGCGCGATGTCCATCGTGACGCCGTCCCCGGGCGAGAGATGGGACGACCAGCGGGCGACCAGGGAGAACCCCCATTTGTAGTGCCTCGACAGCGGACCCTTCGAGAAAGGCGGCGGACCCGGGTCGAAATAGATGCGCCAGTCGGCTCCGTCCCGCCGATGGACCGCGGCATCCGTTTCGGCCAGGGCGAAGGGCGCGACCATGCCCCACTCGGCCGTCACGAATTCCGGTCTTTCCTCCTCCCGCAAACCCGACTGGCCGATGAACAGCGGCAGATACACGGGTTGCCAGCGGTCGGGGTGGGAGAGAGCAGGGTTGCCGGCTTCGGTCGGGTCCAGCTCCTCATTGACCGGCCGATAGACGATGTTCGAATAGTCGCCCGCTTCGTTCGAGCCGTCGTCCAGGCCGCGGGCGATGTAATGCCGACCGATGCAGTCACCGAGCGCCGCCGCCGGTCCGGGAACTGCCCCGGACCCGGTTTCGAGTCCGATCGCGGCCAGGAGGGTATCGGCGTTCCGGAGGGTCGAGGCGGCGCCGGGCGACCGCCGGAACCGGTGGCGAATGAGCCGCCAGGCGGCATGGCCGATCGCCTGCTCCCGAGCGCGTTTCAAGCCCGCGCCCGCCGGCCGGATTGCCGCCCGGCACGGCGCGCCGCTCCTGCCGAAATGGTACGGGGTTGATGCTTCCGACCAGGCTGCCCAGGCATCGTACATGGCGGCGGAGAGGTGGAAGAGATTGCGGGCATGAACGGTCGGGCGGGCGCGGTCGTCCCGGATCGCCTGCAGCAACACCTCCATCCAGCGTCGCGCAACCGACATGTCCATGTCCGCTGACGACAGGCCGGGCAGATAGTGAGCGAACACGGTTGCAGGCCCGGCCGGCATGGTGAAGGTCGTGGCCGGCGCGCGCGCATCGCCGAACGCGCCGCCGCCCTCGGCGCTCCAATGGCTGAATCGATAGCGGCCGCGAGCCGGCTCCGCGCTTATGACGGCGATGGCACCTTCGGCATGGAGCCCGGCGCCGGTTCCGCCGGCGACGCGCAGCGGAAAACCGTCAGGCTTCTCCTGATGGATGGCGATGCGCCGGTCGGCGGCGACGGCATCCAGCCGGCTGACCTGGTTGCCCGGGCCGGGCCAGCGCACCTCGACGGACAGCGCGGCCCGGTCGGGTCCCAGCCCGAAATGCAGCGTCGACGGCGCCTGGGAGAGATAAGCGGCGCCGAGCCGCACCTCCCGCACCTGGCTTCCGGACGCCGTGCGTACCGTAACGCGCGCGCCGACTGCCATCGGGTTGGCATGCCGGCCCTTGAGATCGATCGCGAGCCAGTGATTCCTTCGCTCGAAGACGTTGCGATAGACCGTGGGGGCGCCGCCGTGGTTGGCGATGAAAATGTCCACCCGGCCGTCGCCGTCATAGTCCGCGCAAACGACCCCCCGGCCCTGGCCGGTGTGGCGCACGCCCAGCTCCAATGCCCGCTCGGTGAATGTGCCATCGCGGTTGGCCATGAAGAGCCGGGACGGGTCCTCGTGGAAGCCGATGAAACTGCGCCTCCGGCCGCCTGGCTCCTCGACATCCCCGCCAAGCCAGCCGTTCGTGTGGAACAGGTCCGAGCGCCCGTCATTGTCGAAGTCGGCGAGGCAGGCTCCCCACCCCCAGCCGCCGCTGCGGACTCCTGCGGCACCCGTTGCATCCTCGAAGCGGCCGTCGCCCTTGTTGCGGTAAAGCCGGTTGCCGGTGGGCCCGTAGCCCGAATGTCCGCCGGCGTCGTGGATGCTGGTTACGAACCAGTCCATATCGCCGTCCAGGTCGTAGTCCCCCACCGCCGCACCCATGCCGTTCTCGTCGGTGATCGCCGCCCCGGTGATGTCCGTGAAGCCGGTGGCGCCCTCGTTGCGCAGCACCTGGCTCGTGCCGAAATCGCCTGCCAGCAGCAGGTCGGGATCGCCGTCGCCGTCGATATCCGAGAACGTCGGTGTCATCGACAATTCGCGCTTGCCGGGACTGCTGCCGAACGCGCCGGGGCGAACGGGCACAAGATGGCTGACATCTTCGTAGCGCCCCCTGCCGTCGTTGCGCCAGAGATATCCGGCCGGGGGCCGGACGTCGTTCCAGAACCGGTTCCAGTGGGCAAAGAACGGATCGAGATCGCCGTCGCCGTCATAGTCGGCGGCGGCCATGGAGTAGAAGGATCTGTCGGTTCGGGCACCGAACGGGGTGGGCATTTCCGTGAACCGCCCGCTGCCGTCATTGCGGAACGCCTGCGTTCCCTGTTTGTGGATCGAGAGGAAATCCACCGCGCCGTCGTCGTCTAGATCGATGAAATAGCCGGCCCGGTCGACGAAGGACGGCGCAATGCCGCCATTTCCGGTCCTCGGTTCGAAGCGGTGGCCGTTCCAGCTGAAGAGCCGGCCGGTTTCGCCTGTCCCGTGAGCGATGTAGAGCTCGAGCCGGCCGTCGCCGTCCATATCGGAAAGCGCAAGGCCGCCGTCCTCCGGATTGCCTTCGATCGGCTCTGTGCCGTCTTCGCTACCGCCCGTCCCGACGACGTAGTTCAAGCCGACCGCTTCGCTCACATCGACAAATCCGACGCGGGGGGCCTCTGCCACGGACGCGCTTTCGTTCGCGCCTGCCGCCCCGGTTGCCGGCAGCAGGCTGGCGAGACAGGCAATGATCACCGCCGAAACGCCGGTGGAGATGCGATGCGCTGGGAACACCGCTGTCCCGTTGTCGCCCGCGCCGCCCGTCATTCAATGCGACTACCGGCTCTCGGCCCGGATCGATTCCGGAAAATCCGCTCATCGTGCAGGGCTGTACAGCGCCACCGGGTCACTGTTCCGGTTTCCCACCGAATACGCCCTCCGGTGGCCGTCGCGCCTGTACCAGCGCAGCAGCCCGGCCGATACGGGAAAAAGCGACACACAACCTGTCCGAACGGGGTAAATCGACCCGCATCACGGTGACGGTAATGAAACCGGGAATGAATTGTCTTCCTCGGAATTGGGGAAATCGGCAAAAAACCGAATCATTGGGTATTGCCGGATTTCTCTCTCCTTTCCTGCATACTCCTGGCCCTTAACCCCGTTACCGGCTCGCTGGGTCGGAATCGCTCGCACCGCCGCCGGCAAGAGCGCCAAGCTTGCAACGAAATACCGGGCAGCATTTCGAACCCCGTTCCTGGAGAGTCTTGTTTGATTGACTCTTTGGGTTAGCCGCGCCTGGGTTGGATGGACTGCACGGCATCTTCAATCAGGCAGGCGAAATATTTTCGTCAATCTCCCCAAATTCGGGGACGACAGGCAACCGGCCACCCTTCAACAGTTGCACAGACGGGTGCCGAGGCGCCAAGCGGAACGGCGCCCTGCCGTTGTCGCCAGGAGTTGTCGGCAGCCCGTGTGCAAGGTGAGTTCATGAGGGGCAGCGTTGGCAAAGGAAATGCGAAATGAAAACGCGATACCCGATTCTCGGCCTGGTGGCATTCGCGCTGATCGTGGCCGTCGCGGGCGAAGCCCGTGCCTCGTGCACCGGCAGCAATCGCGTGAGCCGCGACAACTCCGAGTGCCTGCACGGCTGGTGGAACAACCGGAGCTGGCCGAATAACTCGACCTTCGCCGCTCAGAACACGTGTCCGGGCTGGGGGCGGGTCGTCGCGAAGATCGACATCCAGAACGCCAGCGACCGCACGTGGTATCTCGGCGACAGCACGGTGCGGCGCGGCGACACATCGAGCCGGGTTCGGGACATCTGGTGCTGCAAGGACCTCGCCGACCGCATGTGCAACAAGGCTGACCGCGTCACGTCGGATAGCTGCAAGTCGCAGTTCGAGGAGAGCAACGCCGACGACGACTGCGATCTCGACGGCGATCCGACGACCGACGAGACGCAGTGCAAGTTCAAGCTGTCGTGCACCTTCACGGACACGGACGGCGAGGATCACAGCTATACCACCTCCGACTACAGCGTGACCTGGACCCTCGTCGACAGCTTGGAGTTCTGCGTTGACACGGCTGCTGCGCAGCCGCGCATGTGGATGTCCCTCTACAATTGTTGAGCACCTGACGACGGCCGATAGCGGCTCGGCGGCATGTTGCGGACCGGTCCAACATGCACTGTGCGATCAGGCGCCGACGCGGTTGCAGGGCTTCTGGACAGCGGTCTTCGGGGGGCGTTGACGTGCGCGCCCCGGGGTACCCATGCGGGGCCCCCGGTCAGCCGCCTCCGGGCGTCGCCGGCCGGCGGGCGGATGCCGCTCCTCCTTCGCGCAGCAATCGCTGTACCGTTCTCGACAGGCAGGTCCTGGCGCCGCCGGCAACCGCCGATTTCGATGCTCGAGCGAATGACTCGTTCATATCGGTTGTCGACGTAGCGATGATTGGGTCGCGCGCTCGACGGGTGCCGCGGCTGACGCGCCGACAGGGAAGACGCGGATTGCCGTTCATCCGGAAGACCCGGGACATCGCGGTCGGGCAGGCCGAGCGTTGACTGACGGGTCTGCAAACATCCACGGGCGCGTTCTGGAAAACCTGCTGGACGGGGTAATGGTGGTCGAGCGCGGCGGCGTCGTCACGGTGTTCAATGCCGCGGCCGGCCGCATCCTGGGCGCCGAACCGGACGAGGTGCTGGGAAGGAGCTTCGCCGAGCTGTTCGTGCCGCACGCAGAGCTCGAAGAGTTCACCGAGCTCGTCCTGAGCACCGTCACCGGCGAGGCCGGGGGTGGCCGGCAGGTGGTCACGCTCGATCCCGGCGGCGAGGCGCGTTCGCTATCGGTGGCGACGTCGTACATCAGGCAGACCGTCGGCGCGGCGTCGGCGCCGGCAGCGCTGATTGCCGTGTTCAGCGACATCACCGAACTCAGGGAGCTGCGCGAGACCGAGCTGCGCATGGCGAAGGCGGTCGAGGCGCAGCACGGCGAGCTGCAGTCGGCCTACAGACAGATCGAGGAGCGCAACGAGACCCTGGCCCGGACGCTGAGGAAGGTCCAGGCGGCGCGCATCGGAGCGACGGCGCTGGCGATCGGGGTGTTCCTGGCTGCCGGCGTGTATGTGTGGCAGCCGTTCGACCGCTTCGACATCCCGTTTTTCGCCAGTTCGCCCGATTCTTCGATGATCGCCGAGGCCGATGCCAATACCGCGGACAGCCTTCGCACCGTGACGGTGGAGCCGGGGCCGGTGCGCGAGACGATCTCGCTGGCGGGGCGGCTGGCGCCGTGGCGCTCGGTGCCGGTAACCAGCCCGCTCGACAGCCACATCGCGGCCATACGCTTCCGGCAAGGCCAGGAGGTGAAGGAAGGCGACCTGTTGATCGAGCTCAACGTCTCGGAGGCGGTTCGCGCGCACCGCGAAGCGCGGGTCAAACACATCGAGGCGCTGAAGGCGTTCGAGACCGTAAGGGACTGGGAGAGCGGGCCCGAGATGGCCGAGGCGCGGCGCTCCTTTGCGCGGGCGCGGCTGGCGCTGGAGAGCCAGGAGAACCGGCTGAGCCGGGCTGCGTTTCTGCTGGAGCAGGGGCTGATCCCCGCATCGGAGCACGAGGATGCGGTTCGTCAGCATCGGGGCCAGCTGCTGGACTTCGAGGCCGCGCGCGAGGACCTCGCGGCGGCGCGCGCCAGGGGAGGCAGGGAGGCGCTGGACAAGGCGGCGCTGGCGCTGAGCACCGCCGAGGAGGAGCTGCAGGAGCTGGCGGAGAGCCTCGACCGGAGGCGCGTCCATGCCCCGATCTCGGGCGTCGTGCTGGCCGGGTCCCGCGGCGTCGGCCTGTCGGAAGGGAGGAGGGTCGGCAAGGGCGAGGTGCTGGCGACGATCGGCAATTTCAGCCGCATGGCGGCAAGAGCGAAAGTTGACGAGGTGGACGTGGTGCGGATCGCCGTCGGACAGCCCGTATCCGTGACCGGCAACGCCTTCGGCGGCCTGCGCCTGCGGGGGACCGTGACCCACGTTGCATCCCAGCCGGACCCGCAGGCGCGGGGCGCGCCCCGGTTCGACGTGGCGGTGACGCTCGATCCGCTCGACGGGGAACAGAAGAAGCGCATCCGCGCCGGCATG
>VXPS01000133.1 GCA_009839425.1 Chloroflexota bacterium
AAGCGGGGTTTGCCCAGGCGCGAGCGGCCAATCCCAAGGTCGAGGTGCGGCGTTTTCCCACGGCCAAGGACGCAACCGATGCAGAGCTGGCGCTACGTACTTCGCTGGAAGTGGACCCCGATCACATCGTGGTCGTCGGAGCGTTTGGCGGCGCCCGCCTTGACCACGAACTGGCCACCGTCATGCTGCTGGCCAACCGGCGCTGGCGCGACCGGGATGTCGTGCTGGCCGATGGCCGCCGCGAGGTTCGACTGGTGACCGATCGGACCGAAATCCATGGCCGGACCGGGGACATCGTGACGCTGCTCGCCGTGGGTGGGCCGGTCGGCAAGGTGCATTCCAATGGTTTGCGATACGAGCTCGCTGGTCACGGCCTTGACGTCGGTACCAGCCTGGGCGTGAGCAACGAACTTACTGCGTCCAGGGCCTCGCTGGAGGTTGGATCCGGCATGCTGCTCGTCGTGTATGAATACGGTTCGAGCGCAGATTGACACCTTGATTCACGCGTGCGAGCGTTAGGTGCGCAAGACGACGGCTCGCGCTGAGACGAGCCTCACAACTGAATACTCGGGGAGCCGGGGGACAGCCCGGCTGAGAAGGTGACCGGAGCCGTCACCGACCCGTGGAACCTGATCTGGGTAATGCCAGCGTAGGGAACAGGCTCGGGCATATCCGCAGGTTGCACGACAACCCGCGGATTTCGACGTTCTTGAGGAGGATGGCGATGCCACGAGCAACACTGGGGATTCAAGTGCAGTCGCTCGAAGGCTGCGACGACCTGGAGCCGATCAACGCGGCCATCGCGCACATCCAGGCGGCCGGATACGAGTACGAAGTCGGTTCGCTGGAGACCACCATTGAAGGCGATGACGCCGCTGAACTGATGCAAGTTGCGGTCGGCGCACACCGCGCGGCAATCGCCAAGGGCCCGGATGCGATCCAGACCAACATCCGCCTGCTGGAGCGGCCGACCGGCCTGCAGACGATGCGCGAGCGCGTCGCGCCCTTTCGCAATCAGACCGCCGATTGAACGCGCATCGCCTCGCCCGGATCGCCCCGGCCACGGCCGTGCTGGCCACGCTGGTTGGCGTCTGGGAGTTGGTTACTCGGCTGGCCGCGGTGCCCGAGTGGCTGTTGCCGAGCCCGACCGTGATCGTGCTCGAGTTCGCGGATTCGCTTCCCCAGTTGGCGCCGCACACCGCCCGCACGCTGCTGGAAGCCGTCATCGGTTACGGCGCGGCCCTGCTGCTGGCCTTTGTCGTGGCGGCCCTGATCGATCAGTCGGGCCTGGCCCGGCGGGCGCTGTCGCCGCTCTTGGTGACCTCCCAGACGATTCCCATCTTCGCGCTGGCGCCGTTGCTGGCGATCTGGTTCGGATTTGGGATCACGCCCAAGATCCTGATCGTCGCTCTCGCCTGCTTCTTTCCCATCGCGGTTAGCCTGGCGGGTGGACTGCGCAACGCCGACCCGGACATGCAGGCGCTAGTGCGCTCGATGGGTGGGAACCGGCGGCAGGTGTTCAGCAAGGTGAAGCTGCCGGCGGCGATCCCGTCGCTGCTGAGCGGCATGAAGATCGCGGCGAGCTATAGCGTGATCGCGGCGGTGATCGGCGAATGGGTCGGCGCGAGCCAGGGGCTCGGCCTCTACATGCTGCGCGCGTCAAGTTCCTTCCAGACCGCGCGCGTGTTCGCGGTTATCGCGGTCATTGCGGTCTTGAGCGTTGCGCTGTTTCTGGCTGTCGATGTCGTCGGGCGCTGGATTGCGCCCTGGATTTACGTTCGAACGGAGGAGGCCCAGACATGAGAATCACACGGCGGCGCGCCCTGGGCGCGCTTGGTGCGGCGGCGGCGATTCCGCTGCTCAGCGCGTGCGGCGAAGCATCGTCCGGACCGGCGAGCGTCACCGTCATGCTCGACTGGGTGCCCAACACCAACCACACCGGGCTCTACGTGGCCCAGGCCAAGGGTTACTTCGCGGAAGAAGAGCTCGAGGTCACGATTGTCGAACCTGGCACGGCCGGCGTTGAGGCCGCCGTGGGTTCGGGCGCAGCCAGCTTCGGCGTCAGCTACCAGGAGGCCGTCACGCTGGCGCGTGTCGAGGATGTGCCGGTGGTTTCCATTGCGGCGGTGATCCAGCACAACTCCTCCGGCTTCGCCTCGCCGGCGGACCGTCGCATTCGCCGGCCCAAGGACTTCGAGGGCAAGAAGTACGGGGCCTTCGGCTCCGATGTCGAACGCCAGGTGCTGACCTCGCTGATGGAGTGTGACGGTGGGGATGTCAACGCCATTGAGTTCGTGGATATCGGCTTCACCGACCCGTTCGTGGCCTGGGAACGCGGCGACGTCGACTTCGTCTGGATCTTCGAGGGCTGGACCGGCATCGAGGCCCAGCTGCGCGGCGTTGAGTTGAACTTCGTCCGAATGGTGGACCTCGACTGCGTGCCGGACTACTACACACCGGTATACGTCACCGGCGAACAGCTGATTGCCGACCGACCGGACGTCGTGCAGCGCTGGACGCGGGCCGTGAAGCGTGGCTACGACTACGCGATCAAGTACCCGGAGGACGCGGCGGAGATTCTGATCGCGAACGCCGAGGGCATCAATGCTGATCTGGTGCGCCTGAGCCAGCCGTGGCTGAGCGCCCGCTATGCCGAGGGCGCCGACCGATGGGGGGACCAGTCCCAGGCGGTCTGGGACGCTTACTCGCGTTGGATGGTTGACCGCGGCCTGCAATCCAGGGTGATCAACACCGAGGACGCCATGGACAACAGCTTCATCCGGAGCAGCTAGCCCCGAATGCCCGCCGCCGGACCGCCGGTTTTGCGGCTGTCCGGCGTGTCCAAGGCGTACCCGGCCAGCGGCGGGCCGTCGGTTCAGGCGCTGCGCGACGTGAGCCTGGAAGTAGGCCGCCGGGAGTTCATCTCCCTGGTCGGTCCCAGCGGCTGCGGCAAGAGCACGCTGCTGGGACTGATCGCGGGTCTGGACGACCCGAGTGCTGGCTCCATAGAAATTGCGGCCGGGCCGGACGGCGCGACTGGTGAGGTCGCCTTCATGCCGCAGCGCGATCTGCTGCTGCCCTGGCGTTCGCTGCTGGACAACGCGACGTTGGGCGCCGAGGTCGGCGGCGGAGACCGCGCCGCCGCGCGCAAGCGCGCGCGGTTGCTGCTGCCCTCCTTCGGCCTGGAAGGCTTCGCCGATGCGCTGCCGCATACCCTGTCCGGCGGCATGCGGCAACGCGCGGCCCTCCTGCGCACGGTCCTGCTCGACCGGGAGATCCTGCTGCTGGACGAGCCGTTCGGTGCCCTCGACGCGCTGACGCGCGCCGCGCTCCAGGAATGGCTGCTCGAAATCTGGGAACGGCTCGAGGCAGCCGTGCTGTTTGTCACGCACGACGTCGAAGAAGCCCTCTGGCTGTCGGACCGCGTTTACGTGATGACCCGACGCCCGGGCAGTATTCACCTAGATCTGCCCGTCGGACTGTCCAGGCCCCGCACGCGCGCCGTGCGCGGCACGCCGGAGTTTGCCGCCCTCAAGCAGCGTCTCTTGGACGCCTTGCTGGCTGACACGTCCTAGCGCCAGATTGGCATCATGGCCGCCACTCGCGTCAACGGAGTCGGAGCCATGAAGCCGAACCCGCTGGTCGGAGCCTGGCGACTCGTAAGGTACGAGGCCCACGCAGGGGACGAGGTGACGTACCCATTGGGCGAGGACGCCTCCGGCTACATCATGTACACGCCCGACGGCTACATGTCCGTCCTCATCATGGCCGCGGGCCGGACCAACTTCGCGTCGGACGACATTCTTGGTGGCACCGACGAGGAAAAGCTGGAGGCGGCACGTACTTTCCTCTCCTACTGCGGCGGGTACGAGTTCCTGGGAGACCGGGTCATTCACAAGATCGAGACGGCCTCTTACCCGAATCGCGTCGGGACCGAGCAGGTCAGATACGTTCGCCAGGAGAACGACGAGCTCGTCTTGACCACCCCGCCGATGGTCATCCACGGGACGTCGCGGTCAGGGCGTCTGCTGTGGGAACGCGCGGCGCCGCGCAGCCGGTAGGCCAACGGCACCGGAGCCGGCTGACACGGCTTGCCGACGTCTTGGCATCATGGCGGGGCCGTGCGCTGCCGAGTTCACTGCCATGACGAGCAACCCCTCACGCAATCTCGCCGAGTTTGCGGCCGCGGTCTCTCCGGACGAATTGCAGCCGGATGTCGAGGCGCGTGCTCGCGATTTGCTGCTCGATTACTTCGGCGTGTTGATTGGCGGCAGCGCACTCTCCGTTTCCAGGCGCGTTGCGGATTACGCCATTCAGCCCGATGACGGTGAAGCCTCGGTGCACTTGCGCGAACGAGCGCCTGCGCCGGCGGCGGCGCTGGCCAATGGGATGACCGCTCACGCCCTGGAATTGGACGACGTAACCAACGAGTCCTCATTGCACCCGGGTGTGGTGGTCTGGCCCGCGGCCATGGCGGCCGTGGAGCGCAGCGGCGGAACGCTTGCCGATCTGCTGGCGGCCGGAGTTGCCGGCTACGAGGTCACGATGCGGGTCGGCGACGCCCTATACGCGCCGGCGACGTACCCGCGCGGCTTTCACCCCACCGGGATTGCCGGTGCGCTGGGCGCGGCGGTTGCCACCGCGCACGCGGGCGGGTTGGACGCTGACGGCATTCATCAGGCGTTGGGCCTCGCCGGGGGGCTGGCGGCCGGCTCGATGGCCTACATCCAGAATGGCAGCGACGGCAAGCGACTGAACGCGGGCTGGGCCGCGCATGCCGGCTTCGTGGCCGCTGACCTGGCCGCGGCTGGTGTCATCGGCCCCACTGACGCCCTCACCGGGGACTACGGCCTGCTGGAGGCCTTCAGCAACGACCCGCGCCCCGAGCTCCTTCAAACGCTCGATCCCGACCACCCGGCGCTGCTCGACGTCGCGATCAAGCCCTACCCGTGCTGCCGCTATATCCACCCGGTGATCGACGCGTGCCGCGAGCTACGCGCCACAGACGGATTCCGGCTCGACGAGCTGCGTCGCGTCATCGTGAGCGTGCTTCCCGGAGGCGGCGCGATCGTTGCGGATCCGCCCAAGCCCAAGCGGCGTCCAGCCAACCGGGTGGACGCGCAATTCAGCGTCTACTACGGAGCCGCGCAGGCGCTGGTCCACGGCCGGCCAACGCTGGACAGTTTCGGCGAGCCGCATCTCTGGGATCCGGAGGTGCTGCGTGTGGCCGACCGCATCGATGTCAGCAGCGACCCGGTTCTGGACGCTGCCTACCCGCAGCGCTGGGGCTGCGATCTCAAGGCCGAGTTTGCGAGCGGCGAGGCTCGCACGGTCCACGTGGAGGTTCCGCGCGGCGATCCGAGACGACCGCTGAGTGATGCGGAACTCGTAGCGAAGTTCCGAGCCGCCGCTGATCCGGTCGATTCGGACCTTGCCGACGCCACCCTCCGTGGCGCGCTGCGCGCTCCACGCGACACGCCCCTGGCTGACCTGGTTCAGGCGGCCCAGCCGGTATAGGACCAGCGGTGGGCTCACGCTAGAATGTGGGCTAAGAGTCTCTAATCTGGAGATCTCGGTTCGGGGTAGCCATGAGTTCCAACGGCGCAGTCAGCAAGAACACCGAAACAGTCAAGCGCGGTCTGGCGCAGATGCTCAAGGGCGGCGTCATCATGGACGTCGTCACCGCCGAGCAGGCCCGCATTGCGGAAGACGCTGGCGCCGCGGCCGTCATGGCGCTGGAGCGCGTTCCCGCTGATATCCGCGCGCAGGGCGGCGTGGCCCGCATGGCGGACCCGGAGAAAATCCTGGAGATCCAGGCCGCCGTCACGATCCCGGTGATGGCGAAGTGCCGCATTGGCCACTTCGTGGAGGCCGAGGTCCTGCAGTCGCTCGGCGTGGACTACATCGACGAGTCGGAGGTTTTAACGCCCGCCGACGAGGAGCACCACGTCGCCAAATCCGGCTTCGACGTGCCGTTCGTCTGCGGTTGCCGCAATCTCGGCGAAGCGCTGCGCCGCATCGGCGAGGGCGCCGCGATGATCCGAACCAAGGGCGAGGCCGGCACTGGCGACGTCGTCGAGGCCGTCCGCCATATGCGACGAGTCATGTCTGAATTGCGTCAGATCCAGCACATGCGGCCGGACGAACTCTTTGCCTACGCCAAGGACATTCAGGCTCCCGTGCACCTGGTACAGGAGGCCGCGGAGCTTGGCCGCATGCCGGTCGTGAACTTTGCCGCCGGCGGAATCGCCACGCCCGCCGACGCCGCGCTGATGATGCGGCTTGGCTGTGACGGAAACTTCGTGGGCAGCGGCATCTTCAAGTCCGGGGATCCCGCGCAGCGTGCCCGTGCGATCGTGGAAGCCACCACGAACTTCGAGGATTCGGCGCTCGTCGCCGAGGTTTCGCGAAATCTCGGCGAGCCGATGGTTGGAATAGCCAACAGCTCCCTCCAGCCTGAGGAGATGCTTGCCGGTCGCGGGTGGTAGCAGCACGAGGCACGCGTGAGCGTTCGCATTGGCGTCCTCGCGCTTCAGGGTGATTTCGCCGAACATGGGGCCATGCTCGGCAGGCTTGATACGCAGGCCGTGGAAGTACGCCAACCGTCCGACATGGCTGGCATCGCCGGCTTGATTATTCCCGGTGGCGAGAGCACCACCATTGGCAAGCTGATGGAGCGCTACGGCTTCCGAGAACCGATCTGCCACCTGGCCGAGACCGGAAAGCCGATCTGGGGTACCTGCGCCGGGCTGATTCTGATGGCCCGGGATGTTGGCCGCACGCAGCCGCTGCTGAATCTACTTGACATAACCGTTGAGCGAAACGCCTTCGGGCGTCAGACCGACAGCTTCGAAACCGATCTTGAGATCGAGGGCATCTCGGGAGGTCCCTTCCCGGCCGTCTTTATCCGTGCACCGGTCGTACGCGAGGTGGGACCGGGCGTGCAGGTGCTGAGTCGATTGGACGATGGAACGATTGTGGCGGTTCGGCATGGTCGTCTTTTCGGAACGTCATTCCATCCGGAGCTCACCGGGGATACGCGGCTGCACGCCGGCTTTGTCGAGATGGCCAGGCAGGCGTGACACCGGGTGTCACGCGGCTACGCCCCTGGCACGCGCCGGCGCTGGCGCGCAGTTTCATTCTCGCGACGGGGCCGCGCGAACACGTGGCGCCCGTGGCCGGGCCCACGCCGCCGGCCTTCATGGCCCTGGCGGCCTCGGTGCCGGGGCTGGTTCCGGACGTGCAGGGATATGCGGCGTGGGCGAATGAGTCGCTAGTTGGTTTTGCGCTGGCCGAATTCGTACCTGATCGGCGCCGGGCCAACGTCTCGGTGCTCACCATCGCCCTGTCGGCTGACGATATCGCGCCGGATTCGGTTGAACTGGCGGCGTGCAGCGCGTTGCTCGAGCGACTTACGGCCGACGCCGGGGCTCGAGGCTACGTCAGCGTCTTTGTCCGCCTGCCCCGCGACAGCCGGTTTCGAGAAGTGTTCGGACGCCTGGGATTCGTTGGCGCCGTCAGCGAGGACGTCTACACGCGTCGACCGGGACCCACGGCGAACCCCGGGCCGATTACCGGATTGCGGCCGGCTGAGCAGGCGGACGCCTGGGACATCTCCCAGCTTTACCGCACCATCACGCCTGCGGCGCTGCAACTGGCAGAGTCACCCGGGGGCGAGCGCCCGTCGGTTCCACGGCGTCGGCTGCCGCTATTCGGGGGTGGACGCGCACCCCAGGAGTTCGTGGTCGACGGTGAGCGAGGTCTGGACGGCTGGTTGCGGATTCATCCCGGTACGCGAGGCCGTCACACCGCAGCCCTGATGGTCCATCCTCGTCGCGCCGCGTTAACTCGCCCGCTGCTTGGTTATGCAGTCTGGTCGCTGATGGACTCGGGACGCTTGCCTGTTCGCGTCGTGGTGCACGCACACGAAGACACGCTACGCCGGGCCGTGGAAGATGAGAACTTTGTCAAGACTGACGAGCGGGAAGTACTGGTCAAGCACATGTCCGTACGAATTGCCGCTGAAGTGCCGGCGCAGGCCCTGGACCGGGCGACGAGTTAGGCCGGCGTGGCAACTCCAGACCTCCTGCAGCCACCCAAGGCCGTTGACGCGCCGCACATTCAGTCGGGAGACGACGACGAGCTCAGGGACCTGGTAGCCGCGCTGCCGGCCAGACTGCAGGACGACTTACGCACCGTGACTGGATGGACCGAGGTCGTTGAGATCGTGCTTGACCTCGGGCGGGTTCCCGAAATCCGGCTCAGCGACGGTTCGGAGCGCCTACTGCCCTGGAAGGTGGAATTGGGCCACATCGCCGCGGTCGTGGAAGCCGTGGGCGAATTCACCTCCGACAACCGCGCCGGCGTGCCGGGGACTCTGCATCGATTCTCCGCCATCCGGAACCGGTCGGGCCGGGTCGTCGGGTTGACAGTGCGGCGAGGGCGAGCCCTGCACGGCACCACGGCCATCGTGCGCGAAATTGTGGCCGGCGACCGTAGTTTGCTGTTGCTGGGACCACCCGGCGTCGGCAAGACCACCATGCTGCGCGAGATGGCGCGGGTGCTGGCCAACGACCACGGTGCTCGCGTGGTGATCGTCGACACCTCGAACGAAATCGGCGGAGACGGCGACGTTCCCCACCCGGGCATTGGCCGTGCGCGGCGCATGCAGGTGGCTGCTCCGGACCGGCAGCACCGGGTCATGATCGAAGCGGTCGAAAACCACATGCCCGAGGTCATCGTCGTGGACGAGATCGGGACCGATCTTGAAGCCGAGGCCGCCCGAACCATCGCCGAGCGCGGCGTGCGTCTCATCGCTACGGCCCACGGCCAGACGCTGGACAATGTGCTTCTCAATCCGTTGCTGAGTGACCTGGTGGGCGGCGTCGAATCGGTAACCCTCAGCGACGACGAGGCTCGCCGCCGTCGCACCCAGAAGACCGTACTGGAGCGCCGGTCGCCGCCGACCTTTGACACGTTGATCGAGTTGCACTCGCGGGACGCTTTTGTAATTCACCACGACGTCGCCGGGTCGGTGGACGCCATCCTGCGGGGTGGCGCCTTGCGTGCCGAGTCGCGCATGCGGCTGCCCGACGGCCGCGTGCTGCGCGATACCAACGCCGAAGCCCGCGTAAGCGTTGAGGGTGCCTTGCCCGAGCCGAAGGACTCCGTCGATGACCCTGCGGATGACGGACGCCTGCACGTTTTCCCGTTCGGAGTCAGCCGCAGCCGCATGGAGCACGCCATCGCCAATAGCGCAACCGACATGGTCCGGCTGGTTCGTCATCTGGCCCAGGCCGACGTCGTCGTCACCTTGCGCAGTTTCCACCGCAAGCGCGCTCGTGTCCTGCGGGATGCCGAGGCCCGTGGCGTCCCGGTCTACGTCCTTCGAAACAACACCGTCACGCAGATGGAGGCCTGCCTGGCGACGCTCCTGGACATGGAGCGCCCGGAGGAACCGGAACCGCGGCAGCCGGCAAAGGCGCAGGCCGCCGCGCGCGGCAACGGCGCGCCCCGTCAGCATCTGCGCACACCCGTGAGCACCAGGCCGAGGCTCTCGTGATCGACGGAGACCCCGCCGGGCTCTTTATCGTCTTCGAGGGTCCCGAAGGCAGCGGAAAGACCACCCAGGCTCAGTTGCTGGGCGACGCCCTTCGTCAACAGGGGCTCGACGTGGACCTGACCAGAGAGCCCGGCGGCACGCCGCTCGGCGAACGCCTGCGTCGGGTGCTGCTGCAAGAGCAAGACATGCAGGCCGTGGACCCGCGCGTTCAGGCGCTGCTGATGTCGGCCGCTCGCTCGCAACATGTCACCGAGCGGATCCGTCCGCACCTCGAACAGGGCGGCGTGGTGATCTGCGACCGCTTCGCCGCCTCCACTCGCGCCTACCAGGGCGGCGGCTTCCGCCTGCGGCGACGAGATCTCGAACACCTGACCTCGTTTGCTGTTCAGGGTGTCATGCCCGACGTGACGGTCCTCCTCGATGTCGAGGTGGAGTCGGGGCTGAAGCGCAGCCTCAGTCACCGAAACACGGACTGGGAAAAGGCCGGCGGCATCAACTGGCACGGCTTGCCGTTTCATCGACGCGTTCGAGATTCCTACCTGGACCAGGCAGCTGGCGATCCGGACCGCTGGCTGGTGGTCGACGGACTTCAACCGCCCCAGGACATTTCGGCTGAAATCCTGGGTCGCGTTCAGCCTGAGGCCGACGCCCGCGAACTCCGGCACGTCACGGCGCCTGTGCAGCGTCTTCTCCCGCTCAGCATCGCGTAAGCTGCCCGCGCCTCGCTGGCAGCCCGGCCCGATTGGATTCCCGCTGAAGCTCTTCTTTGGGATCGTGCAGGAGCCTGACGCCGACGGTCTGGCCGACTCGCTCGTTTCCGGCGGTTTTCGGTTCACGCGCGTGCCGACGGCCGGCGGGTTCCTGCGCGAAGGGAACACGACCTTCATCATCGGCGTGGACGACAATCGAATCGGTGACCTGCTCGGGATCGTGCGGCGCAACGCCACCACGCGCATGCAGATCGTCAGCCCCGGACAGACCATCCAGGACTCGGGAGACGCGCCCCTGCCCTTCCCGGTGGAAGTTCAGGTGGGCGGCGCCACGATGTTCATGTTCGACCTGGACCGCGTCGAACAGATCTAGGCGGCGTCGAGCGGGTTTAGCGGCAGGCAGCCAGGACTGGACGCATGCGCTCCACGGCGCGCTCCAGATTCTCGACCGAGTTGGCGAAGGACAGGCGCAGCGAGTCAGCACCCACCGTGCCGAAAGCCGTCCCGGCCAGCACGGCCACGCCCGCGTCGTTCAACAGGCGATCCGCGATCTCGTCGGTGCTGATGCGGAAGCCGCTGAGTTGCGGAAACACGTAAAAGGCCCCGGCCGGTCGCTGGCAGTCCACGCCCTCCAGGCTGTTCAGGCCGTCCACGATCACATCGCGTCGCCGCTGGAACTCGGCCACAAAGCCATCCACGGCGTCCTGTGGCCCTGTCAGGGCTTCGACCCCGGCCATCTGGATGAACGCGGCCGTACAGCTGGTGCAGTTGGTCTGCAACTGGGCCACCGCCTCCGCCAGCTGGGCATTCATCACGCCGTACCCGAGCCGCCAGCCCGTCATGGCGTACGTCTTTGAGAATCCGTCCAGGATCATCGTCTTGTCGGCCATCCCCGGACACGCCGCGATCGAGGCCTGCTCGACCTCGCCATACATGATGCGCCCATAGATTTCGTCGCTCAGCACCTGCACCGGCCGGTCCGCCACCAGGTCCGCGATCGCACGAATGTCCTCGGGCGGCAGCACGCCCCCGGTCGGATTCTGCGGCGAGTTGAGAATCAGCAGCTTCGTTCGATCCGAGAGCTTGTCCTCCAGCTCGTCCAGGTCCAGCCGGAACTGATTCTCCGGCCGCAGCGCCACTGGCACCGGCGTGGCGCCCACAAACCGGATCACCGACTCGTAGATCGGGAATCCCGGGTCCGGATAGATCACTTCGTCGCCTGGACCGCAAAGTGCCGTGATTCCGAAGTACATGATCGGCTTGGCGCCCGGCGTGATGACCACCTGCTCCGGTTCGACCGCGATCCCGCGTGACTCGGCCACGTCGGCGGCGATCGCCTCGCGCGCCTCGGGGATTCCGGCCGACGGCACATAGTGTGTGAATCCATCGTCCAAGGCCCGCTTGGCCGCTTCGATGATGTTGGCTGGCGTGTCGAAATCCGGCTCGCCAATCTCAAGATGGATGATGTCGCGGCCTTCACGCTCCAGGGCCTTGGCCTTTGCCAATACCGAGAAGGCGGTTTCGGTGCCCAGGCGGCTCATGGCGCCGGCCAAGTCGGGATGAGGCATGGTGGTCATGGGTGTGGCAATTCGTTTTGGGGGGACAATCTGCGGCTACGTGAGGGCCGCCGGACGAATTCTATCGTGGCTGACTCCAACCAATGCGCGCCCGCCACGATCCGTCGCATGCGCGACGATGACGCCGAGGCTGCGGCCCGTCTGCTGCGTGCCGCGTACGGGACGCCCGATGGCGGAGCAATTGCGATGGCCGGCGGTCCCGACCTGCCGCTGACCGCTGGCCGTGTTCGCCGGTGGCGTCAGGATTCCGCGGCCGCCTGGATTGCCGAGATCCCGGCTTACGGACCGATTGGCGCCGTGTTTGCGATCGTCGAGCCTGAAGCGGCCTGGGTTGCTGGCCTGGGCGTCGCGCCACACTTCCGGGGGGCCGGGGTAGGCGCCGCGCTGACGGACCACGCGATCAAGTTCTTGAAGGTCAGTGGGCGCCCGGTCACCGGCATGGAGGCCGTGCCGTCGGCGGTAGGCGCCGTGGGGATGTACGCGCGCCGTGGGTTTCGGCCGGCCGATCTCACAGTTCGCCTGCGTGGCACGGCCGCGAGAATCTGTGGGCCAGTCGCGCCAAACAGCTGGCGAGAAGTCGCGTGCTCAAAGCTCGACGACCAAACTCCAGGCCGCGAACCGGCGCTGGTCGCCAGATTCGAGTCTCAGCCGCATTCATCGGCCAGCTTCGTGCTGATTGGATCCAACGTCACGCTGCTGTGTGATCCCGATCCGCTGATACCTGC
>VXPS01000319.1 GCA_009839425.1 Chloroflexota bacterium
GACGCCGCCCTTTCACGGCGGAAACACGGGTTCGAGTCCCGTAGGGGGCACCACCACTACTTCCGGGGTGGTCCGCTGACGTCCGTAATACACCTTGTAAACAGGGGTTTTCGGGGCCTTGTTGGTCTACCAACGTCCGCCTAGTTCCGCTATAATCCACGCTTTGATGTGGGGAAGAATGTGGGGAACGCGCATGGGCAAGCTGACGGCCGCAAGCGCGAAGGCCCTCTCGAAACCGGGCCTGCACGGCGACGGCGGGACGCTGTACCTCCATGTGAGCGCCAGCGGGTCGCGGAGCTGGATCCAGCGGATCGTGTACGAGGGCCGCCGCCACGACCTCGGGCTGGGCGCCTTCCCGGCGGTGCCGCTCGCGGAGGCGCGCCGGCGGGCGGCCGCCAACCGCCTCTTGGTTGCCGCCGGCGGCGATCCCCTGGAGGGCCGGCGCCGGGCCAAGGTGCCGACGTTCCGGCAGGCGGCGGAGCAGACGTACCAGTCCTACCGTCCGCGCTGGCGGAGCGAGAAGGTGGCCGCGGTCTGGCTGCAGTCGATGGAGCGGTACGCCTTCCCGGTGATTGGCATGCTGCCCGTGAACCGCGTCGGGCGCGAGGACGTGCTGAAGATCCTGACGCCGATCTGGGGCAGCAAGCCCGAGACCGCCCGGAAGCTCCGGCAGCGGATCCGGGCGACGCTCAAGTGGTGCATGGCCAAGGAATACGTGGCGCACAACGTGGCGGGGGAGCTGATCGACGGCGCCCTGCCAGCGATGCCGTCCGTGCAGGCGCATCATCCGGCGCTGCACTACAGGGAGGTTCCGGCGGCGGTCGCCAAGGTCGAGGGGTCCGGCGCGTCGCTGGCCGCCAGGCTCTGCTTCCGGTTCCTGGTGCTGACGGCGGCGCGATCCGGTGAGGCCCGGGGCGCGCTGTGGTCCGAGATCGACCTCGAGGCCCGGGAGTGGCGGATTCCGCCGGAGCGCATGAAGGAGGGCGCCGAGCATCGGGTCCCGCTGCCTGACGCCGCCGTGGCGGTGATCGAGCAGGCCCGTCCCCTGCGGGACCGCTCGGGTCTGGTGTTCCCGTCGCCGGCCCGGGCGAACCGGCCGCTCAGCGAAAACACGCTCTCCAAGCTGCTGCGCGACCTCGGCCTCCCAGCCGTCCCGCACGGCTTCCGCGCCTCGTTCCGGACGTGGGCGAGCGAACAGACCAATGCGCCGCATGCGGTCATGGAGCAGGCGCTGGCGCACGCCGTGTCGGACCCCTATTCGCGCGGCGACCATATGAAGAAGCGGCGCAAGCTGATGAAACAATGGGCCAGGTTCGTCACGTCGGGAGAGGCGTAGTGCCGGCAAAGCGGACGGTGGCAGCGACAGCGCCCGCGCCGCCGTTGTTCGAGCTCAGGGAGTGGCCCCCGCGGGCATTTTCCCCGATTGCCCGTGACAGCTGCCCGGCGTGTGGCGGGCACTCGGGGGAGCCGGTGGCGTACGGTGCCCTGGCGGTGGAACTCTTCGGGGTCCAGGTTGCGTTCGCGGCCTCGAGCGCGGACGACGTGCTCGACGGGCTGGAGCACGCCGTCAAGACGTTCAAGGTGAAGGACGTCCCCCAGCGGCTGGCCCCGCTGCTGGCCGAAAACTGGCAGTTGTGGCCGCGGCTCATCCGGGCGTCCCGGGATCACCGGCTGGTCTTCCGGATCCTCCAGGCGCTGCTCTGCGACCTGGTCCGGAACCCGAGGGACGCCGAGGTGCCGCCGGAGGCCCGGGCGGGCCTTGACCGGTGGGCACGGTGCGTGGCCGCCGGATGCCTGCGCCCGCCCTCGCGCCAGGGGCGGAAGAAGCTCCACGACGCCGTCCGGAACCTCTACATCGTCTCGGCGCTGATCCAGCTGCAGAACCAGTTCGGGGTCCCGATCGTTTACGACGGCAAGCGCCTCGAGGGCCCCGCCGGGGCCCCGCGCGCCCGCTCCGGGTGCGAGGCCGTGGCCGAACGGCTGGAGATGACGCCGGCCGGGGTGCGGCGGGTTTGGCTGCAGAAGCCCGACGAGCTCGTGGCCGCCATCGTCGAACTGCAGGAGCGCATCCACCCGCAGGGCTGACCCCGGCACCGGGCCCGAGAGCAAGGGGTGCAGGGAATCGGCCGGTTTCCCTGCACTTGGATCGCTGGCGGCAGCCCCGACACTCCTGGGACAGTGACGGACCAGGAGCGACGACGATGGAATCACTGCACTCCCAGCCGCTCCGGCTGCTGCGCCGCGCCGAGGTGGAGCGGCGGTGCGGGATTCGCCGGTCGACGGTCTACCGGCTCATGCAGGAGGAGGACTTTCCCGCGCCGGTCCGGATCGGGCCCCGCGCGGTGCGGTGGCGCGAGTCGGACATCGACGCGTGGATCCGGTCGCGGCCGCCGGCGACGTAGGTTCCTGACGCAAGCGCGTGTTCGGGCCGGCGCGGGTCTTCTTGTCTGCACGTGCGGAGGGCGTTCCTTCTCGTGAACAATCTTGAGCGTCGTGACCATGTGCGCCGGCAGCTTGAGCGGCGGCGCGAAGTGCTCGCGGAGTGGGTGGCGAACGGCATGTCCAGCGTGCCGGAGGGCACGAGGGTTCCTGTCTCTATCAATCAGGTCCGGCGGTGGGAGGACGCCCGTCTCGGGATTTCGAGCATCGGAAGCCCTTCTTCCTGTACCACGACCCATCCGGTGCACGGAGCGGTGGTCCGGGAGATCGACCGGCTCGTTCGCGAGCTCGCGGTTCAACGCGCCGCGCGGCTGAAGCGCAAGAAGACGGGACGAGCGAAGCGCCAGCGCCGGTTTGCCGTGCTGGAAAGCAGCGTTGCGAGCGCGGCCAATCGGTACGCCGTTCTGCGTGCGGAGTTGGATGAGACGAAGTTGCGGCTGCGCGTCGCGGAGCAGAGTGTCGCGACGTTCAAAGATGAGAACACCGGCCTTCGGACCGAGGTTCGCACTCTCAAGGCGGAGCTCGCGCGGCGTGCCGCCTCGGGCGCGGTCATTCCGATCGGCATGGTTCGTCGTGATCCCCTTTGATGGCATGGCGATGAGCGATCGGGGTGTGTTTTTTGTCGTGACCGACGCTCGATGTGTCGTGCATGGCAGTGCTTACCCGGGGATTCCGATCTTCTTTGACGCCGATGGTGTCATCGAGCCGTTCTCCGACTACATGATCCATGTGGTGCGCGAACAGCGGCGTCCGGCAACGACGGCCCGCACGTATGCGATGTATCTGCAACAGTTCCTGAAGCATTTGGTTGCCATCGGTGTCGAGTGGACCGATGTGGCCGACAGCACGCTGGTCGCCTGGCGCGATGGCTTGCTCACTCGGCAGCGGTTGGCGCCGGGCACGGTGGCCGCCTACTTGAGTGCGGCGTTCGGTTTCTATCGATGGGCCGAGGAGACCGGTCGTGACCGTTGCGCTGTGAACTTGTCCGCCGGTCTCGACAGCCTGCACCCGGCGTCAGCTGGGCGCAGCTACCGGATTTCGGCGAGGCGCACGCGTCGCGGCGATCTGTATTGGCCGCAGCTTCCCCGGGACCCGGGCGGAGAGGTGCGGCACACGCCGTCGTCCGACGAGACCGAGCGCGTGCACGTCAAGGTCTTCGAGACCCGGACAGGAGAACGCGATTCGCTCCTCCTGAGTCTTTACGAAGACTGTTACCTGCGCCGTTCGGAGGCCTTGTCGCTCACTGTTGGAGACATCCCGTGTTCGGAGGACATCGAGTGCAAGCTCGCGGCGGAGGAGGTGTTTACGTTGTCCGTGCGCGGCAAGGGAGGCAAGGTCCGCGCCGTCATCGTCCTGCCCGAGCTGATGGAGCTGGCGCGCGGGCACATCGAGGGCGAGCGGGCGAGCGTGGTTGCCCGCGCCAGGTCGCGCAATGTGCGGTACGTCGATCCGGGGGCGTTGTTCCTTTCCCACACGACCGGGCGTGCGTTGAACAAGGATTATGTCTCCGGCCGGATCTCGAAGGTGATGCGCGCGTCTGGCATCGAGAACGCGTCCGGGCACCGGCTGCGCGCCGCAGGGTTGACAGCGCTGGTTGCCGCTTATGACGGTTACGACGAGACGGGCAAGTTGTTGCCGGTCGAGGACGTGCTGTGGAAGGCGGCCGAGCGAGCGGGGCACCGCCATTGGCGCACGCTGGAGCCCTATCTGCGGGTGGTCCGCAGTGCGGGGGTGGCGCCGCGGGTCGAGGTCATGCTGCGTGATCACACGCGGGTCGGCGTTCTCGAGCGCCAGGTGGTGCAGCTCAAGGCGAAGCTGCGGGCACGGCGTGCGGGGCGTTCGCGCCGGTGAGTTCCGTCGTTGCAACAGCGGGGCGCTTTGTTCCCGAAGCGGATGGTGCATGCCCGCCCGGTACCGAAGGCTGCATCTGCGGCGCGCTCTCGGAACTGTACGAGCGCGGAGAACTTGCCCTTTATGCCGGGAAGGTGAGCCGGACAGCGTTGGGTCGCACACTTGGTGCAGCGAGGTGGTCGGGCAATCCCGTTGCCGGCCCGCGACGCTCGAAGGCGCCTGGCCGCTGCGTGGTGCGTTTCGACCGGCTGTTGAAGGATCGGGGGCACGGGAGGCTGTGGACCGAACGCCTGCCGGCGATTCGTGCATACCTGGACCGGTGCAGGGAATCGGGCACCTTGCCGGTGTGGAATGGCACGTTGAACCGCAACGCGGTACTGCGCGTGTTCGCGCCTGGGCGCAAGGGTTATGGGACCATTCTCCTTGAGAATCCGGCCCTGAAGGCGTTGCTCGACGAGTACGACGTCATCGGGGGCGACGAGCGCTGCAGTGCGAGCAAGCACGATGCGCTCGCGGGCAAGCTCAAGGAGCTGCTTGAGGACGATGCGCTCGAGCTGGTGCAAGCGAGGAGAATCAACCAGAACGCTCTCGCCCGACGGCTCGGTGTCAGGAACCTGGTGCTTCGGTCCACGCCCAGGCTGGCTGCCCTGATCCGAGAGAAGCAGGAGCAAATCGATGCGTTGCGGGGGCGGGGGCTGACGGCGAGAGCGTTCTCGGTCCACGGAGCGGATTGCATCAACGTGGGAGCAACCCCTTACTCGAAGGCGCACGGGGGCGTTTTTGATTTCTCCGGCCTCATCGGGGAGTACGGGCGTGCGTTCGCAGAGCGGGTTGCCACCACGTTCGTCGCGGTCGTGGGGAATCAGGTCGCTGTACGGGCGGAGTACCGGCGTCTCCTCGACTTCCTCATATGGTTGGCGGCGTTGCCGGAGTCCACGGTCGCGCGGTCGATGCCGAGCGGGCAGCCGGTCGACCGGCGCAAGTTCGTCCGGGCGGCGTTGCTGTACCAGCAGCAGGTGGTGCACGGCGAGATCGGGGGAGACAGGAAGGCGCTGGCGGTGGGGTGCGGCATTATCGAGAAGTGCGGCGAGGCCGGGCTCTTTCCTCGGGTGCATTTTCCGAGACGTGCCGACCGGCGAAGGCACCGCGTGAAGAATCCGCGTCCGAGCCTTGCCGAAGCGCCCGTTGTCGATGCGGACGCCAGGAAGATCCTGGAGGCTGCCGACGCGGCCTCGAAGTACCGCGATCTCGCCTTGGGCGCGGGGAAGGACGTGATTGCGTTCGCGCAGACATTGGCGTTCGAGAGGACCCAGCGGGCCGACCTCCCGGAGTCGCTGCCCGATGCCATCCGGATCCTGTGCGACGAGCGGCTCGTCGAGCTGCGACGGGCGGCGTCCGCGATCGTTGAAGCGTGGCGCGAGACGTACCAGCAGGGCTGCGCCCTCATCGCAGAGGCCGAGTATGACGGTCTGCACCTGTTCGAGATGCTCGAGAAGGAACGCGGGCATGGGGTGTTCACGATGCGCTGGCGACGGCTGGTGGAGTCCGTGTTCCCCCGGTCGGAGCCCCGGCGGGCTCTCGCCAACCTCCTTGCGCTGATCGCCGCGAAGTTTCATGGGATCTGCCCGCACCCGGAGCGCGATCCGTGGGGCTCGTTCTGGAGCGTTCGGTACCGCGACGCGGGGGGCGTCAAGGCGGTGCGTGCCTACCTGTGCCCGCCGAGGCTCGTGGTGAGCGCAGTGGTGTGCCTGTACCTTTGCGAGAGCGGCGTGAACTCCGGTGTGGCGTTGGGCATGAAGGTCAACGCCATCCGGCCGTCGCGACGTCCGCGGCACATCATCGTCACCGGCCGCAAGGGCCGCGCGCGGAACCGTGCGATCTACAGCGAGCTGCCGCTCCGGAGCACGGCCGAGGGTTGCACGAGCGCGGCGGAGGCTCTGCAGTTTTACGCCGACGCAGTGAGGCCGCTGCGGATCGGACACGAGGACATGCCCCTTTTCGTACATGGGGGGGCAGGTCCGCTCAGGGTGCTCTCCAACTCGGGCCTGGGCAGGGATTTTTCGGCGATCGCGGCCACGTCGGAGCGTCTTGCCTCGCTCCGGATCTGGCCCGCGATGGTTCGTCCGACCGTCCTCTTGTCCATGCAATTGCACCATCCGGAGAGCCTTGAGGCGGCGCAGATGTTGGCGCAGCACCGGAGCGATACGACGACCATGGGCTACGTCGCGAGGCTCCCGTACCGGATGATTCTCGACCAGCGTATGCGCCGGTATGCCGAGACGCTCGAAGTGCTGGTGGCGGACCCGGATACGTGGGAGCAGATGGGGCGCCCGGCCGCGGGGTGGCGGGAGGCGATGGATCGCGCCCGCCGCACGGGCCTTGGGGTGTGGTGCCGTGACCCCGAAGCCGGGGCGCAGCCCGACGTTCCCAGGGGGACCGCCTGCCACGCGGTCGACCGGTGTCTCGGCTGCGCGAAGGTCCTCGTCGCCGCCGACGAGGAGTCCGTCGCGGACATGATTGTCTGGTCGAAGGCGCTCGAGGATGCCGAGCCCGCGTGGCTCGACGCCAATCCCGAGCGATGGGCCGAGCACTGGGTGCCCTGGAGAGCGTTCTTCGAGGTGGTGCTGAACGAGAAGATGACCCGTGGGGTTCTCGCCGCGATCAAGAAGCGCGCGGTCGATCGGGTCGCGGCGCGCATGGCGTCGCCTGACTTCCAGGCACCGCAGCCGTGGTGACGGCGCCGCCGAACGCCGCCGTGAAGCAGGTAACGGGGCGGCCGTTCGACCCGACCCGGTACCCGTGGCTCGAGTCGCGGTCGGACGACAGGGCGCTGTGGGTGGTCTGCGACCTCGTCGGGCAGCGTGGGCGGACCGTGACGATCGACTTGGACATTGGGTTTGCGGACGGCACCCGGTTGACCGATCCCGTGAACCGGGCGCTGTTCGAGGTGGCCGCTGAGTACGTGGAGCTGGTCAGGCTCTATCAGCCGCAGATGAACGCGCGCACCCATGAGCGGCGCGTGACGCGGCTGCTCGTGTTCATGTCCTGGCTCGTCAATCGGCATGGTGTCCGATCACTGAAGGACGTGACGCAGGATCATTTGACCCTGTTCATTCGGGATGCCGAGTTCGGCACCGAGTGGGTACTCGGGATGCCGCAAAGGCTGGTTGGCATCCTGCAGCGCGACGTACGAAGCGGCCGCGAGCCGCCTCGCAAGCGCACCGGGAGAATCGATCTCGGCAAGATATTTCCGTCCGGACAGAGCCGCCGGCTGGACACGCCTTCCCCGAACGGGCCGTGCCAACCGATTGTCCGATGGTTCGAGGCCCATCCCGGCGAGCTGGACACGCAGGCGTCGCCGGAGGAGCTTATCGATCGAATGGGATGGAGGCCGGAGCCGCGGGTAAACAAGTACGTCGCGATGCTGCTCAAGCCCATCGAGGAGGTCTGGGCGTGGCGCAATGATTTCCTGTCTGATGTGGCAGCTTCGGGGCTCGCTGTACACGGGATCACCAGCCAGGCGCGGAAGCGCGGCAAGGCGCAAGGTCATTACGCGACAATCCCGCCCGAGGTCGCGTTCGCGTACCTGCGCGGGGCGTTGCAGTGGGTGGTGGTCTTCGCCCCCGTGTTCCTCGAAGGCCTGCGGCTGGGTCGCGGCGTCGAGGAGATACGCAAGCGGCTCGCGAGTGCCGGGCTGGATGTCGTGCTGACGGGTTCGCACCGCGGCCCGCGTGGTGCCGCGCTATGGCTGAATGCCGATCGGTTCCTCCGGCTGACCGCCGCTGCCTGCTTCGCCGTCATTGCCGGGCTTTCGGCGCGGCGGATCGGCGAGATTATGGATCTCGGGGCCGGCTGCACGTTCGTCGACACGGACGGACACCACTGGATCCGGATCTACATCGAGAAGACCCTGTGCAGCTACGAGCAGATGCCGGTTCCGGCGGCAGTGCATCAGGCGGTCAAGTGTCTGGAGGAGATCAGCGCCGAAGCGCGGAAGGAAACCGGGGACGACTCGCTTTGGCAATTCCGTTGCACGCACATGAACCGATATGCCCGGTTCGATCCGAGCAGGGAGCTGAACACCCTCAGCCGGTTTCTCCCTGGGGACCTCCATGAGCGATGGCGCTTTCACCCCCACCAGTTTCGACGGTTCTTCGCCATGGTGTACTTCTGGCGCTACGAGCCGGGCGATGTGGCTGCGCTCGCGCACCACCTGCGGCACTTCGATCTCGAGATGACCCGGCAGTACGTGACCGACGGCGGGTTCGGACGGATCTGGCAGGACGTTGCCGAAGAGCGTCAGCGGGACGTGCTCGCGAGCGTCGTGGACGGGTCGCGCTGGGTCGGCGGTCCGGCCGGCGAGCAGCTCAAGAAGCGCATCGAGGCGCTCAAGCGCCGTTACCGGCGGGACGTCCAGGTCGTTGCTGCGAAGCGCATCGTCGACAAGCTGCTGCGTCTTGCGAAGAAGTGGGGCTCGCCTTGCAAGTTGCATGTCTGGGGCACCATCTGCGTTTGTCCGCAGAAGGGATCGCCGATCCCGGGACGCAACGCGCGGTGCAAGGGCGCTCAGGAGCGGGGGCCGGTGTTCAGCCAGGCGACCGTCGCCACCTGTGCCCGGTGCCCGTACGCGGTGCACACCGAGAGGTTCGGGCCTGCGGCGAGGGCGGCGCTTGCCGAGCAGGAGAACCTGGACGCCGGGCTGTCGGAAGGCACGCTGCTCAAGGGCTTCGTGTCGTCCGCTTGCGAGGACTTGAGAAAGGCGCTCGAACGCGGCGAAGGAATCCCGACGAAGGCCGGGTAGCTGCCATCAAAAAGGGTCGCTCGCAGTCACGAGCAACAGCCGTAAATCTGTGTACGTCGGCATGCCGTGGCGAGTCGTTGTCTTGGCCGGTTTTCCGTTTCGGGCAGCATTTTCGCTGTGGGTCGCGGGTCGTTCCCCCCGCGAAGCGCTCCTGTCGCAGTGTCGTTGGCCTGGGCTGTCGAAGGTTTTGGGGTATCAGATGGTTAGTGGCGTCTCGTGGTGCGCGAAGCGCCTGCCGATACAAGTAAACCAAATATTACTGTCATCCCCCGCACCTCTTCGCGCGAAGCTGGGCCCCGAGCGCGGATACCGCCACTGCCTGGTAGCACGACGGGCCGCTCGGGCCGCCCTGTCGCAGTGCCGGGGCGGCTCGCGGCCGGCCGCGGACGGTTCGTGCGCGGCGGGGGACGTGCCGTGGACGGTACCGCCGCTGGCCAGGCGCACGGCCCTGCAGGCGCTGGGCTACGCCCCGTCGGATCTGCAGGCGGGCGGGGGCCGTCGGTGCTGTCCAGATGGTGTGCAAGCGGCTCCGCCTGCTCGATTCCGAAGGCCTGCCCGAGGCCGGACGCCAGGTCGCCCCGGCCGCAGCCGTCCCGATCCTTGAACGCCCGTCGGCTGCCGAGCAGGCGGCCGCGGCCGTGGTCGGGGACCAGGTCCGGACTGCTCAGGGAGGAATTCGGCGGCTTCGAGGTGTCCGTCCTGGCGCCGGTTGCCGAGGCGGCGTAGGCGTGCCGTGCGATCGCCGGACGGCGCAAAAGATGTTGAGGCTGATGATCACGTACGACTTCAGGGCGGTCGACCGGCGCGTGCTGACGTCGCTCGGGCTGGACCCGAAGACCCGGCGGCAGGGCAACCAGATCCGCCCGGGCCAGGGCAAGGAGAGGGTGACCACCCATGACACCCGGCTCACCAACCGGGGCCTGGCCATGGAGCTGCTGGTCTCGACGCTGCTCACGTGCCTGGACCAGCCGGCGGAGGTGAAGAGCTGGTGCACGGTCTCGGACTAGGGATACCCGAACAATTGCCCGCCGGGGCCGCACCCCGACATCGTCGCGACGTACGGGGACTTCCGGATCGTCGCCGAGGTCAGCTGCCAGCGGGATGTCAGGAAGACAAGCTTCTTCGAGGAGCAGCTCAGCGGGGCGATCAAGCATGCCTTGGCGGAGGCGATGCTGCCCGGGCCCGGGCGGGTCTACGCGCTGGTCATCGCGGGCTACTCGATCGAAACCAATCTTGAGATGCGCGCGAAGTATGTTGAGGCTCAGGGTCACCTGAAAAAGGAGGTGGCCGCGGCGGCTGAGCGCGGCCGGCAGGCGGGACAGCCCGTGCCCGATGTCCGGCTCCTGTCGGTGAAGAGCAAGGTGTTCGGCAAGGTCTGCGAGGAGATCTTCGGCGCGCCCGGGCGCTCCGGGGAAGGGCTGGCGATCACGAGCGCGACGTTGGCCAGGGCCCTGGACGAGGCGCGCGCGGGACTGGAGGACAAGCGTGACATCGGCCAGAAGCACTGGCTCCGGAGGGCGCTGCTGAAGGAGCTGCAATCACCTGCGGAGGAGCGGCTGCCGATCGAGGGTTGACAAGTGCTCCTGAGCGCAGGCCTGTCGTGGCGGGCGTAGGAGGCGGCGTTGCTTGACGATTGGCAAATCCCGTTCGTACGCTCCCCAGAATCAAAAGCACGGGCGCGAAGTATGCGGGAAACTAACGAGAGTGGATTTCGGCTATGGCTGCGTAATGTCAGGGGCTATCGGCCCCGTCCCATCGTGGATGCGGTCAGCCGCTGCCGCAGGGTGGAGGGCCACTACGGCGATTTGGATGATCTTTACGATAAAGACCGTTTGGTGAGTCTTCTGGAGCACCTCGTTTGCCCGCCTTCGGGCACATGCCGGCATCGTATTCCCTTCCGCAAGGGCGCAGACCCTGGCAAGGGGACTGCCAGTCTGCGGTGGGCAGTCAAACGCTATCAGGAGTTCCGAGACAGCGCGGCGTAGCGACGTGTCCGGCCGTCGCCTCAGCGATGAGACGGCTGACCTGCTGAGCAGCTTAGTCGCTGTTGCACCCTTGGTACACGTGCTTCCCTGTGTCAAGGGGAATGGCTGCCAATGGCGTCTCCTCTGCCCCGTGCGGGAACGGTTTTGGGGTCCAAGACGGCGCCGTCCCGGCGTTCGCGACCGGGCGTTGCCCAGGCGGCGCGTGTCTTGCCGGGTCGCTGTGTCAAACGCAGCAACACTTGTCGCGTCAGGCTGCCGTCGCAATCGCGAACATGGCGCTGGCGTCCCGGCCGCGCGGCCGTCCGTGGGGCCCCCATGGAGTGGGGCAACGGTTGCTCGGCAACCGCGGCTGCGCGGCCGGAACAGATGTCATGGAGGGCGAGCGATGGCCCGCTGGCGGTGCGTCGTCGGGGCCGTTGGCGGCCGGTCTTCGTCGAAGGGTCCCGTTGCGGGACGTCGGTCGTTCAGTTTGGGCCCGGTGCGGGCATGCCGCAATCGTAGCACGGTCCGGCGATCTCGACGGTTCCTTGGAAACCGGGATCAAGGTTGGCCGGATCGGGCAGTCGTGTCGTTTCCTGGTCCGCCCTGCAGCCGCTCCGCCAGACTGGCCGGAACGGTGCGTGGTGCCTGAGCCTGACTCTCAAGCCTTACGGTCGTCGGTGTCATCGCACGCGCACTGCGCGCTTCGCGATCGCGTCCCCGTGGCCCGGCGGTTCGCGTGAATCACCATCCCCGCTGCCCGGTACCCGGTCCCGGCGGGATCCGCGGCCTGGGTCGGGCGCACCCGTGCGCCCTGCACACGCGCCGGGAGAGAACGCCGCGCTGTTGTGCCTCGTGCCGGCTGCGAAAGCGCCGCAGTGCCCGATTGTGCCGCAGCTTCCGTAGGCTGTCGTTTCGATCCGGAGGGGACCGGGAGGGCTGCCATGCTGCACGTGTTCGTGATCCGCTTCTTCCAGACGCTGTTCGACCATGCTGCCTGGTGGTCGGATGAAGGTCGCCGGATGGACATCGTGCCGTGGTTGTTCGGGACGCTGCTCGCGCCGGTGATTGCCGGCGAGGCGTTCCGCCTGCTGGTGGCCAACCCGGTGGCCGAACGCCTGGGGCAGGCCTCCTTTCCGGCGGGTACCGGGCTGCCCTTGCTGCTGATGGTCTCCGTGGGCCTGGGCCTGGCCTGCTACGTCGGCACGGTCGCCGTGCGCCTCGCAACCGGCGCTCAGGACGCCTCGGGCGTGCGGCTTGAACGCCCGCCGCTTTCGGAGCTGCTGGAGCCGGATTCCTATTCGCTGTACCTGGTCAGCGTACTCCCGGGCCGGCTCCTCGCACCTTGGTTGTCGCTGATGTTGTTTCTGGTGGCGGCCTACGTCCTGTTGATGCTGCTGCTCGGTGAGCCGATCTGACGCCGTGGCGCTGGCCCTGTGCGATCTGGCCCTCGCGGGGTCGTAGCGCGTCAGCGGGCCGGGCGGGCGTCCGCCGGGGAATCCCCGGGGGGTCCCGG
>VXPS01000389.1:0-3405 GCA_009839425.1 Chloroflexota bacterium
TCCTTTCGGAATGAGTTGGCGGTCGGAATCAGGCCGATAAACAAGCGAAGGGATTTAACCTAAAACATGTGGTGTTCGGTGTCACGTTCGGGCCAGATTCTTCGTTGACCATTGACTCGCATCTGAGCGCCCACAATAGTCCTCTGTGTAAGTACGATATGTCTCTCCATACACCAAAATTCAAAGTTTCAGAAATTCCTGTGACACGATCAGTCTGCGCCGGGAAACTCAAAGGGTTTCCGTTGGAATCAGGAACCCGGACCCAGATGGTGCCTTTCGCAATGCCCAGCCGGCTGACAGGCCGGATTCGAACACGGATTTGTTGCAGCCCCATGCCACAACCATTATCCGCGGTTCGCGCAGTGTTTCCGGGTCAGGCATTGGAGGGATGATACGCTCCATTGAATTTGAAGACGCATTTCACGCGCTGACCAGGCATCCGCCCTTTCCGTGGCAGCGACGGCTGTTTGAAGAGCATTTCTCGACCGGCGCGCTGCCCTCGGCAGTGGACATCCCCACTGGACTCGGCAAGACCGCCGTCATGGCGGTCTGGCTGCTCGCGCGGGCTGCGGGTGCGGCCCTGCCCCGGCGCCTCGTCTATGTTGTCGATCGGCGTGCCGTTGTCGATCAGGCGACCGCGTTCGCCGAGACACTGCGTGAAAACCTGAAGAATGACGAAAGGCTCGCGCCAGTGCGGTCCGGCCTCGGCCTCGGCGACGCTCTGCTACCCATCTCCACCCTGCGCGGCCAACATGTCGACAACCGGGAGTGGATGTCCGATCCAGCGGCACCTGCGATTATCGTCGGCACCGTGGACATGATAGGCTCGCGGCTGTTGTTCGAGGGGTATGGACTGTCGCGCCGGATGCGGCCTTTTGCGGCGGGTCTGCTCGGTTGCGACGTTATGGTGCTGCTGGACGAGGCGCACCTCGCCCGCCCCTTTCAGCGCCTCCTTGAGGCGATCCAGGAAGGGCGCAGCGGTTCCGGCGGTTGCGCGGGCGAACTTACCGGCCCGGCAGCACAAAACGGATTTCCGCCGCCGTTCCGCGTGCTGCCGCTCTCGGCCACGCTGGGGCACGGTCCGGAAACCCAACCGTTCGGTCTTGAGGCCGACGACGAGGCGGATGAGACGGTCCGTAAGCGTCTGGAAGCGCACAAGAGCCTGACGGTCGACCACCTGGGGGAAGAATCCGATCTCGCCGAAGCACTGGCCAAGTGGGCTTGGGACGTCATGCAGGCGGCGTTTGTATCCAACGGGCAGGCACCTGCCGTTGCGGTTTTCTGTGATTTCCGCAAGGACGCTGAGAAGGTGGCGGACATTCTTCGCAAGCGCGTCAGCGAGGAGATGTCCCGGCCCCATGTGATTCTTTTTGTCGGCGGTCGCCGGATGTACGAGCGGCAGAAGGCCGCCGACGAACTGCAGGAGCACCGTCTTGTCGGCGATACAGCAAGAACGCGCAGCGAGCCCGTTTTCCTGGTCGCGACCTCGGCCGGCGAGGTGGGAGTTGATCTCGATACCGACCACATGATCTGTGATCTGGTGGCGTGGGAGCGCATGGTGCAGCGACTTGGCCGCGTCAACCGCTACGGTAAAGGTAAGGCGCACATACATGTGATCGACCAGGGACCGCCGAACGGGAAGAAAGGGGGCGAGCACGCCATTACCCGCCATAAGGCCGTGCGCGCCCTTCTTGACGCCTTGCCGAGGGACTCCGATGGCAGGCGCCGTGCCAACCCTCGCACCTTGCGGGACCTAGCCGCTAACCCGGCGCGGGTCGCCGCAGCCACGACGCTCATGCCGCTCTACCCGGCGCTCACCCGCCCTCTGGTCGATGCTTGGGCGATGACATCGCTGGACGGCCATGCCGGCCGGCCGGAGGTCGCTCCCTGGCTTCGCGGATGGGTGGAAGACGACGAACCGCGGACAGCCGTGATCTGGCGTCGCTACCTGCCACCACGCTTCCGGGCTGACAGCGACGGTCCGGAGATACCGCCGGACCGGGATGTACGTGGGTTCTTTGCAGCCGCACCACCACAGGCGATGGAGATACTCGATACCCAGACTTCGCTGGTGGCGGATTGGGTCAGGAAACGGGCGCGACGGAAACTGCCTAACCTACGGAAAGATGCGGCGGCGACAACCGTCGGAGGCGACGGCGGCCGGGGAGCCGACGGGGAAGCGGACGAAGCCCGTATTGACCCAGTGCCGTTCACCCCGGACAGTCCCATCGCGTTTCTAGTTGACGGTGCCAATCGGCCGGTGGGCGTCCTGAGTCTCGCGCAAATGGGCGGGATGAAGCCGGAGAATCTCAAGAGATACCTTGCAGGCAGGCGTCTGGTGGTGGATGCCCGGCTTGGCGGGTTGAGAGATGGCCTGCTTGACGACCGTAGCGATACGGCGACGCCCACAATCGAGGACAACTGGGGCGATCCCGGCGGAGATCCGGAGTCGTACGCTTGGAATCTCAGGGTGGATGTAGGTCCGGACAGCGATCAGGTCGCCGATGGCTGGCAATCGGTGTCGGCCGCACCCTATAGAGTGACGGTGGAGGGAGATGCTGTCTCATGGCTGATCGTGAGCAGGCGTCGTGATGTGGGCGAGAGCGAGGACGCCAGGGCGGTGGCCCGCAAGGCGCAGCTCCTCGACGAGCATCAGCATTGGGCAGGCGAGGAGGCGGCACGCATAGCCACTGCTCTTGGCCTCACTCACGAAGACACGTCCATGCTGGTGGCGGCCGCCCGCCACCATGACGACGGCAAGGCCGCGCCCCGCTGGCAGCGGGCCTTCGGCGCGATGGAGGGAGGCGGTCCCTACGCCAAGACGACAAAGGCTCCGAACCAATCCGTGTTGAACGGGTTCCGGCATGAGTTCAAATCGGCGCTGGATGCAGAGAAGAACGGCCTCGACGCCGTTGACCGCACCGATGCGCGCTTCGACCTGGCGCTTCACCTGATTGCCGCGCACCACGGCCACGCAAGGCCTGGCATTGGCATCGAAGGCCATGACGACCTGCCGCCGAGCGAGGCGGAAGCTGCCGCCCAAACGATCGCCATGCGCTTCGCGCGCCTTCAGCGTGCCTGGGGGCCTTGGGGTCTCGCCTGGTGGGAAGCGCTGCTACGTGCCGCCGATCAGGCCGCGTCGCGGCGACTCGAAGAGGATGCTTCGTGATGGCCGGAACGTCGATTCCAGTCGATCTCACCAATCCCGGCCAAGTGTTCGCCTGCTTGGGTTTCCTGGAAGCCGCCGACATCCTGCTGGGCGAGGCCCGCGGTTGCTTCGATTGGCGCAACCCCGCCAATTTGCGCTTTCGGCTCGCCGCGCGCGGCGCCGCCGGGCCGGTCGTGGGGGGGCGGGGGGTTGTCGTCGGGGGCCTGGTGGAGGGGGGTTGGGCCGGGGCTTGGGGG
>VXPS01000389.1:3415-12469 GCA_009839425.1 Chloroflexota bacterium
GGCCCGGGGTGGCCTCGATCGGCCCAACCCCCCAATTTTCCGTTGTCGGCGCGCCGGGCGCGGCGACGACGATCCGGTCGTGCGCGTCCTGCGCTTTCTCGACGAGGCCATGGTCACGTCCGTTGCGCCAGCGAATTCGGCGAATAGCACAGAGGGTATGTGGCAGATTGCAACGCGAATCGATAAGTCCGGCGCATTCCCCTATCCCGACCCAAGCACGCCGCCCACTTTGCCCGCTTGTTTGCGAGACGATGCCGGACACAGCGTGGTCGTCGACTATTGGGGAGACAGTACTTGCCGAGACAACGTCAAATTCTGGGCCGGCATGCAAGGCAAACCCGGTGCGAAACTGGCCGAAGAAGCCCTCGACCTGATCCGCGGCCGGGCGGCCGGCCATGCCCATGCCCCGTTCTCGCTGAGCGCCGAACAGAGCAGCAGTTTCCGTTTCGATTGGCGGCGCGACTATGTGCCCATTGATGCCGGCTTCTCGCCCAACACCCATCGCGACGTGGTGATGAGGGGGTACCCGATCGTCGAGTTGCTGGCCGCCATCGGCCTGACCAACGCTCGTCCGGTGCGGCGTCGGAGGCTGGAGTACAGCTATGGCGTCGCCGGCATAGCGGGTAACGAACTATATGACCCGATCTTTCTGCGCGCGGCCCTCGGCGCAGAGAAACCGCCTTTTCCCGGGATGCCGTTCCGCCTGTTTGCCATGCGGCTGGATTGGCCTGGGCAGGAAGGCCAAGCCCGCTGTATAACCGACGTTACCGAGGAGACACCGCCATTATGACCGTATTCGATACCGATTTTGCCGAGCGCTGCGCAAACGACCGCGCCGGACCCGTGGCTCTGACGCTGCGGCAGACCCTGCTGCCGGTGGAGGGTGGCGATTCCGTGATCTTCCCGCCGACCTATGCGGGCATCGGGTACAACATCGACACGCTCTCCGACGGTACAAGGGTCGCGACCGTCGACAGTGTGGGTTCACAGGCGAACCGCATGGAGCCGGTGTTCGAGGAGGAGCCCTACGCTGCCCTCGTGCCGCAGGTGACGATCACCTACGGCAATGACAGGTCGATATCCATCCTCCGGGTCGGTCACCGGCTGGGCGACGCGCTCGTGCGGTCCACGGCGCTCGCCGAGGAGGCAAATGCCGCCTTCACCACGTTTCTTGACACGGCCGACCCAGCGCCGATCGCGCGGTTGGCGCCGACCTCGCTCGTGTTTGGGGTCTGGGATTCGCGGGATACCCAGGCCAAACTGCCGCGCATCGTGCAGTCGGTCATCCGCGCCTGGGATGTGGACGAACTCAAGCAGTCCGCACAGTATATTCCGCCGATCAATTACGCGGAACTCGGTACGTTCTCCGAAGCCGAACAGAAAAAACAGGAAGGAAACACCAAGGGTCCGCTCGCGCAGCGCGGCTTCGTGCATGTTCCAGCGCCGGAGGCGCATGGCGGGATCGTGGTTCATGGCGACATCCACCGAACCGTGACCGTCAATCTGGTGGCGCTCCGCCGCCTGGGCGGTGACGATGCGCCGGCACTGCGCCGGTACGTGTTGGGGCTTGCACTGGTCGCGGCTACCGCTCCACTCGATGGATTTCTGCGCCAGGGCTGTCTTCTGACCCCCGATCCCGATGCCGAGGCCGAGTGGACGGCCGTCGCCCGCGACGGTGCACGGGAAACCGTCGCACTGGACGCGGACGCCGCCCTTACCTTTGCGCGGGAAGCGTCGACGGAGTTCGGCGTGGGTGAGAGTCGTACCGTCTCGTTCGACAAGGATCTGGCCAAGGCCGACGCCGCGAAGAAGGGCTGAATCGTGGAGCGCGCGCTACTCGTCACCGTGAGGTTCCATGAAGGCCGCTATCACGGTGCCGGTGGCTGGCCGCCCGCACCGGCGCGGCTGTTCCAGGCACTGGTGGCAGGTGCGGCTCAGGGGGGGACGGTGTTGGACGCGGCGCGGGATTCACTGGACTGGCTGGAGCGGCTGCCGCCCCCAACTGTTACAGCCCCACGCGGTACGCCTGGGCAGCGTTACACCGGCTTTGTACCCAACAACGATCTCGACGCCGCGCTGTCCGGGAAGAACGCATCCGACATTTCAGATGCGGTGGCAACCGTCCGCGTGGGCAAGGCCATCCACCCTATTTTATTCGACGCTTCCGATCCGCTCCTCTACTGCTGGTCCTTCAGCGGCGACGATGCGCAGGCAGCAGCACTGTGCGAATTGGCGGAACATCTCTACCAGTGCGGACGGGGTATCGACATGGCCTGGGCCAATGCAACCGTACTCGACGCGGATCAGGCGCGAAAGCGAATCTCCGAACACGGCGGTATCCTCTACCAACCGTCGCCGGGCGGCGGCGCGGGCAGCACTCTGCTCTGTCCGCAGCCGGGAACACGACAGAGCCTCGCAGCCCGCTTCGAGGGAACACGCACCCGCTTTCGCAGTGGCGGCAGCAACCGAAAGCCGGTTCGCGTCTTTGTCCAACCGGCCAAGCCGCTTCTTGCGAGCGTCCCCTACAATGCTCCGCCCAGGCGTCTGATCTTTGCGCTGCACGGGGCCGAAGCCCGCGGCAGCTTCACCCCGTGGCGGCTCAGCGAAGCGGCGGCGCTCGTTGCCGCGGTACGCGACCAAGCAGCAGGGCGGCTGTGCGACACGATACCGTCTCGGGCGGACGACATCGAACGATGTCTGGTCGGCCGCGGTGCGACGGACACGGACAAGGCCGCGCGGGTGAGGATCGTGCCGCTACCGTCGATAGGCCATCCCCATGCCGACATGACGATCCGGCGCTTGGCAGTCTATGTGCCACAAACCTGTCCGCTCCGTGCGGACGATGTTGCCTGGGCTTTTGCGCAAACTGCCTGGGCCGACGCTGACGGCGTGATCCTCGCCGAGTTGCAGTCTGTGGACGACGACGCCATGGCGGAGCGCTATGAGTGCAGCGGGCGATGCTGGCGCAGCGTGACCCCGCTCGCACTCTCGACTGCACGACGGCGGCGTATCGACCCCGCACGTAAAAGGGATGAGGCCAAAGATGGCGCCGAGCGCGCGCGTGAAGAGACCCGCGCCGTTAACGCCGTGCGTCAGGCCCTGCGCCATGCGGAGGTCGGCCTATCGCTGACCTCGGTGCAAGTGCAGCGTGAGCCATTCGACGGTCACGGCGAACGGGCCGAGACCTTCGCTACGGGCACCCGCTTTGCCAAGGAAGCACTCTGGCACGCTTCGCTGACCTTCGCCGCGCCGCTTGACGGGCCGCTATTGCTGGGCGACGGGCGCTATCTCGGCCTCGGGCTCATGCGTCCGGTCGACCCGATGCCTGGCGTGCTGCAGTTCACGATCAGGGCGGGCCTTACCGGAGATGCGAACCCGGCACTCGGCGCCCGCGCCGCGCGGCGCGCCATGCTGGCTCGGATGCAAACCGTCCTGCCCCGCGGCCAATCCGTTCCGCGCTATGTGAGCGGCCATGAGGACGACGGCCGTCCCGCACGCAGCAGCGTCCACCGCCATGTCGCTGTCGTGCCCGACCTGCCGCGCCGCCGCCTTCTCTTTGTCGCGCCAAACCTCCTGCAGCGCAGCGGTTTGGAGTGGCGGGAGATAGCCGGCGACCACGCCCGGCTCGAACATGCGCTCGAAGGTATGAACGTGCTGCGCGCCGGCCGGGCCGGACGTCTGGCGCTCGCGCCAGCGGCGCTGGAGGCGGACAATGACCCCTTGTTCGCGCCCTCGCAGATCTGGGAGAGCATTACAGACTATCGCGTGACCCGGCATCGCCGCCGATTGACCGATGAAGAAGCGCTGACGGTGGATGTTGTTGCCGAGTTGGCCCGCATCGGCTGGCCGGAGTCAAGCAACCTCGAGATTCTGTCGGTGCGGCGCGGACCGCAAGGCGGTCTGTCCGGCAGGCTAAGGCTTGAATTCGCTGCGGCACAAGCGGGGCCGCTCTTGATCGGCAGCACCCTGCACAAGGGTGGAGGGTTGTTCGCCAACGCCATTTAAAATCTCTTCCTCCATCGCTGCACGCCGCCGTGGAAATGTTGGCGGTTCACTCGTCCGCTCTGCCCATGCGCGGGAGATCCTACCCGTTTCGACGGGGCCTGCTACCGAGCCGCTAACTGGACCGTGATCGGCATGACGACCGGACGCCGAAGCGGATGCCGGGCCAAGCTACCAAAGCAGATACTCGTCCGTCCTCTCAACCCTGGCTTCCGCGCCGTGCTGAAGGGCGAGAGCAAGGCGCCGCAGCACAGCAAGCCCCCAGTGCCGATGCGCGACGACCCGGACGTTGCGATGTGGATGAAGATCATTGATGTGGCTTGGGAACTCGCCGGCGCGTATGGTCGCCAGTGGACGAAACGGAGGAGGATCTTGGACAGCTTGATCATCGTGCTGTTCGCGTTTCGGCTGGTTCTCTCACGCGGGGACAAGGGCTACTGCGCTCCCAACCCAGGGGCCCGCTACCTTCTGGGGCCGGCGTCCTGCTTCTACCGGCCGGACACGGGAACACCGATGGACTTCAGCATGTCGGCCGATACTAACGAGCGGGCCGCTGCGCTCAGCCGGGCGTCGGGATCGGTCGTCGAGGCATGGATTTCGTTGAACCGCTTGTCGCCGCGGAAGTTCCTCTCCGAGTTACACCCCGACCCTGTCAGTTTGTCGGCGCCGTCCTTGGGGGGGAAGCTCTGGATCGACGCCCAGGCCTCGATCAGCGTCCCGTCCACGGGAAAGTGATCGTCCGACTGCAGGCCGTGCCGACGCGCCTGCTCCACAACCACCGCCAGGAACTTCCGCCCAACCCCTCCACCCAGCAGCCAGTCGCGGTGCTTGCTGGACATCGTCGCATCCCACGCCGCGGCGTCCATCGACAACCCGACGAACCAACGGAACAAAAGGTTGTAATCCATCTGCTCCATCAGCTGACGTTCCGAGCGAATTGAGTAAAAGGCCTGTAAAAATAACGCCCGCAACAGCTTCTCCGGCGGGACCAAGGGACGCCCCATCTTCGAATACAACCCCTCGAAATCCCGCGACAAATGCTCCAGCACCTCATCAACCATCGCACGGATCAGGCAAAGCGGATACGTCGCAGGAACCCGAGCCTCGCAGTTCACATAAGAAAAAAAGCCCGTCCGCCCGGTCGTTGCCTCCACGCATAACCTCCCCCATGCAATTGGCAAAGAGAGAAAGAATTATTTCCATGCCTCACAAGGAAGACTTTTTCAGCAGCCTGCTAGATCAGATCAAGTAGGATTAGAAGGTCAGGCTCGCATCGGTGAATGGAGGCAGTCTTGTCTGGGTATGAGATTCTTGTTGTGTTCCTCGCGGCGGCCGTGGGATTCGGCGCGTACGCGGCGGGTGGTCAGGAGCGCGGTCCGTTGCAGCGAATGCAGGATCTCGTATTGCCTGGACGAGGGTTGACGATCCTAACAACGGCGGCGGTGACGTTGATCGTGGTTATGCTTGTGATTTCCTCCGCGGCTTTGCCGGGAGAGGAAGTCTACATTTTGAAGCTGTTGATTCGTACGTTCTCTATTCCGTTGATATTCGGATTCTTGTTCGGATTAGGATTGGGGATCTGGGTGAATTATTTCCTCGTGCCCGACGCGCTGACGGGGAAGCGTGCGCGGACCATACATCTGCGTTGGGGTTTGGGTCTGCTGGTTCTTTTTCTCACGGGAGTTCTTTATGGGCCGATGGACCGTCTCCTGCCGCGACTGAGTGGGGTCTCGACTCCGGCGGTGAGCTTGGATTTCGAGAAGGGAAGTGCGGAAGAGGAGGAATTGCCGATCAAGGGTCAAACAGGCGGAGCGAATGAAGGGGGCTCCCGGAAGCGTGCAGTCGGTATTTTGAACTCGATGAAGGGGATTGCCGACCGTGACGTAAAGTATGTGCGTCATCTCCATGGGGGGAATTCCAGTGGTCAAGGAAATCACTTACCGTTGACGGATCCCATCGCGACGTGTTTGGGACAGACAATTCTGCAGAGGCAGTCTGTCCGTGACGCGGGTGCCATTCAGGCAGATTTCGGCTTGACTGTTTCCGATGGTGCCGCTTGGTTTCGTTCGATCTTGGCGGAGAATAAAAAAATATCGGAGGTGGATCCGAGCTTCTTACTTGACGGGTTGTATGAGCATCTCCCGAAATGTAAGAAGCATCCTTTTCGTGTGACGGATGAGGAAGCAAGAAAGGAAGCCTTGGAATTGCCCTATTTTGCGCTGTTGCTTGCTCACATGATGCAGCTGGCGGGGCACGAGCGTGATGGGGCGGAGATCTTGGCGCTGTGGATCGACCGGAGCCTGCGGCCAGACCTTCGGAAGGAGATTGCGAACTGGCGTCGGATTCGGGCCTACGTTCATTTGTCGTTTCTGCTGGAAGAGAGCGGGGCGGTGCTGGAGACGCGCGACGTGCTTGGGCAGAGTGTCAAGCTGTTTGAAGAGGCGCTACTGACGAGCCCAATCCCCGAATTGCGGCATATCGATAGGTGGGCGAAGAGTTGCGCGAAGTCCCATAAAAAGAAACAAATTCGAGGGCTAGACGGGGATGTCCTACACAACATCCGCTTCACGTTCATGTCGCTGAGCAATCGCTGGATTGAGAACATTCTGGATGGCGGAACAGTGACGAGAGTGCCGGCGGATGTTCTGAAGTATGCGGAGCAGAATACAGCAATGCCGGAGAGCTGCTATCCGAAAGAGCTTGGCGGCACTGAATTGAGCAGAGCGAACTTTCTGGTAAATCACGCCAGACTGCTGATGGCGTTGGCTGCCAGGAAGTACTTCATCTTGCCGGAGGGCGGAAAGGATCTGGAATCGTATCGGAACGCGCGGGCGTACCTATTGAGGGCGCTGGCGCTGTTGAGACCCTTAGAAAGAAACGAGGGGGCCGAAGACAAGAAGCGTCCGGCAGGTCATATCGTTGATGGGTACATCATCGGATACGAGGTAAATGCAGTCGAGAGTTACCTCAGACACTCGGAGGCCGTGTTGGGACTGCCGTAGGGACGGACGACGACCCGCCTAGGGAATGTAGACGACGGACGCCGCCATGGCGACAGCGGGCAGGGTGATGAGGACTGCGGAGATGATCAAAGCAAGGAAGCGCATTTTCTGATTCCTCTCGACCGCAGAATTGAGGATCACGGATTCAGAGTCAAGAAAAAAAGCTTGGGAATGTTCGGAGGTGCCAAGAATGCCAGCAAGACAATAACGAAAGAGGCCCCGGAGAAGGTCTCGGGGCCGGAAAAGACCTCGGAGAAGGTACGTGCATTCGATATGGAAATGTAACTGAGGGCAGCCTGTCCGTCTCGAAGTATACCGCCATGTGAGCGAGCGTTCGGCTCCGTGCCGGTCCCCGCATTATGGCAATGTCCCCTTCCGAAGTGTTGGAATGCTCACCGTCAGGATTGCCGATTGCATCCCCAGCGGCGCAATTGGAGCACGATTACACTCCGGCAGCGCGCGGGTGTGAGGGCAGATGATTGATGGGACGCTGAGTGGCCAATGCCGGGCGCGAGGGTTTGCCCCACAGTTCGGGCGGATGGGAACGTGCTGCGTGGATGATGTCGAGCACGACCATCGCGTCAGTCCTGACTTGGTAGATCACGATGTAGTTTCGATGCACGACAAGCTCGCGAGTGCCGGCCACGCGTCCCGGCCGGCCGATATGCGGATGGCGCGTAAGTTGCGCCTCGACCGCGGAGAGGATTTGATCGCCGAGCTTCAGGGCCGCATCGAGATTGTCGATGGCAATGTAATCTACGATCTCTTCAAGAGCAGCCTCCGCCGATGGCAGCCACTACAGGGTTGTCATGACCCGCCGGTGCTGAACTTGGTCTTCATGTTGGCGGCGAAACGCCGGCGCGCTCGACGACATCCTCTGCATCCATGAGGAGCGTACTGTCGGCAACGACAACACCGTGCGCTACAAGCGCCTGGCGCTGCAGATCCCGCCCGACCGCTACCGCCATCACTACGTCAAGGCGAAGATTCGGGTGCACGAATATCCCGACGGAACGCTGGCCGTCTTCCACGGCCCACGCCGTCTGGCCCGCTACAAGGCCGATGGCCAACCGATCGAAACAACAACCAGGAAGGCCGCGTGACCCGCTTCGACGCGACCGGCCGGCGCCCTGTGGACAAGTGGACAGCCGCTCCGCGCCTGACCACTTCCCCACAGGGCCAGCAACCACAACAGAAGCGGTCAATTGATTTGGTACATAAACCGGTCAACTCAGAATGTTCTCGACACTCATGGAGCATCCACACCTCCGATTCGGTCATTTGGCCGATTTCGGGCGCCGTGCGCGAACCGGGCGAAATTTTTTTCACATTTTTTTCGGGCGACTTGTGACGCCATGCGTACCTCCGGGTACCCTGGAGTATGATTCGCAATAAATCGCCTACAGGCAGTGACTTGCAGGGCTTCGCGGCGGACCTATCCTTATGTCCATGGCCGCGCTCGACACCCTCCATCGCGACGGTCCGGACGCCCATTCCGGCGGGGCCGCCGGGCTCCGGCGCGCGCGGCCGGATGCTTGCCCGCGGCTCCGGGAGCGGGTCCGATGATCGGCCCCGGCCTTCGCCAAAACTTCGGTCGACAGGTTGGCCGGCTGCGCCGGGCGCTGGCGTTGGGGGCGCTGGGGGCGGTGTCGATGGCGCTGCTGCTGCCCTCGCTGGCGGCGCTGCGATACACCGATACCCGGGATTGGTACGCCGCCGGCAAGGCGAGCGTGGCGCAGGCGTTGATTTTCGCCGGCTTCGACGAGAGCGCGGCGACCAGATACCGCCTGCCGGACGGCAGGACCGTGACGTCGTTCCGCGGCGGCGTGGCGGCGTACCCGGCGGCGCTGCGGTCGCGGAGACTCATCCTCGCCATCATCGGGGACAATATCCTGCTCGGCGCCATCGCTGGATTCGTGGTGGTGTTTATGCTGTCGGGCCTGCTGAACCTGGCGCGGCACAAGTCGGCCGGGATATCGGGGGCGGCTGTACGCGGGTCTCCGGCCGCGGGGCGCCGGCCGGGCTTTATCGAGGAATTTCCGCCGTATGG
>VXPS01000299.1 GCA_009839425.1 Chloroflexota bacterium
CGGCCGAGGAGCGGGGGGCGCGGCTCTCGCTGAACGTCAGCGACGGGCAGCCGCTGCGGAGCTGGGTGGAGGTGGAGGTGCTGGCGGCGGAGGGCGACGAGCCGCTGGCGGGATTCAGCCGCGACGATTGCCGGCCGGTGAGCCGTGATGGGCTGCGGGAAGCGGTGACGTGGCGGGAGCGGCGTTGGGATGACCTAGGCCCGGATGCGGTCCGGCTGCGGATTCACTTCTGCGGGGCGGCGCGACTGCACGCGCTGAATTTCAGCACCTGAGGGCGGGTCCGGATGACCATGATGAGCGGCGGGGAGGCCCTGGTTCATTCCCTGGTGCGAGAAGGGGTGGACGTGGTCTTCGGGATTCCGGGCATCCACATGTCCGGGATCATTGCGGCGCTGCGGGACCATCCCGATATCCGGATGATCACGACGCGGCACGAGCAGGCGGCGGCGCACATGGCCGACGGCTATGCGCGGGTGAGCGGCAAGCCGGGGGTGGTGCTGGTGGTCCCGGGCACGGGGGTGTACAACGCGGCCAGCGGCCTGGCGACGGCCTACGCACGCTCGTCGCCCGTGCTGGCGATTGCGGGACAGATCCCGCGGGGGCAGATCGGCAGCGGCCTGGGCACGTATCACGAGGTGCTGGGTCAAGCGGACATCGTGGGGGCCGTGACCAAGTGGCGGCACGCCGCCAACACGCCGCAGGAGATTCCACCTGCCGTGACGGAGGCCTTTCGCCAGATGCGGAGCGGCCGGCCGTATCCGGTGCTGATCGAGATTCCGCCCGAGGCCGGGGTGGAGCGCGACGAGGTGACGTTGCACGACCCGGCGCCGGTGCCGCGGATCGTCCCCAGCCAGGAACAACTGCGTGAAGCGGCGCGGCTGATCGCGGAGTCCCGGCTGCCCGTCATTTACGCGGGCGGCGGCGTGGCTCGTTCAGACGCCGAGGCGGCGCTGGTGCGCCTGGCCGAAGCCACGAATATCCCGGTCGTCACCTCGTGCGGCGGCAAGGGCGTCATTCCCGATCGGCACCCACTGGCGTACGGCTCGTGTTTCGCGCACCACGGCGAGTTCGACCAGATGAACCAACTGTTCGAAGTGATGGAGGCGGCCGACCTGGTGATCGGCATCGGGACGCGCTTTTCCCTGGGCAATCCGGCGGGGGAGGCCGCCACGCTGATCAATATCAACATCGAGGAATCGGAACTCACGCGCGTTCAGGCCAACACCCGCCCGCTGCATGGCGACGCCAAAGCCACGATCGAGGCTCTGCTTCCGCTGCTCGACGCAGCCGGCGCCGGAAACCGCCCATCACCGGTCGAGGCCGTCGTGGCCGCGCGACGGCTGATCGCCTACCGGGACATCCACCTCAAAGAGCCGCACTACCCGATCCTGGAGACCATGCAACGCAGCGTCCCGGAGGACACCCACATCGTGTGGGACGTCACGCAGTTCGGCTACTACGCCCGCACGCACTACCAGGTGCACGAGCCGAAGACGTTTATCGACTCCGGCTACTCGTTCAACCTCGGTTTCGGATTCCCCACGGCGCTGGGGGCCAAGGTGGCCCATCCCGATCGCCCGGTGATATCGGTCAACGGCGACGGTGGATTTCTGTTCAATGCCGTGGAACTGGCCACGGCGGTGCGGTACGGCATCAACGTCACCAGCATCGTCTTCCGGGACGACGCCTACGGGAATGTGGCGCGCGACCTAGAGGAGTTTTTTGACGGCGACTACGAGACCGGCCTGCATAACCCCGACTTCGTGGGATTCACCGAGTCGTTCGGGGCGGTCGGCCTGCGGGCGGACGATCCGCAGGATCTGAAAGACCTGCTTCCGCGCGCGCTCGAGTGCGAGGCGCCAGTCGTGATCGACGTTCCAGTCGGCGACCTGCAGCTTCCGCGCGCCGAGTTCATGGCCGTCCTGCCGAAGCTGCCGTGGGTGCGTCCGCAGGAAGGGCTCATCGGCTCCTAGGCGCAGCAGGACATTCCCTCGGCGAGACTTAGGCGCAGCCCGGGGACGGCTGCCGGGAAGCCCCTCACCCCAGCCCGCTCCGAGCCTAGGCTTTTGCGAAACCCGAAGCTGGTTGCCCTGAAGACCCCTCACCGAATTCGGCCGAAGACGGCCGAGTCTGCCTCTCCCCCAGGAGAGGGGAAAGACTCGCGTCCACTCGATTAGATTGACACCCAGCACCGTTGCTTTCCCCCGAAAGTAGTCAGAAGAAGCGTCCGCGAGTTCGAGGACCACGGGGATTTGTAGCGGTCTCTCGGCCGTGGGGCCGGTAGCATCGCTTTCAAAACTCCGACCGGCCGGGGAATCACGCGCGGACCGGGGCGCTCGCCTCTCGTCTACACGACTGGAGACTGCCGGCCGATGGTGAATCGATGCCGATGAGCCTCATTGGGCAGACCTACTGATGGACAACAACCCAGCGGTGCAGGCCGCGCTGCCGAGGCGGCAGGTGGTGTTGACGATGGGTGGGTTGATGCTGGCGTTGTTTTTGGCGTCGCTGGATCAGACGGTGGTGAGCACGGCGATGCCGCGAATCATTGCGGATCTGGGCGGGTTCGACCGGTTTACGTGGGTGACGACGGCGTACCTGGTGGCGTCGACGACGACGGTACCGATCGTGGGACGGCTTTCGGACCTGTATGGGCGGAAGGCGTTTTTCCTGGGCGGGATCGTGGTGTTCCTGGTGGGGTCGGTGCTGGCGGGGGTGAGCCAGTCGATGGATCAGCTGATCGCCTTCAGGGCCATCCAGGGCATTGGCGGCGGGAGCATGATGGCGCTGTCGTTCACGACGGTGGGCGACCTGTTTCCGCCGGCGGAGCGCGGGAAGTACCAGGGCATTGTCGCCGCCGTGTTCGGCCTGTCGTCGGTGATTGGTCCGACGCTGGGCGGATTCATCACCGACTCGCTGTCGTGGAACTGGGTGTTCTACGTGAACGTGCCGCTGGGGCTGCCGGTGATCGCGTTGTTCATCCGGTTCTTCCCGAACACGCGGCCGGAGAAGCGAACGTTTCAGCTGGATTACGCGGGGATGGGGCTGCTGGTGCTGGTGGTGGTGCCGTTGCTGATCGGGCTGTCGCTGGCCGGGGTGCAGTTCGAGTGGCTGTCGCTGCAGATCGTGGGGATCCTGGTCTTCGCGGCGGTGATGACGGTGATATTCGTGCTGGTGGAGCGGCGGGCGGCGGATCCGATCATGCCTCTGGGGATCTACCGGAACCCGGTGGTGGGCGTCTCGTTGGTGGCCGTGTTCATTACGGGATTTGCGATGTTTGGGTCGATCATCTTCATCCCGCTGTTTTTCCAGGGTGTGCTTGGGGCCAGCGCCACGAGCAGCGGATCGTTCATGACGCCAATGATGATGAGCATGGTGGTGGCTGCGGCTCTGTCGGGGCAGGCGCTGTCGCGGCTGGGCGGGCATTACCGGCTGCAAGGGCTGCTCGGGATCGGGATCATGACCGGCGGGGTGGTGATGACCTCGCGGATGACGGCCGATACGTCCTTTGGACAGGCGGTGGCCAGCATCATGTTGACGGGACTGGGGCTGGGGATGACGTTTCCAAGCTTCACGATCGCCGTGCAGAACGCCGCACCGATGGGCCAGCTGGGGGCGGTGACTTCAGCAACGCAGTTCTACCGGTCGATCGGGGGCGCCCTGGGGCTGGCGGTGCTGGGGTCGTTCATGGCGAACCGGTTTGCGGCGGGCCTGCAGGAATCGCTGCCGCCGGCGATCCGGCAGGCGGTGCCGGCGGAGCAGCTGGCGCGGATGGAGGAGAACCCGCAGGCGCTGGTGAATCCGCAGGCGCTGGAGGCGCTGCGAGCGGGCTTCGCGGAACGCGGACAGGAGGGGGCAGCGATCCTGGATCAGCTGCTGGCGGCGCTGCGGGAGACGCTGGCCTCGGCGATCGGTTCGGTGTTTGTGGTGGTGGCGGTGGCGCTGGCGATTGCGTTTGTGGTGACGATATTTCTGCGGGAGGTGCCGCTGCGGGGGCGGGGGCCAGGGCCGATGGGTGGCAGGGAGAAGCGCGCAGAGTCTTGATACCGGTTGATGAGGGAAAGCGCGTGACAGAGGCTAAGCCGCGCACGAGGCGCCGGAGCCTGGCAGGGCTGACAGCCGCGTTGGAGCGGGCGACGACGCGCGGCGGGCAGGCTCGAGCGCACTATGAGCTTGGCCTGTTCCACGACAACAACGGGCGGGAAGCGCGGGCGATTCCGCACTACCGGGAGGCCCTGGCGCTCGACATCGATCCGGCCGTTGTGCCTGAGGCGCTGGCCTGGCTGGCCAGCAGTCTGTTCAAGACTGGACAGCCCAGGGAAGCCTCGCTTCGAGCCGGCCAAGCTCTCCGCCTCACCACGGATCCGTCACTTGAGGGACTCCTACGTCGGCTTCTACGACGTATCGACCGAGCCGTCGACGAATCGCAATAGCGCCAGGCAGACTGCGAGTAGTCCGCGACGCTGCAAGATGTCCCGAACCGAGTGGACTAATGGCGTGCGTCGATTCCGCGGCGAGGTCCGAGATCTGTTGAGTGATCGAACTGCTGTCATTCAAGAACTGGCTTGCATGATTCACGCGCTTGAATTCCAGCATCCAATCCGGGCCGCGATCGACGGTATCGATGGGGCCGGCAAGACGTGGTTGGCAGACGAATTAGTGGAACCGCTGAGGGCACTCGGCCGTCCTGTGATTCGAGCGTCCATCGACGGCTTCCACAGGCCCAGATCGGAACGGTACCGCCGTGGCGAGGCGTCGCCCGAGGGTTACTACCGTGACTCGTTCGACAATGCCGCGTTGACCTCGGCTCTCCTAAAGCCGCTAGGACCGAATGGAGATCGTCGATTCCGCTCGGCCATTTTCGACTACCGCTCTGATGGGTCAGTTAGTCAATGCGTACGGACCGCCGACCGACGCGCTGTCCTGCTGTTCGATGGGGTCTTCCTACTTCGGCCCGAACTCGAACAATTCTGGGATTTCAAAGTCTTTGTCAAGACTTCCTTCGCCAGCGCGCTCGAGCGCGTGATGATCCGCGACGCCTCAATGTTTGGTTCCAGGGATGCCGCTCGAGATCGTTACCTGACCCGCTACCAACCCGGACAACGTCTCTATCTTGCCGAATCCATGCCCGAGCAGTCCGCCGATGCCGTGATCATCAATGACGATCTTGCGAGACCCAGACTGACTTGCAGAAGAAACGATCTCCCTTAGGCGGCGGAAGCTCGTAGTTCAGCTGGCGCGAAAGCAGCGAGCTCAACTCGAAGGTCGCGGGCTCGCCATCGGTCGAGCAACTTGAACGAGCAACCGACCACCGAGCTAGACGCTCGCTTCGGTGAATTGCAGGGCGAAGAGGCGGGCGCTGCGGAGGGTGAAGCGGAGGCGGATGGGGGTGCCGGGGGGTACGCCGAGGTTTGAATCGCCGCCCCAGGTGACGGGGTGGCGGAGGAAGTTGCCGAGGATGCGGTCGCAGTCGGCGAGGGTGCGTCCCGGGATTGGGCGGCCGTGGGCGTCCTGGATTTCGACCCGGCCTTCGCCGGAGGCCGAGGCGTCGACGTTGAGGATCAGTTTGGACCCGTCGAAGGTGATTGGCCGGGTGACGAGTTCGCCGCCGGTGTAGGCGAAGTTGGCGCTGACGAAGCTATCCAGGCGCTGCTCGGTCCAGCGGATGACGCCGCCGGGGTTGTTCTGGCGCTTGTGGCCGTGGGACTGGTCGTAGGCGGTGTGGTACTGGAGGACGGTGTCGCCGCGGACCAGGATGCCCTGGACGGCGTAGCACATGCGCTGGCCGGGGCCTTCGGCGTCGATGCCGACGTAGGGGCGGCGGTCGGGGCGGTCCCATGAAATGCCGTCGCGACTGACGGCGAGCTGGATGTCCATGAGGCCGTCGTTGCGGGGCGGGACGGTGTCGTCCATCTCGTCGGGGGTGAAGTGGTGGTACATGGACATGGTGGCGAGGTAGACGTCGTCGGCCGCCGGGTACTTGACGACGGACGGGGTGTAGATGTCCATGTCAGGGGGATCGTCGTCGTCGCAGGCAATGACGATGGGCAGCTGGTTGATGACGTGGCGGTCGCTTTCCTCGTTCGACAGGTCCCAGCCGTCGCGGCTGGTGAGGTCGTCGGTCTCCCAGCGCGCGACCGCGCGGCGGCGGCGGCCGTCGGGATGGTGGGAGAAGCCCCGGATGTAGGCGACGTAGCGTCCGATGCGGTCGTCCCAGAAGGCCATGTTCTGGGTGTCGCCGGCAAGCCGGAGGCCGTTGCAGCCAAGCTCGCGGAAGACGTAGCCGTCGGGGGAAGCGAAGACGCCGTAGCCGTCGCCTCCGGGATCGCCTTCGAGGCTGAGGCCGAAGGTCTTGTAGCGCTCCGCGGGAGGCGCTGTGGGGTCGATGAAGACGTTGGAGCGCTTGGGCTTGGGCGGGATGAGATTCATGTCGCGCCGGCCGTTGAGTTCGAGCAGGCCGAGGTTGGGCTTGCGCCAATGACGACCGTCCTCGGATTCCGCATACCCAAACCGCGCGGATTCCAATCCTTGGCGAATGATCGACGCGAGGTACCAGCAGCGGCCCAGGCCGTTGTCGTCGAGGACCGTGTTCTGGAAGTGGATGTGGTGCTCCCAGGCGCGGTCGCGTCCGATTGCGACGCCGCCCAGGCGCGGGGGATTGACGCCGAGGGCAACGTTGGACGTGTGGTCGGCCAGGGAGAGGTCGATAAAGAGGTGCTTGCGTGAGCCGAGGTCAGTTTCGTTGGATCCCATATTGACCATCTCCTGTCGAGTGCGAGCGGTCCGGCGGCGCAATCCCGACGCTGCGCAGGCCCCAGATCGACGTTAGCTTTCGGCAGCTTGGTGCTCGTTGCTCGTAAGCAAAGGTGAGCCGAGGCAGCGCGCATGCGACAATTGCAGCGTACGCCTCAACCACTACCCGCACGAGGGAGCGCACCATGGGACGCGGCGCCCGAGTTTCGATCGAATACTGCAGCCAATGAAACTATCTCCCTAAAGCCGTCCGTGCGACGGAAGAGATCCTGGGAGAGCATGGAACCGACGTGGGCGAAATGACGCTGATGCCTTCGGGCGGCGGCGTTTTCGAGGTGGTTGTCGACGGCGACCTGGTGTTCTCGAAGAAGGCGCTTGGACGTCACGCGGAGGACGGCGAGGTGCTGCCGCTGGTGAGCGCGGCACTGGCGTAAGCCGGGCGGGCTTCGCGAATAGCGTCGGATTCGGCTGGGAGCCTGATTCAGGCTGTCGACGAATCTCGACGACGCTGCGCTTGACGCACCGCTAGGGACCGTCGGTAGATGCGGAGGTCAGCGATATTGCGCGCAGGGTCTTCGCGACACTCGCGACAGAGGCCTCCCAGAATTTGGCGCCAAGCTGGGCGCTGGCGTGGGTGGGGTTGCCAATGACCCCGGTGGACGAGTAGCGCGCGAAGTCCAGATTCGAATCCTGCCAGTCGACAGGCCGATGTGCGGGATCCCTGATCTCGTTCACCCGGACGGTTGCGGGGCGGAGATGGAGCGATATCGAGGTCGAGAAGCTGTCGGCATGGCCGCCTGGCACATCCGGGTCGCCGAGACGGCACCAGATTTCGTGGAATGGGTGTTCTGGCAGGAACGCCTGGGCTTCGTGAGGGCTTGCCCGGTTGAACTCCCGGACGGCACCGCGCAGGTCGTGACCTCCGCAGCCGCGCCAGACGACTATGCGTTCGAACCCCTGCTCGGCGAGGGAAAGCAAGGTTGCGGAGACCAGATCGCTGTGGAGCTCACCAGGGATATCGACGTAGCCCGCGCCGTAGTTCCGATGCTCGGGGGTTGGACCGAATGGGATCGCGGGTAGCACCAGCGATTGAACGCGGTATTTTCCCGCAGCCCGTCGGGACGCCGCCAGGCAGAGGCGCTCGGCGAACCAGGTGTCGAAGTCGACGGGGAGGTGCGGACCCTGTTGCTCGGTGCAGCCGGTGGGAAGGATCGCCAGGCAGCCAGATTCAGCCTGGCGGCGGATTTCGGGGTAGGTGAGATCGCCGAAGCGCATAGTCTCACCAACGTATCAGCCAGCACGAAGGGTGGGACTGTCGGTGGTGGGGCACTCCATCGAGGCAGCGCCGCTATGATCTTTCAGGCTCTCTGGCTGGGCGGTGTGGCGAGCCGCCATCGTCCGGACGACAGGAATCCGGGACTGAGGTTCACGGAGGGGCCGATGACGACGGAGCTACGCGCCCTTGAGATCGAGCGCCGGCTGACCAGGATTGACGCGATGGTTGCGGACGTCGCGACGAAGGCTGACTTGCACGCGCTGGAGACGCGCCTGATCAGGTGGATGGTTGGGTCGGTGCTGACCGCGGCAGTGATCGCCGGCACGATTGTGTCGGTGATCAGTCGATTCTGGACCTAGCAGCACAATGGACACAAGGTCCGAGGACAAGCAGGTTCAGGCCACGTGCATGCGATGCAGGTGCCAATGGTCAGTGCGCCACACAAGGTCGCGCCTGGGTATGCGGAAACGCTCGACGCTCAACGGGCATTCACGAAAACAGACGGCGCTGACCAATTGGTACCGGCGTCCCAGCATGAAGCAGTCCGAGGACTATTCCGCCACGCCGGAGTCCTACACATCGGCACGGTTGTCTCTTTCCTGACTTATAGGGTATGTATCCGTGCTCATCAATGTCGATTCCTTCCATCCAAGAGTGGAAGAGTGGGTGATCGGACGGAAGGAGCGTACCTCTCGCTAGCCAATACTTCATAGAGTTTGAAGAAAGTGAGTTTAATACTACTGGTGAAATGCTCAATCGAGCGTTGGTGCCCCAAATCGTCTCCTCTGAGCAGTGAGAGTCTTCTTCAAGACCAAACACCACGGCTATGCAGCTATGTGGTGCAATACTTGCTATCTGCAGCAAAGTTGCAATCCATGAGGCGCCAAAGGAACCATGGACACATCGAATAAGATCTGCATCCCAGTTGCTCTGCTCTGCCAATGTCCGGACCGAGGCGTGAGGAACCAGGAACTCAGCGGCCCCCACGTTGCAAGCTCGCTCTATGGTCCGCTGGTGCGAAGGACTGTCCTTGACGTGATCCTGAAGGTATGAAATGAGCGATCCGTCCAACTCGAGCAGGTGATGTGTAATCTCGTGATAGAACGTGAATTCAACCCGATCTCTCCACAGAGTCGGATTAATCGTAATGGTTGGACCCGAGTAATCGTACATTCCGATGAGTCTTCCAATTCTGGAGTCTTCACGCAAGCCGACGCCAAGACCCTCCGCCACTTGCCGCCTAGTGCCTGGGAGTGATCCACCCAGCGTCTCTCGCGCGGCGGCCACCAGCGAACGAACGTGGCGATCCACAGCGGAATGGGTGGCGAATTCGAAGACTATGGGTCGGGTTCCAGAATGCGGCGAAGATGAAGAAATAGCTCGAGCCATTCGCGCTTGTCACGCGGACGACGACCTCGGTGCTGGATTCGCGCAAGCGTCCGCATCCAGTCTTCGGTGACTAAATCCCCGTACTCCTGCTGAAGATCGGCGAGGCCGGGCGGCCATTCGGTAGGCGTCTGAGAGAAGTCCACGCCGGCAAGTATCTTCGACTGTGAGACTCCGAGGGCAGAGGCGATTTTTTGAATTGAGGTTGTCGACGGCGAAGTTCGATTGCGCTCGAGGTCTGAAAGGAATGAAATCGAAAGACCCGAGAGTCTCGAGAGCTGCTTCAGGGTTAGTCCATCACCACGACGGATCTGCCGAAGTTGCTCGCCGAATGTGAACGGGACATCGGCGTGGTCGTGCTCGTGTGCCACTTGGAGCGCCATGTTTCGCGCGACCTGAACGGCACGAGCGTACTTCAGTCAGATTTCTGTTGCAAGCGAATCATCCAGAACGTAATATCACAGGAATTACGCCTCCGACGTACTCAGGTGCCCTCCATGTCAAAGACGGGTCGTCCACCGAAACCAACCGAACCGACTGTGCCCAGCGCCGTGGACGAGGAGTTTGACCTTGAGCAGCCGATCCGTCCGGAGCCGACACATCCATGCGGTCGAGTCCGGCAAGTACAAGCTCGCCTGACGGCTAGGACAAGGCGTCCGGACGTAGGTCAGCGGTTCGCCATCTCGCATTCGCAGAGTCGACTCCTCCTGATCAGCAGCGGCTCAGCACTCGCAACGATCGTTGACTCTGCCGAGTCGAACGAGATTCTCGCCTGCATGGAGCGCGGATTCACCTTTGTTGGAACGATCATCGCCGATCGGCATTCGGTCGACGATCTCATTGCGCTGACGACATGCGGAGTACTCCCAGGCCAATAACCCAGCCAGACCTGAACGGATGGCTGTTCAAGTCTGAAGTCTGCAATGGATGTGCGGCCGCATCGGTCTGCGGTTCGCAGCATTCATCGTTGGCCTGCCCAGACGACCCGCCGCCGGCGACCCTTCGATTCCAATTGCACCCTCGGCGCCGCAACGTGGACCGCATTATTGCCGACTTGCGCACCTTCGACTTCCCGAAACGCGGCCATGTGGTCGAAGATCAGAGACTACCCCCATACGTTCCCGTGGTTAGGCCAGGCAATCACGCAGCTTGGTGTGTCTCCGATTGGGTAGCAGTGCAATTGAACAATGTCCTTCGCCGCGACGGAACTATACGCAGCGCCAATAGCATTCGTCACTCTTTGCGACTGAACCCCTCCCAGCGAATTCTATTGAATTGCCATGTCGCCGACCACCATCTGTTTACGGTGTGGAAGTACCGCGCTCGATTCGCACGCAGCATTGCGTCCTCTGGATTCGATTGCATCTTGGCACCCGGGTACTCTGTGTGGGCCACCCACTATCGTCTCGACCAACTAGTAGCACTTTCACGCTCATTCGAGATGTTCCGCTTGATGCACGAATCTGGGATCTCCGCTATACCGCACGTATCGGGCTTCACAAGGGATGATTGGAGCCGTGTAGGAAATTGGCTTTCCGAACATCCTGAGGTCGGGACAGTCTGTGTTGACCTTCAACGAAGCAGGCAAGATGGTGCGTGGGCCGAGGAGATGGCCGCCCTGAGGCTGCTTGTCGCAAGCACAGCCAGAAGCGTCAAATGGGTCGTATGCGGAGTCGCACGACCGGAACGGCTCGCTGACGTGTCAGAAATCCTCGGGAAGTTCACCGCCGTGAACTGTGATGTTTACATGCGTGCGGTAAAGGGTCGCAATCCGTGGCCTGCTATCGGAGGCCGTTCCTCACTGCCTAGACAGGCCATCTTTGAGCAGTCACTGCACGAGGTGTCAGGTCTTGTTCAGAACCTTACCAATGTCGTCTTTGGACCTGACGATCGGGTTCTGGCTCGCCATCGATCAGTGCCTAAGGCTATCCGGGGGATTCGAAGTCTGTCTGCTGAACCGGCAATCGGTCGTGAAACACGACGCGCAGGACGGACAGAGCTGCCGCTGGTGAGAGCTAATCTGGCGACTTAGTCCGAGGGACCAAAAGAGCGGAGCAGATACCGGACGTGATAAGTCCGGTACCGCGGCTCCATCCGCCTGGCCCTAGTCTGCAGCGGCGGGGGATTCGCCGGCGGCGGAGAGGCGGCGTTTGGCTTCGGCGTAGGTGTCGGGAGGAAGGGCGCCGCGTTGGGCGGTGGCGACGTTTTCGGCGAGGTGGTCCGGGTTGAGGGTGCCGGCGATGATGGTGTGGACGTGGGGGTGGGCGAGGGTGTAGCGGAGCATGAAGGCGGTGGGGCTTTCGCCTTCTTCGCGGAGATTATCGAGGCCGGCTTTTTCGTAGGGCGTCCAGCGGTCCGCCGATGCGAGTCCGACACCGGGCTCTCCTTTGCCAACGCCGCCGCGGATAACCGTGCCGATTCCGGCCTGTGCGGCGCTGGTGATCCACTCCTCGTGCTCGCGGAGGACGGCGGCGTAGGGGATCTGGAAGACGTCGAAGACGCCCCACTGGATGTAGGTGGGCAGGTGCGGGAGAGTGGTTGAGGCGCCGATCCAGCGGACCTTGCCCTGGGCGCGCATGTCCTGGAGGGTGTCCACGACGCCCTCGGCTTCGCACTGCTCGACGGTGGCGTTGTGGAGCTGCATGACGTCGATGCAGTCGGTCTTGAGGCGTCGCAGGCTTTGCTCGAGGCCGCGGAACATGTTTTCTCGAGTCCAGATGTGCTCGCCGCCGCCGGGGATGCAGCCGCACTTGGTGGCGAGGATGTATTCGTCGCGGCGGGAGCCGATGTAGCGGCCCATCAGTTCCTCGCTGCGGCCGTAGTCGTTGGACGTGTCGATGTAGGTGATGCCGGAGTCGAGGACGGCAGCCAGGATGCGGCGGGCGTCGTCGTCGCTGATGTCGCGGCCGCGGGGGGCGCCGCGGATTTCCATGGCGCCGTGGCCGAGGCGGGTTATGTCAAGTCCTGTGCGGCCGAGGGTGGCGGTGCGGAGGTCGGTTGGCATTGGCTGGATCTCCGTGG
>VXPS01000232.1 GCA_009839425.1 Chloroflexota bacterium
AGGTACACCCGGGTCTGTTGGGACGCCACTTTCGTCATGAGAACTCTCGTTTCCTTACGGGAGCTCGCGGCTCTCGGAACCGTCTGGGCCGTCGACGCCACCCTGGCGTCTGACTAGTCGGTCCAGACCTCCACTTCCAAAACCGCGCCGTAGTAGGCCGTGGATTCGACGGTGCGCGCGCCGTAGAAGCGGCAACGCACGACCCGCAGATCATCCGCCGCGCCGTCGAGCGTGGTGTCACCCAGAATCGCCGCGGGCACGCTGCTGGCGCCCGTGTCGGATACGTAGGCGTCCAGCGAGTCCTGGGCAGCCGCGCCGTTCGATCCCTCCGCTACCAGCAGGTGGATGTCGAAACGGTAATTGGTGTCCGGCCCTGCCACCGTCCGCTCGTACTCCACCGCCGGGCTGGCGCCGATGAGTTCGGACGCGCGCATCCCGGGCACGGTGCGGTTGGCCACGTTCGCTGCGGCCGGGCTGGCCGGCATCACGATTGCGGCCGGTGCCGTAATGCTGTCCGGCCACACGTCGTACGCGTTCAGCCCGCTAATCGTCTGCAGGCGCGTCTGCAACTCGTCTCGCAGTGTTCCAAGCGATGCCATGGGCTATCGCTCCCTCCTAATGATTGTCTGTCCTGGGGATTCCCTTCCCGGGCCTGATACCGCGGCGACCGCTCGTGACTCCTGTCGTGAACGGGGAATCGTGACGACGCGCCCGCCACGGGCTGATGCGTCGCCGACTTCCTCCCGCGCTGGCACGTCCCGCTGGGTGTTGACGAGCCGGCAGCGCGGACACTTGATCGCGCCCACGACGAACGCAAACTCGCCCAGCAGCTTGTCGCACGCCTCACATCGCCATTGCCGCATGGTCAACCGTTCCCGGCGCAACGGGCGCCGGTCCTGTACACGAACTGTTTCCTCACCTACTGTACATGTGAAGAGTACGATGTCAAGTCCTGTCACCACCCATCTGCCGGGACCGTCGTCTGCGCATCGGTTCTCGGCAGCGCATGGTGGGGGTTTCTGGCGCGGATCGGCGCAACGCGCCATAGTGTCCACGCGCCTGCGGTGTCGGCCGCATGCGGCGCAATGCGTCTGGGAGGTGTAGGTGCCGATTGAACCCCTGCGCGCCGCCGTGGTCGGCCTCAACTGGGCCGGCCGCCAGCACGCCCAGACGTACACGCAGCTTGAAGACGTGCAACTCACCGCCGTCTGCGATGTCGATTTGCAGGCCCTTGACCGCGTCGGCCGTTGGTTCCCGCACCTGCACCGCTACCGCGACTACGAGCAAATGCTTGCCGAAGAGCAGCCCGATTTGCTCAGCATTGCAACCCCGCAGCGCTGGCACGCCCCCCACACCATCCTCGCCGCCACCCGCTATCTGCCGCGCGCCATCCTCTGCGAGAAGCCCATGGCCGGCAGCCTGGGCGAGGCCCGGGCCATGCTGGCGGCCTGCGAAAGGAACGGCGTCAAGCTGGCTATCGGCCACATGATGCGCTGGTACACCGTGCACGAACAGGCGCGGGCGCTGGTGGCCGACGGCGCCATCGGCACGCCGCTCACCGCCACGGTCTGCCTCGAGGAGGGCGGACTGATGAACAACGGCACCCACGTGTTGAGTTACATGCAGTACGTGCTCGGCGACCCCGACCCCGAGTGGGTCATTGCCAACGTCCAGCGCCGCAGCGACCGCCACGAACGCGGCTGGCCGAACGAGGAAATCTCGGGCGGCCTCATTTCCTTTACCAATGGCGTGCGTATCTCCTTCGAGGGCGACATGCCGCCCAATCCGGTCTACGACTGGCAGTACCAGACGGTGACCGGAACTGACGGCGTGCTCATGTGGCCGAGCGCGTTTCTGGCGCCCGACTTTGCAGTTCGCCTCGTGCGTCGCGGCAGAGGTGTGACCGAGACGCCGGCGCCAACACAGACCCTGGACAACGTGTTCCTGCGCGAACTGGATGGCCTGGCACGCTGGGCGCGCGGCGACCTAAATGACAACCGCAACGACGCCCACCTGGCCATCAAGAACCAGGAAATCCTCATGGCGATGTACGAATCCGCCCGCACCCACACCCTCGTCCGCCTGCCGCTCCGAACCATGGGGTCGCCGCTAATCGAAGCGATCGCGACGGGCGAACTCCCGGTCGAGTTCCCGGGCCGGTACGACACCCGCTACGCGGTCGACAAGCCCCTGCGCTCCCGCGACTGATCGCCGGCTACCCGTTCAGTGAGGGCTCTGAGCTCGCCGCTTAGTCCCTGAACGGGTCGAACGTGTCCGCGCCAGCCATCGCCACCCCAATCGGCCGCAACCGGTGCGTTACACGTACCGTTCCCGCGTGTTCGGCTAGCACGTGATCAAGATTCTTGTACGCCTCTGGCGCCTCATCGGCCCCGCCGCCGCGCAGCACGATGCCCTGCCCGTGCAGCGACGCCCGCACCTTCGGCCAATCCACCACGCCCGGCGACGTCTGCACCCAGCGCTTCCGCTTGCGGTTGTAGCGCCGCCGGCCCGCCGCCTGACGCCGGGACATCACCCGCCCGGCCCCATGCACCGTGCTGTACAGCGCCTGCTTTGAAGTCGGCGAGTCCAAACCCTCCAGGATCACCGACGTCCCGCCCATCGTCGCGCCCACGAACCCTTGCTGACCCGGAAACGCCGGGGTCGACCCCTTGCGCACCACCCAGAACGTCTGCCCGAAGTGCTTCTCCTCCCAGGCAAAGTTGTGGTGGTTATGCACCGTCAGGTCCGCGCTGGTTCCCAGCAGCTTCAGAATGCGCTCCACCACCCAGCGACGTCCGGCTTGGGCGTAGGCGCCCGCCAGCCGCATCGCCGAGATATACGCCTGCCCGACTTCCGACCGCACCTCGAACAGCACCGGCGGTGCGTCCATGCTCGTCGTGCGTGGACGGTCCGTGAACTTCCGGCCCTCGCCCATCGCCAGGAAGCCCGTGGCCGTCCGATGACCGAATCCCCGGCTGCCGAAGTGCACCCCAATCCACAGCCGGTCCTCCTGATCGGCAAACAGATCCACGTAGTGGTTTCCGGCGCCTACCGTGCCCAGCTGCCCCTCGGCCAGCTTCAGCAACCGGCGTTGCGGTGCGAAGTCGGCCTTGCGAATCCGCTCCAGCACCGGATCGTCCGCCCGTTCACGATTCTTGCGCCCCAGGCCAAAGCTGATCGTCTGCACGATCTCGTCCATCACGCCTTTGGTGTCGACCCGTGAGGCCCGCAACGGCGTCCGCACCGCCAGGTTCCCGCAACCGATGTCGTACCCCACGCCCGACGGCGACACGTGCCGCGGATAGGCAATCGCCGCCCCGATTGGCGCCGAATACCCCAAGTGATGGTCGGCACACAGCACCCCAAACGTCGCCTGCCGCAGGCATCGGTTCAGTTGCGCCACGGCCCGCGGATCGCCCTGGCCAAAGATGTGAACGCGCGGCTTGCTCATCCCTTTAACCTACGTCGGGATATGCTGAGGCCGCAGCGCGAATACCCCGCACGAATCGGGAGAGCGCCAATGAGCACCGAGGCCAACGGCCTGCACACCCTGTCCCGCGCGCAAGTCGAGCAATTCAGGCGCGACGGCTTCCTGGTTGTAGAGAACCTGTTATCCGAAGACGACATGGCCGCCGTGCGCGACCGCACCGACCTCATCGCCGGCGGCCGCGCACCCCACGTCCCCGACGACTGCGTCCAAGTCGAGCCTGGCCTGCGCGACGGCCCGCTGCCCGAAGACCGCGCGCTCGCCGTGCGCAAGATTTACAAGGTGGCGCATTACGACGATGTGATGCTGGCCCACGTGCGCAATCCCAGGCTTGTGGATGTCATCGCCGACCTGCTGGGCAGCGACGACATCAAGCTATACCTCGACCAGATCCTCATGAAACCCGCGTTTCACGGATCGGCCCAGGCCTGGCATCAGGACTCCGGCTCCTGGCGCGACATGTTTCCCATGGACCTGGTCACCGCCTGGTGCGCCCTGGACGACGCCACCATCGCCAACGGCTGCCTCTGGATGGCCCCGGGCACTCACCGCTGGGGCATGATTCCAAGGCACCTCCAGTCCGATCTTCAGAACTCCTTCGTCGGCCAGTTCGAACCCGTGCCGGTGGAGATTCCCGCCGGCGGCGTGAGCTTCCATCACAGCCTGGTCTTCCATTCCAGCCGCCCCAACACCACGCCCCACCGTCGCCGCGGTTCCGCCGTCCACTACATGCGCGCGTCCACCATCAAGGACGAAACGGTCACCGACGCACCGAAGGTGCCTCCGTTTATCCAGGTGCGCGGGCAGTCCTTCCCGGGCTGCGTCTAGCGCCCGGGCGGAGAACACTCGCATGGAGATGGCGCTCCTCGGATCCAGCGGCATCCGGGTCTCGCGCGTCGGTCTGGGTTGCGGATTCCGCAACCAGACCGACCTTCGCGTCATGGAAACCGCCATCAGGCGCGCCATCGAACGCGGCGTAACCCTCCTCGACTGTTCCAATTTCTACGGCAAGACGCCGGACACGCCCTACGGTGGTGCCTCCGAAGTGGCCCTCGGACGCGCCATCGCCGGCTGCCGCGACGACCTGGTCATCACCTCGAAAGTCGGCTGTCCGATTGGACCGGGCCCAAACGATCTCGGCGGATCTCGCATGCACATCATGCGCGAGATCGAACGCAGCCTGCGGCGCCTCCAAACCGATCACGTCGATATCTACATCATCCACTGGCGAGACCCGGACACCGCCCTGGAAGAGACCGTCGGCGCCATGTTGGACGTCATACGCCAGGGCAAGGCCCGCGCCTGGGGCATGTCCACCTTTAGCGCCTGGGAGTCCTGCAAGGCGCTCATGATCGCCGAACGCCTGGGCGGCCCGCGCCCGGCCATGGTCATGCACCCCTACAACCTGTTCGACCGTACGCCCGAGTTTGAGGTGCTCCCCTTCTGCCGCCAGGAACGGGTTGGGTTCTTCGCCTACAGCCCCCTGGCCGTCGGCCTCTTGACGGGCTTCTACCGACCTGGTCGCCCGCCGCCGCCCGGCTCAGTGATGGCGGCGCCCCGCAGGCGCGCCGAGTACGACCAGACGTTTCGCGGGCGAGCCTTCCAGGTCCTGGCCGCCGTCGAACGCATCGCCGCCGCCCGCGCCTGCGCCCCGGCCCACGTGGCCCTCAACTGGGTCCGGTCCAATCCCGATGTCTCCGTCACCCTCATGGGCGTTGACACGCCCGACCAGGTCGACGCCAACCTCAACGCCCTATCCTGGAGCCTGAGCGACGAAGAGCGTCGCGAACTCCACGATGTATCGCGGAGTTCGGATTCCCTGGCCTAGATATGCCGAACAGAATCCACTGAGACTCGGCGCCGGCGCCAGGAGCTACGCACGCCGCCGCGTGACTCCCCCTGACTATTGCGTGCCCGTCGCACCTTGTTCTGGCAACGCTCGTGGGTTGTCCCAATCCTGGCGCGCACCATAGAAAACCGGTGTGTACGAGGTGGCGTAGAGCGGCTTGCGCAGGCCGCCGACCGTTGGACCGAAACGATCCTGGCTGTACGGCTGCGGAATCGGCGTACCCAGGAGTTCTTCAATTCGCGACCGCCGGTCACCAACAATCTCCGGATGCGAATCATGGACGTTGTGGCGTTCATCGGGGTCCTTGCGCAAGTCGTACAGCTCCGGATTCGGGTCTTCGAAGTCCCAGCCCGTGGCATACACCCAGCGCGCGTCACGCACTGACACGCGGCCGGCCCACGCCGTGGTCACATATGAACGCAGCGATTCTCGCTCCCCGGTCGCCAGCGACCAGGCGCTCTGGCCGTTCATGGTCGCGGGCGCTTCGGACAAGCCGGCCAGATCCAGGATGGTTGGGCCCAGGTCGTAGTTCTGAACCCAGGCGTCAACATCCAGGTCTCGAAAACGCGCGTCGGGATGACGAATCGTCAGGTTCTGCTGCGTATTGAATGGATGCAGCTCGGTGTTGCGCTTTCCCCATCCGGTGTGATCGGCAAGTTCCGTGCCGTGGTCGGTAAAGAAGATGATGACCGTGTCATCCCGCAGCTTCAGCTGCCCCAACTCGTCCAGCAGCATGCCAATCTGCGCATCCGTGAATGTCACCTCGCCCTTGTAGCAGGACGTGTAGTAGTCGATGAAGTCCGCCGATGACACGTCTAGATCCGCGCCCTGCATGTCCGACGAGAATGACGGGTGCAGGATGTGTCGAGGCTGCTGGTAGATCGGCCCATCCCAGGTGCTGTTGTAGCGCCGCACGTAGGCGAGCGGCGGATCGAACACCTCGTGCGGCTCAAAGCAGTCGATCCAGAGGAAGAACGGCGCGTTCTCGGCGTTGTCGCGCAGCCAGCGGCGCGCCGACGCAAAGACCTGGGCTCCCGGCCAGTCCGCCTCCTCGCGCCGGTCGCGGGCATTGTGCAAGTGCTGGAGAAACGCGCTCTCGCCTTCCAGCGAAGTGGCCGAAGCCTCGGGTACGGACGGCTCGTACGCACCGAAGTAGTCCTTGAACAGTTCGCGAATCAGATCCCAGGAGCCGGTCCGCCAGCCGTCACCCCCCGCGCCGCGAATGTGCTCCCACGTCATGAACCCCCGATGCTGATTCATGTTGGGTTTGAACAGGTGCGGCGTGTCGGCGATCAGGCCCGTGGCGTAGCCCTGCTCCAGCAAGATCTCGGCGATCGTCGGGTACTCGTCCGGAATCTCATGCCAACCGTAGTAGCCGTACGCGTACGGAAATCCGCGGCGGCCCGTAAAGCAGCCGTTACGCACCTGGATCGTCTGCCCGGGCTCGGTAAAGCAGCGATTGAAGCGCACCGACTCGGCCGCCAGCCCGTCCAGCGCCGGGGTCGCAACGCTGCTGAGCTTCTGGCTTGGGCCGACGATGTCGGCTCGAAACGTGTCGAGACAAATGACGACAATGTTCAAGCGGTCCATTGGGAAGTCGCATCTTCGGTGATTGCCGCAGCCTGAACAGGTTCAGCGAATTCACGACCAGCTGCAATATGGGAATAGCCGGTCATGCGACTGACCACAAGGCGCGCTCCTGGCGTTGCCAGCGTCCGGCGTTCGCATGTCGCGGTCTCCCGCACGTGCGAACTCGAACGCGCAGCGCCCGGCAGCCTCAGATTCTTGGTGGCGAGGGGCGGAATCGAACCGCCGACACATGGATTTTCAGTCCACTGCTCTACCGACTGAGCTACCTCGCCGGGGCTTGCCGCAATCCGGGCCAGGTGGGCGGTGCAGGGCTCGAACCTGCGACCTCTACGGTGTAAACGTAGCGCTCTGCCAGCTGAGCTAACCGCCCGTCGGCAGGCCCCGCGACCCGGGCGCGGCGCATCCTACCCCAACGGCTGCTCCCCGATAGATCCGGGCCCGCGCTGCCGCCCTCGAGCTACGGCGACCCGCCTCCGCCTGAGCCGATCCCGGGCGTTCCCAGAATCACCGGCAGCCCGGTGTCCGGGTTGGTCGGGACGTATACCACGCTGCCTGAGTCAATCTCACGCAGCGCCGTAATGTACTTGTCCTGCAACACGGCCGCCGTCAGCGATTCGTTGATCAGGTTGTTGGCCTCGGCGATACCCGTGGCTTCCTCGACGCGTCGCTGAGCCTCCTGCTCGGCTTCCTGAACCCGGAATGCCCGCTCTTCAATCGCCTGCTCGGCGGCCAGCTTCCGCTCAATCGCCGTGGTGATCTGCTGTGGCAGCGAAACGTCGCGCAGCAACACGTTCTCTACCAGAACGCCTCGCTCCGACAGGATGCTCTGCAGCTGCGCCTCGATTTTCTCGGCAACCTCGGTGCGTGCGGTTGTGTACAGAGCCTCGGCCTGGAACTCGCCAACCACGTCACGGATCGCGTCGCGGATTGCCGGTCGGACGACAATCTCGACGTAATTGGGGCCAATCTGCTGAAACACCATGGGCGCATCCGCAAATTTCAGCCGGTACAGCGTCGTGATGTCCAACCCAACCGACAGACCCTCGGAGGTCAGCGTCCGCACCGTCTGATCCGTCGCGCTCGGGCTGGCGTCCTCCGCTCGCGAACTCATCGTGAGCTGCTGAGTCCGGACACTCAGGGTCTCGAGGCTGGCCCAGGGCGCCTTGACCAGCAGGCCCTCGGGTCGTGGAGTTTGGTCAACGACACCAAATGTGTGCAGCACGCCGACTTCACCGACGTTTACGAACCGCACGCTGAACAGCCCCATCACGATGACGGCGGCAATCACGATCACAATCGTGCCCACGGCGGTGTTTCCGTATCTATTTGTGCCCATCAACAATGGTCCCCTCTGGCGCGGGGCGCCGCTGCGCGGCTGCTCGCCCGAACAGGGTCGGTGATTCCGACAGATCGCTTACTCCGTTGATACCATCCATGCCGCGCGGATACAAGGACGTTTCCTGCCGACGGGCTCCTTGCAGCGGCGCTGGGAACGGAGATTCAGTTTGACAACCAGACATTCGCTCTCTCGACGGCGCCTGCTGGCGATGGCCGGGATGGCCACAATGCTGGCAGCATGCGGCGAGTCGGACGCGCCGCCGCCGCCCAGCGTGGCCGACTCCACGCCGGCCACAGAAACGGGGACTGTCGTGGCGGCGCCCCGATCCACAGCGGCAGCCGAGACGCCTAGGTCCCCAGGCCCGCCAATGACCGCTTCGCCTGCCACCGACGACGTTACATCACCGCCAGAAGTTGACGACGGGCTCCGTCGACTCGAGGGTTACGGTTTCCAGGCCCACCTCTATAACCAGGACCGCCGCCGCATCGTGGATCGCACGATCGAGGCTGGGTTCGACTGGCTGAAACAACAAGTCGAGTGGAGTCAGACAGAGCCAATCGAGAAAGGCGGCTTCGACTGGCGCGAACTCGACAAGGTGGTGGCCGCAGTCAGCAGTGCCGACATCAACTTGCTGCTCAGCGTGGTGCGAGCGCCCGACTGGGCCCTGGGCGACCGGCCGCATGGACCGCCGGGCGACCCACTGGACTTTCGGGACTTCATGCAGGCCTTGGCGGGGCGCTATCAGGGTCACGTCCAGGCTTACGAACTGTGGAATGAGGCCAACCTCGCCCGGGAGTGGGGCTATGGCCGAATCGACGCCGGTGAGTTCGTCGAACTCATGCTCGCCGGCCACCAGGGGGTCAAGGCCGGCGATCCTGAAGCCATCACCGTCGGCGGCGCCCTTACGCCGGCCGGCGACGTGGATATTCCCGATCAGCAGGTGCAGGCCGTTGACGACGTGCGCTTCCTGGAGCAGATCTACGCCTACCGTGACGGCATCGCCCGCGATGCGTTCGATGCCTGGGGTGTGCATCCGGGTGGATTCAACAACGCGCCCACGCAGGAAATAGGCAGCGAGCGTGGTTCCGGCTGGAACGGACACGGGAGCTTCTACTTCCAGCGCTACGCCCAGCATCGCGCCGTGATGGAAGCCAACGGCGACGCCGATAAGCCCATCTGGCTGACCGAGATGGGCTGGTCAACCGCCAATGCCGACCCTGCCTACGGGTTTGGAGCGGACAACTCCGAGGACGACCAGGCCCAGTTCCTGGTGGACGCCTTTCGACTGATCCGGGAATCCGCGCCCTACATCACCCACGCGTTCGTCTGGAATCTGAACTTCCAGTCGGTGGTCGGCCCACAGGACGAGAAGTTCGCCTTCGGTGTGCTTCGCCCCGATGGATCTCCGCGCCCGGCCTTTGAGGCGTTGCGGGAGATGACCAAGGGCGCGCAAACTCGCCCGACGCTGGCCTAGCGCTCCGGCTCGGATCCCAGCGGGCCGGCCGACCTCACGCGCGTCGGATCGCGGTCCGGCCTAGAGGAAAAAGTCGGCGTTGACCTTCGTCCACTCTTCCCATTCGTCCGGCACGTCGAAGTCGGGGAAGATGGCGGTCACCGGGCAGACCGGTTCGCAGGCGCCACAGTCAATGCACTCGATGGGATCGATGTAGTACATCTCGGCTTCGTCGGTGGTATGGATACAGTCCACTGGGCACACGTCAACGCATGAAGCGTCCTTGGTGCCAATGCACGGCTCGCAGATCACATACGTCATCGACGAAGGCTCCCTTGGTGGGCTAGCAGCGAAGGTAGCGAACTGCCGAATACGGACAGCCGCTTCGGCTGCCAAATCCTATCGCGTCTATCGGAGACGGCAAAGCGAAAGCCACACGTCAGCCGTCACCGTCCGGCAGACTCCAGCGCACCAATCCGTGCTCCACCGGGTCCGTGAGGTGCGGGTGCCGTGGCACCACGCGCACCGCGATGCCCATTCGTCCGCTCTGGCGGAGCGGGACCGTGGATTCAAACCAGTGCGTGCCCTCGCCGTCCGGTCCGACCGCCCTGGCCTCGTAGGTCAGGCCCCCGTCGACGGCGCCGTCGCTCCCCACCCGGCCAACGTAGACCTGTACCGTCAGTTCCTCCGCGTGCAGACCGTTGAGCGACACCCGCGTCCGTACCGGAAGCGCGGAGCCCACGTCCACTTCTGGTCCTCCGGACAGATGCACATCCAGAATCTCTACGGAGTTCCACTGCTCGCGAACACGTGCCAGCCAATCGGCCAGCGATCGTGCGGACGAACAGCCGTCGCTGGTCAGCGTGCGCAGCAACTCGTCGGCGCGCAGATAAAACGCTTCGGTGTACTGGCGCATCATGCGGTGCGCCCCAAAGTCCGTCAGCGCCATCACCATCGACGCCTTGGCACGCTCGATCCATCGAGTCGGCGTGCCGTCCAGCCCCAGATCGTAAAAAAGCGGGACGACCGAACGCTCGAACAGCCGGTAGACCGCGGCGGCATCATTAGCGTCGCGCTGAGGATCCTCCACGTCGTCATCCGCCCGTCCGATCGCCCAGCCAATCTGGGGGGCGTACGCCTCGGCCCACCAACCGTCTAACACGCTGACGTTCAGCACTCCGTTGGCGGCTGCCTTCATACCGCTGGTGCCGCTCGCTTCCTGCGGCCGCACCGGCTGGTTCAGCCAGACATCGCAGCCCTGCACCAGGTCGCGAGCCAGGTCCATGTCGTAGTCCTCCACGAAGACCACGCGGCCCACGAAGCTCGGATCGCGGCTCAGGTCGTGAATCTCGCGGACCAGGTCCTTCGCCATCGCGTCGTCGGGATGGGCCTTGCCCGCAAAGATGATCTGCACCGGACGCCGGGCATTGGTCACCAGCGCGCGCAAGCGCTCCAGGTCGTGCAGAAGCAGCGTCGGGCGCTTGTACAGCGCGATCCGCCGCGCAAATCCTACGGTCAGGACGTTGGGCTGGAGCGCGGAACTTGCGTCCGCCAGTTCCGCGCCCGATCCCCAGCGCCGTTCCACCACGGCTCGCAGCCGCCGCCGCACGTTTGCCACAAGCCGCTCGCGCCGCCGATGGTGCACGCGCCAGAGCTCGTCGTCCGGAATGGCGTCCAGTCCCTCCCGGATCGCGTCCCGATCGGACATCAGCGCCCACTCCGGGCCCAGATATCGCCCGAGCACATCCGCCAGTTCGCGCGACACCCAGGTGGGCAGGTGAACCCCGTTGGTGACGTGTTGGATCGGAACTTCTGACCACGGAACGTCGCGCCAGAGCGTCTGCCACATCCGGCGCGTCACCTCGCCGTGCAACTGCGACACGCCGTTGCGCCACGCCGCCCCGCGCAGCGCCAGGATCGTCATACAAAAAGGTGATGTCGGACTGCCGCCCGGATACCGGCCAATCTCCGTGACAAGGTCCGCGTCGATGCCGGACTCGTCCAGGTACGTGCCCAGGTGGTGCGCCACCTGGTGTGGATGAAACTCGTCGTGACCGGCGGAAACTGGCGTATGGGTAGTGAATACTGCCCCGGCGCGCACGGCTTCCAGCGCCGCCTCGAACGACAGGTCCGTCCCCTCTCGCAGCTCGCGAAGGCGCTCAATCAGGGCAAACGCGCTATGTCCCTCGTTGAGATGCAGCACCGTTGGTCGCATCCCCGCGGCCCTCAATGCGCGCATCCCGCCGACACCCAGCAAGATTTCCTGTCGAATCCGCACGTCGGAGTCGCCCTGGTACAGCTTGGCCGTGAGTTCGCGATCCTCGGGTGCGTTGCCGGGGACATTGGCGTCCAGCAGCAATACCGGACAGCGCCCAACGTGCATCCGCCACACCCGCGCGTCCACCCACCGGTCCGTGATCGGTACGCCCACGGTCAGCGGCGAACCGTCAGGCGTCGTCAGCATGGTCACGGGCTGGCTGTAGAAGTCGGTCTCCGGATGCAGTTCCTGTTGCCCGCCGCTGGGGTCGATCGTCTGACGGAAATACCCCTGGCGGTACAACATGCCCACCGCGACCAGGGGCACACCCAGGTCGCTGGGGGGGAGTGAATGGGATGCGCCGCGGCCCGCCCGGGCGCGCCCCATAAGAGGGTCGCACACGGTGGGC
>VXPS01000009.1 GCA_009839425.1 Chloroflexota bacterium
GGGGGCAGCGGCGGATTGGGTTATGCGGGAACTTTGTCGAGGGCGGTGACGAGTTCGTCGAGTTCGCCCGCGAGGGCTTCGAGGCGGTGGCCGCCGTAGCCGCGTTCGATCACGGCTTCGGCCTGCTCCAGCGCGCCACGGACTTCGTTCCACTTGGCGCGGCCGGCGTCGGTGAGCATGAGCTTGAACGAGCGCCGGTCATCCGGGTCCACATCGGCGGTGATCTGCTCGGATTTCACCAAACGCTTGATGAGTTCGGACGTGGCTGCCGGGCTGCGGCCGAGCTCACGCGAAAGCTGCGTGGGCGTTACCGGCTCGGTGGCGCTCGCCAAGAACTGCAGCGCGCGGGCCAGCGGCAGCGAGACACCGGCCTGGTCGCAGGCCGTGTTGAGGTGCCCGGCGAGTCGGTGCGAACCGACGAGCAAGCGGTGAATGGTGGAATCCTGAAGACTGGGAAGTCCGTTGGCCGCCCCATTGGCGGACCCGTTTCGATACGCGGAAATCGGAATACCTCTCTTTTCGCTGTCGGCCGGCAGCGCCTGTGCCTAGCTCGGCCGATTTGGAATTTGGCGAGTTTGTGAACGGATTCACAAACTCGGTGCCCATTTATACGGTCTGGAATCGTTTTGCGCAAGTGGCAACGGGATACATGTGCGCCGGAATTAGTTTCCTGAGGGGCTTTTCCGAGAGCCGGCCACACCACGCGCGGGGCCAGCGAGTGCCTGTGCCATGCTGGCCGTCACCGCACTCCCCAAGAGGCCGCCCATGTCCGACGCGTTGCTGAACCGCGAGGGAATCGAGGCGCTGATCCCACACCGGGAACCGTTCATTTTCGTGGACCGCATCGTTGAGCTGGAGTACGGCCAGCGGGCGGTGGGGATCATGGACGACGTGGGGGCGCACCACGAGCACGTGCTGAGCGGGCACTTTCCGGGGTTTCCGGTGCTGCCGGGCGCGATCATCGTGGAGGCCGTGGCGGAAGTCGGCGGCGTGGCGGCGCTGGGGATGCCGGAGAACAGCGGAAAGATCGCGATGTTGACGGGCCTGGACAAGTGGAGGTTTCGGCATCCGGCGCGCCCGGGCGACGAGTTGCGGCTGGAGGCCGAGGTGATCCGCTACCGGCGCGGGTTTGGCCGGGCGGCGGGTCGGGCGAGTATCGACGGAAAGCTGTGCGCCTCGGGGGAAATCAGCTTTGCGATCGTGGATCGGCCGGAGGGGCTGTAGGTAGCACATTCCTGCTTGCATGGATTGGCAGGAGGTAGGGGTGGCTGCCCGTAACCGTGGGTCTGACAGGGTCAGGGTGTTTCGCAGAACGTAGTCGGGCGACCGAAAGAGCTTTGGGTGTGCGGGGATAGAATGACCGCACTTCCCACCTGCCGACTGGAGCCTCCGTGGCGCGCGTACTGATTACGACCAGGATTTTTACGTCCAATCCGGCGGAAGCAGCCTTGGACATCCTTCGAGACGCCGGACACGAGCCGGTGATCGCCTCCGTGCCCGGCGCATACCTGAACGGCGAGCAATTGCACGAGCAGCTGCAGGGGATTTCCGGAACGATGGCCAGCAGCGAGCCGTACACCGCCGAGACATTCCGGATGTTCCCGGACCTGCAGGTGGTCGCACGGATGGGCGTGGGCTACGACGCTATCGACCTGGGGGCAGCGCAAGACCACGAAGTGCCGGTAATGATCGCGGCGGGCACGAACGACACGACGGTGGCGGAGACGTCGGTAGCGCTGATGCTGGCGCTGGCGCGCGACCTGGGCCAGTACTTCGAGACGACGTCAGCGGGCGGCTGGGTTCGGCCTCCGACCACCGAGTTGCGCGACAAGACGATCGGCTTGATCGGCCTTGGCCGGATCGGTCGCGCGGTTGTGCAGCGGCTGCAGGGGTTCGAGGTGGATGTGGTGGCGGCCGAGCCGTACCCCGACGCGGAATTCGTGGCGGAGTACGGGGTGGAGCTGGTGGATGTCGACGAGGTGTTTCGTCGCGCCAGATTCGTGTCGCTGCACGCGCCGATGAACGACGACACTCGCGAGGTCGCGAACGAACGATCGCTGGGGCTGATGCAGCCGGGCTCATTCCTGGTCAATACGGCTCGGGGCGGACTGGTGGACGAGGCGGCGCTGCGGGCAGCGCTGGACTCAGGTCACCTGGCCGGTGCGGCGCTAGACGTGCGGACCAGCGAGCCGCCGCCGGAGGGTGACGACCTGGCGGCGCATCCGAAGGTGCTTCCCACGCCGCACATGGCGGGGGTGGCGGTCGAGTCGGTGGAGCGCATGGCCATTGGCGCCGCCAAGAACGTCGTGGGCGTGTTGGCAGGCGACTGGGACCGCGAGATGGTGGTGAACGGGGTCTATCCCGCGTGACCGTCAGCGGTGCGTGTCACACGCACCACCACCACCACGAGCACTCCGACCGCGAGCCCGCCGTGATTCCAGCGCGGCGTCGAGCCTTCGTGTTCGACATGGACGGGGTGATGTACCAGGGCGGGCAGCTGATCGACGGCGCCGCGGAGGCGGTGGCGACGGTGCGCAACCTCGGGCTGCCACTGTTCTTCGTGACAAATAACTCTCGCGAGACGCCGGTGGAACTAGCGGCCAAGCTGCAGCAGATGGGGGTGGACGCGGGTCCCGAGGAGATCATTTCGGCTGTGGTCGTCACGGTGGAGTACCTCAACCGGCTGGATCCGAGACCAGACTCGGTGCTGGTGCTGGGCGGTGACGGGTTGGCGGCGAACATCGAGGCCGCAGGATTCTCGTTGGGAAGCTTCGACGACGACGAGCCGGTGGACGTGGTGGTAGCCGGCTGCGACTTTGGGCTGACTTACGACCGGCTTTCACGGGCGACGCGGGGGCTCGTGATGCACGACGCGGCATTCATTGCGGTCAACCAGGATTCGTTGCTGCCGATGGCGAACGGGCCGATGCCCGGTGCGGGGGCCATTGTGGGTGCGCTGACGGCGGCTACCGGGATCGAGCCGCTGGTGGTCGGAAAGCCATCGCCGCACCTGTTCGGCCTGGCGGCGGAGCGGAGCGGCGTGCCGCCGGAAGACCTGGTGATCCTGGGTGACCTGCTGGACGCCGACATCGCCGGCGCGAACGCCATTGGGGCGACGGGCGTGCTGGTGCTTACCGGCAGCACGACGCGCAAGGCGGCGGAGGCGGCGGAAGGCGCGCTAAAGCCGGACCTGGTGATCGATAATCTCTATCAGCTTCCATACGACCTTCTGCTAGCGCCGTAGGCGAGGTTGGGCGTGGCGTTTAAGAACCTGCGCGAGTTTCTGCACCTGCTGGAGGAACGGGACGAGCTGCGGCGGATCCGGGTGGAAGTGGACCCACACCTGGAGATCACCGAGATCGCGGACCGGGTGATGAAGGCTGGTGGTCCTGCGCTGCTGTTCGAGAACGTGAAGGGCAGCGACATCCCGTTTGCCATCAACCTGCTGGGGTCGCCGCAGCGCATGGCCTGGGCGCTGGGGATGGAGGAATGGTCGGAACTGGAGCGGCGGCTGGACGATCTGCTTTCAATGGCGATGGGTCCGCCGCCGAAGAGCCTGCTGGGCAAGCTGCAGGTGCTGAACGAGATCATCAAGGTCGGGCGGATCGGGCCGCGCGAGGTCAGCAACGCTCCGGTGCACGAGGTGTTTGACACCGAAAACCCGTCGCTGGCGGACTTGCCGATTCCGACCTGCTGGCCGCTGGATGGCGGGCCTTACATCACCTTCCCGCTGGTGCTGACGCACGACCCGCTGACGGGCAAGCGGAATGTGGGGCTCTACCGGTTGCAGAAATTCGACGACCGCACGCTGGGGATGCATTGGCAGCTGCACAAGGGCGGCGCGGAGCATTGGCGACGAAGCCAGGAAGAACGCCGGCGCATGGAAGTGGCGGTGGCGATTGGGGCGGACCCAACGCTGATGTACGCGGCGAGCGCGCCGCTGCCGCCGGATATCGATGAAATGGTGTTCGCGGGTTTTCTGCGGGGCTCGCCGGTTGAGACCGTGCAAGCCAAGACGGTCGACATCAAGGTTCCGGCACATGCGGAGATCGTGCTGGAGGGGTGGGTCGATCCGTCGGAGTCGCGCCTGGAGGGTCCCTTCGGAGATCACGTCGGGTACTACTCGCTGGCCGAGCCGTTTCCGGTGTTTCACCTGACGGCGGTGACGCGGCGGCGGAATCCGGTGTTCGTGTCGACGATCGTGGGCGTGCCGCCGATGGAGGACGCCTGGATCGGGAAGGCGACGGAGCGGCTGTTCCTGCCGCTGGTGCGGCTGTTCGTGCCGGAACTGGTGGACATGAACCTGCCGGTGCACGGGGTGTTTCACAACTTCTGCATCGTGTCGATTAACAAGCGGTATCCCGGTCAGGCGCGCAAGGTGATGCACGGCATTTGGGGCGTCGGCCAGCTGATGTTCACGAAGTACATCATCGTGGTGGACCACGACGTGGACGTGCAGAACCTGAAGGAAGTGATGTGGCGGGTGGGCGCGAACACGGACCCGGCGCGGGACCTGGAGCAGGCGAGCGGGCCGATGGATCACTTGGAGTTCGCGACGACCACCGAGTTCTTTGGCGGGAAACTGGGCATTGACGCGACGCGCAAGCTGCCGCAGGAGGGGTTCCCGCGGGAATGGCCGCCGGAAATCAAGATGGACGACGAGATCGTGAGGCTGGTGGATGAGAGGTGGTCGAGCTATGGGATCTGACGAGAACGCCGAATTCGACGTGCAGCGCGCTGTTCGCTGGTTTGCGGTCGAGAACAACAACCAGGCGTGGGAGCTGATTGAGAGCAGCCCGGACTACCTGCACGCCGGGGAGTTGCTCTCGAAGGCTTACGCGTCGCACCGGCACTGGTTTGAGGTTGGCGGGCCGCTTGAAAAGCAGCGGGCCGAGCACCTGGTGGCCACGGCGGTGTCGTTTCTTGGGATCGTCTCACTGTCGGTGCATCACGCCGATGCGTGCATCAAGTTGAGCGATGCGAACGGCGACGCGCAGACAGCGTTCGATCGAGCGGCGGCGCTGGAGTGCCTGGCGCGATCGCACGCGTGCGCGGAGCTGGCGGATGCGGCGAACCGTCGGGAAACGGCACGGCAGGCGGGGGAGCTGATCGAGGACGCGGAAGAGCGGGCGGCGTTCGAGCGGCTGCTGAGCAGCGGGCCGTGGTTTGGGTTGGACTGATGAGGCGACGCAAGCCGCACGGCGCTTGTAGATGAGCCTGGCGGTTCCTGTGCGACGGGCGCGGGTCTACCTGGACGCGATTCGGTTCGAACACACGATTTTCGCCTTGCCGTTCGCGTACCTGGGGATGGTGCTGGCGGCGCGGGGATGGCCGGGGTGGCCGGTGTTCATCTGGACCACGCTGGCCATGGCCGGGGCACGGACCGGCGCGATGGCTGCGAACCGACTGATCGACGCCGAAATGGACGCTCGGAATCCGCGGACGGCGCAGCGGGCAATCCCAATGGGGATTATGTCAAGGCTGGAAATGCTTGGGTTGGCGCTGACGGGATTCGCGCTGCTGCACGTGGCGGCGTGGCAACTGAACAGCCTGGCGCTTGCGCTGGCGCCGGTGGCAATGGTGGCGGTGACGTTCTACTCGTATACGAAGCGGTTCACGTGGAGCAGTCACTGGATCCTGGGGCTGGCTGACGGGATCGCGCCGGTGGGCGGATGGATTGCGGTCACCGGCGAGTTTTCGACGGAGGCGGCGCTGCTGGCGCTAGTGGTGACGTTCTGGATCGGCGGGTTTGACGTGCTGTATGCGACGCAGGACGTGGCGTTCGACCGGGACGAAGGGCTGCACTCGGTTCCGGCGCGCTTCGGCCTGGCCGCAGCGTTGTGGGTGGCGCGGGCTTCGCACGTGTTGACAATTGGGGTGCTGGTGGCGCTTGGATTCGTGGCGGCCCTGGGTTGGCCGTATTGGGTCGGCGTTGGGGTGATCGCGGCTTTGCTGATTTACGAGAATCGGTTGCTGAAGCCGCACGACCTGAGCCGCCTGAGCCTGGCGTTCTTTAATATCAACGGGTACGTGGCGGTAGCGGCGCTGGTGTTCACAATCCTGGGGGTGTGGCTTGGCTGATCCGCCGGGGCTGGTGCTCGGCATATCGGGGGCCAGCGGCGCGGTGCTGACCGAGGCCACCGTGCGGGCACTACAAGACCTGGACATTCCGCTGGAGGTCGTGTGCAGCGACTACGGGGCGCTGATGTGGCACCAGGAGACCGACGAGCGATTCTCGGACGCGGCAACGCGCTGGTCGGCCCAGGGCCGGGTGACGGTGCACCGGCCGCAAGATGTGGCCGCGCCGATTTCCAGCGGGTCGTACCCGACCCGCGGAATGGCGATCGTGCCGTGCAGCATGGCGACGGTGGGGGCCATTGCGTCGGGGGCTGGTCAGAACCTGCTGCACCGGGCGGCAGACGTGACGCTGAAGGAAAAGCGGCGACTGGTGGTGGTGTCGCGGGAAACGCCGCTCTCGCTGATTCACCTGCGAAACCTGACGACGCTGGCCGAGGCGGGGGCTGTGATCCTGCCGCCGGACCCGGCGTTTTACTTGCGTCCGGATTCGGTCGAGGCAATTGTGGACGCGCTGGCTGAGCGGATCCTGTATGCGGTGGGCGTGACGCCGAGGGTTGCCGAGGCTCACGCCTGGACTGACTGAGCTAAGCAGCGATGTACAGCCGAGCCAAGCGGCGCGCGCACCAGATCGTCAACAGCCCGGAGGACGGCGGCCGGGCGAGCCGGATCTTCGACCAGACCATCTTTGTTCTGATCGGACTCACGGCGTTCGGAATCGTGCTGGAAACGATCGAGCCGATCCGCCAGGCCGCCGCCGGAGCCTTCGCCGTCATCGAGGTTGTCACGGTGGCGGTCTTTACCTTCGAGTACGTGCTGCGCGTGTGGTCGTGTACGGAAGACCCCGACTTTGCGCACCCGGTGACGGGCCGGCTGCGGTTTGCCGTGCAGCCGCTGATCCTGGTGGACCTGCTGGCGATCCTGCCGTTCTACGTGGGCCAGGATCTGCGCTTCGCGCGCGTGCTGCGACTGTTGCGGTTGATGAAACTGACGCGGTATTCGGAATCCATGTCAATCATCGGCGAGGTGCTGAGGAGCCGGCGCGATTCCCTGATTTCGACTTTGTTCGTGGGGTTTGTGCTCCTGCTGTTCGCGTCGTCCTTGATGTATCTCGCGGAACGAGAGGCGCAGCCGGAAGGATTCTCGAGCATCCCGGCGGCCATGTGGTGGGGGATGGTGACGTTAACCACGGTGGGGTATGGCGACCTGTTTCCAGTTACGCCGCTGGGGCGCGGTTTCGGCGCGGTGGTGGCGCTTCTGGGAATCGGTCTGTTTGCGCTGCCGGCGGGCATCTTGGGGTCGGCCTTCGTGGAGGAACTGGACCGCCGGCGGGCCGGCGAGCCCGAGGCTCGGATTTGCCCGCATTGCGGTGAGGAGATTCACGACGACGAGGGCTCGGGCGCGTGACCGGCGGGGCGCTGCTAGCCTCTGGCGCTTGGCTAGTTCACCGAGTTCCTTATGGCGTCTGAGCAGCCATCCGTAGTCGACACGCATAACCATTACTGGCAGGTGGGAACCGACGACCTGTACTGGCTGGACGATCCATCGCATCCGGTACTGGGCAAGGACTATCTGCCGCCGGACCTGAAGCCGCACATGGACGCGGTGGGGGTGACGCAGTCGGTGATCGTGCAAGCGTCGCACGCGTGGAAGGATCAGCTGGCGTATCTGGAAATGGCGGAGACGTACGACTACGTGGCCGGCGTGATCGCGTGGGTAGACCTGCAGGCACCCGATGTGGGCGACCGGATCGACGAGCTAGCGACGAGCCCATGGTTTCGGGGCATCCGCGCCGGAGCCGAGGACCAGGCAGATGCGGACTGGCTGGCACGTGACGATGTGCGGCGCGGCATCGGCACCGTGCTGAAGCGCGGACACGTGGTGGAGTTGCTGGTGAAGACTCCGCATCTGCCGCACGTGCCGCGGATTGCGGGCGAGAACGAGGGCGGACGGCTGATCGTGGATCACCTGGCAAAGCCGCCGTTCGAGACGCCGGAGATGGCGGTGTGGCAAGAGCGGTTCCTGGAATTGGCGCCGCACGAACACCTGCGGATCAAGATCTCGGGGCTGCTGGTGGAGTGCCCGACGTCGCCGACGACCGACACCATTCGAGCGGCGGTGGACCCCGTGCTGGACAACTTTCCGATCAGCCGGCTGATCTGGGGGAGCGACTGGCCGGTGGCGTTGCTGGCGGCGGGGTACGAGGACACGTTTGAGACGGTAACTGGCGCGTTGGACCGGTTGAGCGCGAGCGAGCGCTCGGCGGTGCTGGGCGGCAACGCGCGGGACTTCTACCGACTGGCATGAGCGGAGGACGCCTGACCGGCAAGGTCGCGGTAGTAACGGGAGCGGCCGGTGGGATCGGCGAGGCAACGGCGCGGCTCTTTGCGCGTGAGGGTGCTTGTGTTGTGCTGGCCGATTACATGGGCGAAGCCGTAGCCGCGCACGCGGCGGATATCGAGCGAGCGGGCGGAGAGGCCGTTGGCGTGACTGCCGACGTGCGGGAGATGGACGACGTGCGGCGGGCCATCGAGACCGCGACGGACCGTTGGGGACGGCTGGACGTGCTGCACAACAACGTAGGCGTGAACTTCCACGCGCTGATCGGCGAAGCCAGCGAGGAGCATTTCCTGGAGTGCCTGAACATCAACCTGCTGAGTGTCTACCGGGGATGCCACGTGGCGGCCCCGATCATGCAGGCGCAGGGCGGCGGATCGATCATCAATACGTCGTCGGTGCAGGGGATCATGGGATTCGACACGTACTCAGCGTATGCATCGGCCAAGGCAGGAATGCTGGGGCTGACGCGGCAGATGGCGGTTGACTACGGGTGCCACGGCATCCGGGTGAACGCGGTGCTGCCGGGCGGGATCGACACGCCGATGTGGCGAGCGGAGGTTGCGGCCGTGCCGGACATCCAGGCGTTGATCGATGAGTCAGCGTCACGGATTCCGCTGCAGCGAATCGGTGAGGCGGAGGACATCGCCACCGCAGTGTTGTTCCTGGCGAGCGACGAGTCTTCGTATGTGACAGGACAGCAACTGGTAGTGGACGGCGGGTTGAGCATCGCTGGGACGCGGCCGAACGAGCGATAGCAGGTGAAGATCGGCAAAGCGATCCAACATTGCGACTGACCGCGTGCACTTAAGGAATTATGTTAAGAGAACAAACGAGAGAGGGCGCATCAATGGGGATGACCAAGCGAGATTTCCTGCGATCCATCGGCGCGGTTGCCGGGGTGGGCGCGGCGTACCACACGATGAGCGCGATGGGCCTGCTTGGGCCGGTTTTGGCGCAGGCGGCGGCGCCCGAGCTTCCGCTTGGGTCGGGCTATGGGAAGCGCGTGGTAATCCTGGGCGCCGGGATTTCCGGGATGACTGCGGCGTACGAGCTCTCGAAAGCCGGATATCACTGCACGATTCTGGAAGCGACCGGCCGCGCCGGCGGACGAAACCTGACGGTGCGAGGCGGGGACGTGATTCGGGAAGCCGACAACCGGCAGTGGGTCGACTTCGACCAGGAGGATCATCTCTACGCCAACATGGGGCCGGCTCGGATTCCCTATCACCACCGGGTCATCCTGGGCTACTGCAAGGAGTTTGGGGTCGAGCTGGAGGTCTTCACCAACGACAACCGCGGCGCCTTGTTCCACAACGCGGAAGCCTTTGGTGGGAAGCCGGTCACGGGTCGGCAGGTGATGACGGACCTGCGCGGATACGTCGCTGAACTTCTCGCGAAGGCCGTCAATCGAAATGCGCTTGACGAGGACTTGACGGGTGACGACAAGGAGCGGGTGTTGTCGATGCTCACCTCGTTTGGCGGGCTGGACCCCGACTACCTGTACGCCGGGTCAAACCGCAGCGGCTACCAGGGCGAGCAGGTCCATGCCGGGATCGCGCCAGGCGATGTGAACGATCCGCTGGACTTCAGCGAGCTGCTGAAATCCGACTTCTGGCAGTACAAGCTGCACTTCAGCCAGTTCCTTAACCAGAACCCCACGCTCTTTCAGCCGGTTGGCGGGATGGACGCGATTGCGAAGGCTTTTCGGGCGCGCGTGGGACATCTGATCCAGTTCCAGAGCGTTGTGGAGGAGATTCGCAAGACGCCCGAGGGCGTTCGCATTGTTTACGTGAACCAGCGCCGCAACCTGCAGGAGGCGATCGAGGCGGACTGTGCGATTTGCACGATTCCGGCGCCGGTGCTGAAGGACATTCCCAACGACTTCGCACCCGAGACGCAGGCGGCAATTGAGTCAATCGAGTTTGAGCACGCAGTGAAGATCGGGTTCCAGGCTCGGCGGCGGTTCTGGGAAGACGATCACGCCATCTACGGCGGGATCTCGTGGACGGATCAGGACATCACGCAGATCTGGTATCCGTCGAACGGCTATCACCGGAGCAAGGGCGTCATCATGGGCGCGTACATCTGGGACGACAAGCCGGGGCAGGGTCTGCGCTTCACCGGGATGACGCCGCCGGAACGGCTGCGAACCGCGATGGCGGAGGGCGAACAGATTCACCCGGGCTACACGGACGAGATCGAGTCAGGCGTAAGCCGGGCCTGGTTGAACGTCCCGTTCCAGAAGGGCGGCTGGCCGCGGAACTATGCGGCGCCGCCCGAGCTGCTGAAGCCTGACGGTGCGATCTACTTCGCCGGGGACCAGGCCACGGCGCTGCCCGGCTGGCAGGAGGGGGCCGCGCTGGCCGCGCATGCGGCGGTGGAGGCGATTCACGCGCGGGTGACGGCCAGCTAGCCCGGACACACCGGTGTTCATCAGCCGCCGATCTGGCGGTGCTCGAAGGCGCATAGGTGACCTGGACTGACGACGCAGAGCGCTCGGCCGCGGTGGGGCTGCGGTGCATCGACTGCGGGCTCGGGTTTGCGCTGGACTACGTGCGCGGGTGCCCAAGGTGCCCTGGGCTGCTTGTCGTTGAGTACGACCTCGACATGGCCGCGAAGTTGGGCATTGGGAATGGCCCCGGCGGCGGTATCTGGCGCTGGGACCGGCTGCTGCCGCCGACGGCGCTCGACCATCGCGTGACGCTTGGCGAGGGGATGTCGCCGCTCCGGCCAGCCAGGCGGCTGGCGGACCGGCTTGGCTTGCGTGACGTGCGCCTGAAGCTGGAAGGCGTGAACCCGACGGGCAGCATGAAGGACCGCTCGTCGGTGACGGCGATTGCGGCGGCGCTGAACTTTGGATTCCGGCGCGTGGGCTGTGTGAGCAGCGGAAACATGGGGTCGTCGATCGCCAACTACGCGGCGCGGGCGGGGCTGCGGGCTCATGTGTTCAGCGCGGCGTATGCGAGCGAGAACCAGCTCGACCACATGGCGGCCGGGACTGCCGATATGTATGTCTATGGCGAGGCGTACGACGCGATGGCGGCGGCTATCCAGCCCGTCTTTGACGAATACCTGGCGTTCGACGCCGGATCGAGCCCGAACCCGTACAACAGCGAAGGGCAGAAGACGCTGGCGTTCGAAATCGTCGAGCAGCTCGGGGAGCGTTCGCCGGACGTTGTTGTGTATCCGTTGGGCGCCGGGGACCTGTTCCTGGCTGCGACGCGAGGGTTCGAGCAATACGCGTACGGCGGATTCACCGACTTTGCGCCGCTGCCGGTCGTGGCGCAGAGCAGTGCGTCGGCCAGCGTTGTGCGGGCGTTTGAAGGCGGCGGTGAGTACGAATCAGTTGAGGCCGGCGAGTCGATTGCCGGCGGAGTGCTGGTGGGCGACATGGGGGCAAAGGGACGGCAGGCGCTGAAGAAGCTGCGTCAAGTCCGAGGGCTGGGCGCGGCTGTTGAGGATGACGAGGTTGCGGCGTGGCAGACGTGGCTGGCGCGGAACGAAGGAGTCTGGGCCGGGCCAACGGCGAGTGTGGTGTTGCCGGCGCTGGAACGGTTGGCTGAGAGCGGGGCGATTGGGTCTGATGCTTCGGTGGTGGTGGTACTTTCGGAAACGGGCTTGAAGGGCGGGCAGCCACCGCATCGGCCGCCGATGGTTGAGGCTTCGGAAGGAGCTTTACGGGAGCTATTTGGCGGCGATTGACGACGGACTTGCGAGCAGGTTTGTCTGACTAGAGACATCTGCGTAACCCGAGGCTGGCTGCCCGGGGGACCCCTCACCCATTTCCGGCGAAGACGCCGGAATCTGCCTCTCCCCTCGGAGAGGGTGAAGAGTCGCAGTTCCTGCGAGGGGGAAGGGCGTCATGCATAGGCCACCTTCTAGCCGGGCGTGATTACGGGGAGGAGGAGGTGG
>VXPS01000192.1 GCA_009839425.1 Chloroflexota bacterium
GACTGAACGTCCAGGTCTACAACCGCTGCATCGGCACGCGGTTCTGCGCGAACGGGTGCCCGTACTCGGTCCGCTACTTCAACTTCTGGAATCCGGAATGGCCGGATCCGATGAACAACCAGCTCAATCCGGACGTGACGGTACGGACGAAGGGCATCATCGAGAAGTGCACCTTCTGCGTGCAGCGGATCAACCGGGCGCACGTGACGGCGGGCACCGAGGGACGGGAGATTCGTCCCGGTGAAGTTCAGCCGGCCTGCGCCCAGTCGTGCCCCACCAGCGCGCTGGTGTTTGCCGACCTCAACAATCCTGAGAGCCTGCCCGCGAAGCTCGCGGAGGCCGAGGCCGACCGCAGCTACACGCTGCTGGAGCACTTCGGGACCGACCCGGGAGTCATCTACCTGAAGAAGGTTGACCCGCACGCCGAGATTCACGAAGACGAGCACGCGCACGCCGGGGCGCACGCATGATCGCTCCCGAAGCCGCCGGCCTGAAGCTCTCGCTGCGACCGCCCTACCGGCCGCAGGCGCTGAACATCTCGCTGAATCAAGCGGGGATTGCTTTGCTGGCGGCGCTCGGCCTGTTGGGAATCGTGATGTACGTGGTCAAGCTGATTACCGCCTGGGGCGACCGCGCCGAATGGGCATACCCGACCGTGGTCTTGATGTTCATCCTGTCCACCGCGACCGCGGCGCCGCTGATCGCCTACGCCTCGCGGATGGCCAAGGGGTACTGGGCGCTGCCGCTGCGACGGGTGGCCGCGCTGTACGCGGTGCCATCGTTGCTGAGCTTTGTCCTCTTGATTCCGATCATGGCCTCGCTGCCACCGCTGGAAGGGCGCTCGAATCTCTGGTTCGGATTCAGCGCCGGCGCTCCGTTCCTGACCGACGCCCTGGCGCTGGCGATTCTGCTGCTGACCGGCATGGCATTGCTCTGGTTCTCCGCCGTGCCCGACCTCGCCGGCCCGCCCAGCCGCGTGCGCGCCATGGGCCGCTGGCAGCGGCTGCTCTACCTGAACTGGTCGGGGACAGCGCGGCAGTGGAAGGTCCTGCGCGCCGCCAACCTGACGCTCGGCGCCTTCTACCTGATGGGCTACGCGTTCGTGCACATGCTGCTAACGACCGACCTGGGCCAGAGCCTGTTGCCAGGCTGGCGGTCGGGAATCTTTCCCGTGTACAGCGCCGTGACGGGCATCCAGGCCGGCATCGCCATCACCCTCCTGACGGCGGCGCTGATGCGCCGGTTTTCGCCGGAAGCCGGACGCTTTGTCGGCGATGAGCAAGCGTCGGCGCTTGGGAAGATCCTGGTGGCCGCCACGCTGATGTGGTTCTACTTCTTCTGGTCCGACTTCCTGCTGATCTGGTATGCCCGCCTCCCGAGCGAGGTCGCGGCAATGCAGGTCACCGTGGCCATCACCTACATCCTGCCCTTCGTGCTCACGGCGGTGCTGATGTTTGCGCTGCCCCTGGGCTTGCTCATCTTCAACAAGGTCCGCCAGTCACTGTCGCTGATCGCCGGGGTTTCGGCACTCATTGTGGTGGGCATCCTGTTTGACCGAATCCGATTCTTCGTCGCGCCCATGGCGAACCCCTCACCCTTCGGCCACGCCATGCATGAGTTGCCCGCGCCCTATTGGCCGAACGCGCTCGACATCCTGTTCATAATCGGCTTCATCGGCCTGATGTTCGCAGTCTTCGTCTATGCGGCGTCCCGCATTCCGGTGCTCAACGGCTGGGAGATGCGCCAGGGTTCAATGCTGCGTAAAGAGCGGACGTTCATGAAGACGCACGTCCTCGTGATCGGGAAGCCGGACTGATGCAAGAACCGGTCGTCGCCGACACCAAAACCTCGAACCGCGAGCTGCTCGACTTCGTCTTCGCCTGGCCGGCCTGGTTCTTTGCCGTAGGCGGGGCGCTCAACGGCCTGCTCGTTGCAGCGTTCTGGGTCGTCATCCTGATGCTGATGTGCGGCCTGCAGTTCCTGGGCTACTCGCACCCGGTGTACTGGGGCTTCCTGATCGTGAACTTCGTGTTCTGGATCGGGGTCAGTCACGCCGGAATCATGGTCTCCGCCATCCTGCGACTCACCCAGGCGGAATGGCGGCGGCCGGTGACGCGCGCCGCCGAGGTCCTGACGATCTTCTCGCTGCTGACGGCCGTGCAGTTCCCGCTGATCCACTCCGGCCGCCCCTGGCGCACGATGTACTGGACGTTCCCGTACGACTGGAACCGTGGCGCCTGGCCCAACCCGCGCTCGCCGCTGGTCTGGGACCCGTCGGCCATCTTCACCTACCTGACGTCGACAATCCTGTTCGTCTACGTCGCGCTCCTGCCCGACCTGGCCCTGGCCCGCGACCGCGCCCCCAACCCCGTCAGCCGCGCGATTTACGGCGTACTTGCGATGGGCTTCCGCGGTACCACCCGTCAGTGGCGAATCCAGACCGTGGCCGGCCTGTTGCTCTCGGCGATCATCCTGCCGATCTTCGTCTCGGTGCACTCCATCGTGTCCTGGGACTTCGCGGTCACGTCCGTGCCTGGCTGGCACAACACCATCTTCGCTCCCTACTTCGTTATCGGGGCCGTGCACTCCGGTGTGTCGGCGGTCGTCACCGTCATGATCGTGATGCGCTACGCCTTCGGGTTGAAGCGGTTCATTACCCGCGACCACATCGACTCGCTGGCGCGTCTGCTGATCGTGGTGGCCACGGTCTGGCTGTTCTTCTTCCTGCTGGACTTCTTCTTCGGCCTCTACGGCACGGAACCCGCGGAAGTCGACACCTGGCAGCGGCGACTGGTCGAACCGCCGTGGGTGGTGATCGCCATCACCTTCATCATCTGCGCCTACATCATCCCGGTGCCGATGTGGATGTTCCGCGCCATCCGCCGGAACTTCTTCTGGATGTTCGTCACGACCATCCTGGTCAACGTCGGCATGTGGCTGGAGCGCTACATGGTGGTCGTGCCCGCGCTGGAGCGGAAGAGCGGGCTCACCTTCACGTACGGCGACTACGCCCCCTCGTTATCCGAGTTCATCCTCGTGGCCGCCTCGTTTGCTTTGGTGATTCTCGGATTCCTGACGTTCTCGAAACTGCTGCCGATCATGCCGGCCGCGGATATCAAGGAAGGCCAGATCCTGGCCGACCGCATTCGAGTCGGTCGGGCCAACGTGCCGGCCGCCATGCGGGAGTGAGGTCTATGGCAATGCAGTCCCAAGCCAAACGCGAACTCCTGGCGCTATACGAAGAGCCAGACCAGGCGGCCGACGCCGTTGAGCGCCTGCACAGCGCCGGATTCGACGACAACGACATCGAAATCCTCAGCAGCACGCCCTATCCGGAAGGCGCCTTCGGCGAGGGCCACACCAAGCATCGGCTCTTCGCCTTCCCGTTCGCCGGCGCCGCGTGCGGCATGGCCGTCGGCATCGCCTGGATCGTCGGCGCGCAGGTCTCCCTGCCGATCATCACCGGCGGCAAGCCCATCGTGGCGGTTCCAGCAATCATCCAGATCCTCTATGAAGGCACGCTCTTGGGCGCCGTGCTCTTCACCGTCCTCGGCGTGCTGTTCGAATCGCGCCTGCCCGACGGCGTCGGTCTGTACGACGACCGCATCTCCGAGGGCTACATCGGCATTTCCGTCATGGCGCGAGAGCGCCGGCTGCCGGACGCCCAGATCGCGCTGGAAGAAGCTTCTCCCATCGACCTGCTCTCCAAGGAGGGCAGCCTGATGCACGCGCCGGGAACCACGTGACGAAACTCCGCTTGCGACCCCGCAACGTCGCCGCCCTCGCCATAGGGCTGGTGGCGGCATTGACATTGGTCGGCTGCGAAACCGGTGCGTACCCGCTGGACCTGTTCCCGGAGATGCACTACCAGCAGTCCTACCGGACCCAGGAGCCGTCGCACCCCGGCGCGCCTGAGGGATCGATTCCGACGATCGGCGGCGAACTGCCCGTGACGGACTTCGTGGCCATGATCGCGAAAGAGAACCCGGTGCCGTTCACGGGCGAGTCGATCGACGCCGCCCGTGCGGTCTTTGAAACCAACTGCGCCATGTGCCACGGGGCCAACGCCGACGGCGACAGCTACGTGGCCAGGCAGTTCGAGCAGTACCAGGAGAAGGCCCCGCCGTCGCTGCGCCGCGCGGAGCTGGCGGACCAGCAGGACGGCGCCCTGTTCTGGACGATCACCAACGGCGTCAACCGCATGCCGTCGTTCAGTTCGTTGCTCACGGCCGAGCAGCGCTGGTCGCTCGTCAACTACATTCGGTCGATCCAGGAGTCGCCGGCGCCTGACGCCTGAGCGGAAGCGGTCCCATGGCCGAGAGCCCGGTCGCCTTGCTGGTCGTGCTGCGCTTCATCCACGTCCTGGCGGCGGCGCTCTGGGTCGGCGGCGGAATAGTGGTGTTGGCCGCCCGCGCCGCTCCGAACACGGCTCCGCTGGCGGGGATTTCCGGTGCGGTGTTAGGACGCACGGTGGGGCGTCTGGTCGGCACTGGATTCGCCGTATTTGTGGTGACGGGCGTGTTGCTGACCTTCAATCGCCTCGCGGAGCAGTCGATCGACGCGGCCTACGTTGCGGTGCTGGCGAGCAAGTTGCTGCTTGCGCTGGCCATGTTCCGACTGGCGGTGCCCGGCCGCCGTTCCGCGAATCCCCAGCCTGCGACCCCGGACCGCCGGCCCTGGTGGCAGAGTCGCACGGCCTTGATCGTTGGGCTTGGACTTGCGATCTACCTGCTGTCGCTCATCCTCAACGAGATGGCCGAACTCAGCTTCCGGAGTGTCGGCTAGGCTGGACTCGGAGACGATGAACGCGACGACCACGACTTCAACCCGCCCCCGGCTGCCAACGAAGCTCCTGCTGCTGGCGGCCGCGCTGATCGCCGCCGTGGGCTTCCTGGTCTGGACCGGCACCCAGGGAGCCACCGTCTACTACCACACGGTCGGCGAAGTACGCGGCATGGGATCCGAGGCCTACTACCGGCTGATTCGCGTCAACGGCATCGTCGCCGACGGGTCGATCCAGTCAGCGACCGACAGCAACCTCATCAGTTTCGACTTGCAAGACGATTCGGGGCGATTGCCCGTGGAATACCGCGGCACGCCGCCCGATCTCTTTGGGTACTCCAGCGAAGACCGCTATCAGGAAGTCATCGTCGAGGGCCAGCTCGAACCGAGCGGCGCGTTCCGCGCCCGCTCCCTGATCGTCAAGCACGGGCCTGAGTTCGAGCCACGCGAAATCCCAGCACAGTAGGGGCAACCAAAGTCGAGAGCCCCGCGTTCGACGCTTCGCGACTCTCACAGGCGACGCCGGCCATCGCCGCGGACGACCTGGTGGTACGGCTGGGTCAACGCAATGTCCTTCGCGGCCTATCGTTGGCGCTGGCGCCCGGCGAACGCCTGGCCGTCGTCGGGCCCAACGGCGCCGGCAAGACCACGTTGATCCGAGCGCTCGCAGGTTTGATTCGCCCCAGGCGCGGCCACGTCAGCTTGCGAGGCAGCCGAGGCCCTGACGAGCCGGCCGCACGCGCCGGCCTCGGCTTTCTGGGACATCGACCCTCCCTCTACCCGCATCTGAGCGCCCGCGAGAACCTCGCCTTCGCTGCGCGGCTGCATGGCACCACTGACGCCGCGCGCATCGAGGCCGCACTAGAGGTGGTGGGACTTGCGGCCGATGCCAATCGCCTGGTGCGCGACTACTCCCGCGGCATGCAGCAGCGCCTTGGTCTCGCGCTTGCCTTGCTGCCGGAACCGGACGTCGTGCTTCTGGACGAGCCCGATGCCAGCCTGGACGCCGCAGGCGTAGACGACTTACCCGTGATGATTGACGCGCTGGCGCCCCGCGCGGCCGTGCTCTTCAGCACACACGACGAGCGGGTGGCCGAGGCGCTGGGCGCTCGCGTCGTTCGACTGGCTGCCGGCCGCCTGACCGAGGATCCGCGCGAGGCGCCGGCGCCGAAACCGCCACCCCTTCAGGCGCTCCCCCTACCACGCCCGCCCGGCTTCGCGCGCGCCGTCCGGGCCATGATCGCCAAGGACGCGCGCGTCGAGTGGCGCGCGCGGGAGCAGGTGCCGACGTTGCTCATGTTTACCCTGCTCGCCGCCGTCGTCTTCGACATGGCCTTCATAGCCGCCCTCGGGTCTGAAGTCGCGGCCGTGGCCGTCGGAGTTCTTTGGATCAGCGTGCTGCTGGCCGCCACGCTGGCCGGCACCCGCCTCTTCACGACCGAGTTCGAGCGAGGAACGCTGGACGGTCTGTTGGTCGCGCCCGTCGACCCGAGCGGGATCTACCTCGCCAAATTTGCGCTGCTGGCAATCGAGACGGCCTTCGTGGGCGTCGCGCAGCTGATATTCCTGAGCCTGCTATTGAACGTGTCGCTCTTTCAGGCATCCACCATCGGAGCCGTCCTCCTGGCGGCGGCGGCGATCAGCGCCATCCTTGCCCTGCAGAGTTCCCTGGTCGTGAACGCCCGCGCGCGCGAGATGCTGATGCCGCTGCTCGCCATCCCCCCGGCGGTCCCTGTGCTGCTGGCCGGCGTGGGTATCACGCTTGGGGCACTGGAAGTCACACCGGCCGGCCAGCAGGGTGCCTGGTTCGGGTTGCTGGCCGTTGTCGCGGTCGTATTCTTGACTCTCGGGACTGTCCTGTATCCACAGGCCGCCCGCGCCTAACGGAAGGACGACATGCGACAAGCTCAAACGACCGAGTTGCCCCGACCGCGGCGGCTGGCGGCATTGCGCGAACCGGCAAACGCGGTCCTCTACGCCGCGCTCTTGCTGAGCATGGGCCTGGCGCTCTTCATGGCCTTCGTCTTCGCGCCGGCGGAGCGCGTGCAGGCCGAGATATACCGGCTGCTCTTCGTGCATGTGCCCAGCGCCTGGCTGGCCTTCGCTGCCTTCGGCGTGGTGGCCGTTGGCAGCGTGATGTTCCTCGTTCGCGGAAAGTCCCGCTGGGATCGCCTCGCCCACGCCTCCGCCGAAATTGGCGTGTTGTTCACCACGCTGTGCCTGGTTACCGGGTCGATCTGGGGCCGCAGCGTCTGGGGCGTGTGGTGGCAGTGGGATCCGCGCCTGACGACCACCCTGATCATGTGGTTCATCTACGTGAGTTACCTGGCGCTGCGCTCGTACATCGACGACCCGAACGCCCGCCAGCGAATGTCGTCCGTGGTCGGCATTGTTGGCGTGGTCAGCGTGCCAATCGTCTGGTTCTCGGTGGAGTGGTGGCGCAGCCTGCACCCCACGCCCTCGGTCACCAATCCGGGCGGCGGTATGCCGCCCGAGATGCTGACGACGCTGCTGGTGTCGGTGGCCGCCTTCACCGTCTTCTACGTCGTGCTGCTGCGACAGCGCATGCAGCTTGAACTCGCGGTTGCCGAACTGGGAAGCCTGCGCGAGCGACTGTACGAGCGAAACGAGGAGTCCGCATGAGCGATCTGCTGTACCTCTTCATCGGCTTCAGCGCCGTATGGCTTGGGATATTTGGCTACCTGGTCTACGTCACCGGCCGTGTGCGCAGCGTGCGCGACGAGTTGCATGATCTGCGCGGTCAGCTCGACACGCCGCAGGCAGGGCGGGAAGCGTAGAGCCACTGACGCGCACGGCGCGAACTGTCTTCCGACCACGCCGATAGGGCGCCCTTCGAATGCCTGATCTCGTCGATGCCGGCCGGCTGGGACTCGGCATTGCCTTTGGCGTGGCCGTGCTGCAAGTGCTGCTTGGACTCGCCGGCGCCCTACGGCGCACCCCGGAACTGAGCCGCAGCGCCGCCAACGCGGCGTCGGTCCAGGCCGCCGTGCTGACGGTCGTGGTCGCGGGCCTGGCGGCCGGCTTCCTGGCGCGCGATTTCTCGATTCAGTTCGTGGCCGACCACTCCAGTTCGGCCATGCCGACCGGCCTCACCATCGCCGCCCTGTGGGGCGGCCAAGAAGGCTCGCTGCTCTTCTGGACCTGGTCCATGAGCCTCTTCGCGGCCGTCGCCACCCGCCGCATGTTGACCGCGGATGGCGTAGTTGGCCCGCACGGAATCGCCGTGCTTAGCGGTCTGCAGCTCTTCTTTCTGGGCGTGTTGGTTTTCACCTCGTCGCCGTTCTCGCGCCTGGTGGCGGCGCCGGCCGAGGGTCGCGGGCTCAATCCGCTGCTCTGGGATAGCGGCATGCAAATCCATCCCCCGTTGCTGCTCTCCGGCTACATGAGCTTCGGACTCCCCTTCGCCTTCGCGGTCGGGTTGCTCACCGCCGGGCGTGTCACGCAACCGTGGCTGCGCGAAATGCGCAACTGGATGCTGCTGGCCTGGGCCATCCAGAGCGCCGGGCTGCTGCTGGGCGCCTGGTGGGCCTACCGCGTGCTGGGCTGGGGCGGCTACTGGGGCTGGGATCCCGTGGAAAACGTCGCCCTGCTGCCCTGGCTGGTTGCCACGGCCTACCTGCACTCCGCGTTGGCGCAGGAACGTCGCGGTCAGCTGCGGGCCTGGGCCATTGGCCTGGTGCTCGTGACCTACGCGCTGGCCATCTTCGGTACGTTCGTGGTTCGTAGCGGCATCCTGTCGTCGGTGCACAACTTCGCCTTGTCCGATGTTGGCCCGATCTTTTTCGTCTTCGTCGGCGCGCTCCTGATCCTCTCGGCCGCGCTCTTCATCTACCGCCTGCCGCTCATCCGGTCGGACGAACCGATCACCGACATCGCCTCGAAAGAGGCGGGCTTTCTGATCAACAACCTGCTGATGCTGGCCATTGCCGCGGCGACGTTCTGGGGCACGGTATTCCCGCTGATCACGGAAATCGTGCAAGGCGCCCGCATCGCGGTGGGACCGCCCTTCTACACCCAGGTCAACGTGCCGTTGCTGGTCGCAACGCTCGGGCTGCTGGCCGTCTGGCCGCTGCTGGCCTGGCGCCGCACGTCCCTGCGAGCCGCCTGGCGAGCCACGCGCTGGCCAATCGCCACGTTGGTCGTTGTTTCGGTGCTGCTGGCGGTCCTCGGCATGCGCGACGGCCTGCCAATCATTGCCATCGGACTCACGGCGGCTGTCGCGGTGGGCGTTGCACTGGAGTACGTCCGCAGCCTGCGCGCCGGCCTCGCCCGACGGCGCGAGGCGACATCCGGCCCGTACCCCATCATGGTCGGCAATCGGCGGCGCCTGGGCAGCTATCTCGTGCACCTGGGCATCGCCATCCTGGCCCTCGGAATCATCGCCTCCGCCGCCTTCAGCCAGGAAACCGCCGCAACCGTGGAGCGTGGCGAGGCCGTCAGCCTCGGCTCATACGACGTCGTCTTTCAAGGCCTCCGAAGCAGCGTCCAGCCGGGCCTGAACACGGTCGTCGCCGAGGTGGAGGTCTTTCGAGACGGCGCCCTCATTGACAGCCTGTCCCCCTCCCGTCGCATCCACGCCGGCTGGGAGAATCAGCCCACGGCCGACGTGGCGGTCAGCACGACCCTGCCGCACCTGGACGACGTGTACGTATTGCTGAGCTCATGGGACCAGAGCGGTGCGTCGGCCACCCTTCGGTTGCTGATCAACCCATTGGTCGTCCTGCTGTGGATCGGCGGAATCGTCTACTTCGTTGGCATCCTCGTGATCGCCTGGCCGGCCGAGCGTCGGGAACCGGCGGCGTTTCCGGATGCCGCTGCGCAGCCGGCCGCGTTGTGAATCGGTTTCGCGCGAGCCTGCTTCTGGCCCTGCTGGCGGCCACGGTCCTGGCGCTGCCGGCCCACGCGGACGACGAGCCGGACCTGGCCACGCGCAAGCGCATGTGGTCGATTGCCGAGCGGCTTGACTGTCCCGTCTGCCAGGGGCAGTCCGTGCGCGAGTCCAACGCCCAACTCGCCGCCCAGATGCGTGAAATCATCCTCATCAAGCTCCAGTCCGGCGAGTCGGAAACGCAAATCATGGACTTCTTTGCGGATCGTTACGGCCTTGCGGTCTTGCGCGAACCGCCGCGAGAGGGTCTGGCCCTGGGCGTCTGGATCGGTCCGGTCGTCATTCTCGGTCTCGGCATCCTGCTGTTGGTCTGGGTCTTCGCTCGGGGACGGCAACCCGGAGTCGCGGCGACCGACGCAAACTTGGAGGCCTACGAGCGGCAGGTGGACGACCTGCGCCAGGCGGGACGAGACTCGCCACCACCAGCGTGACGGCGCCACTACTCAGCCTGGCAGTCCTCCTGATCGCCCTTGCCGGACTGGCCTGGATCGTTGCGCCATTGCTACGTCGATCGCTTGAACGCGGCGACTCGATCGGAACGGAAGACGACCTGGCCGTCGAACGCGGGCTGCGAATGCTGGATGACTTACAGGCCGAGCGTGATCGGGGCGCTATCGGCGAGGCGGACTTCGCGCGGGTCAGCGGCGACGTCCGGCGCGACACCGCGCAGCGACTGCACGACCGCGACCAGCGGCGCCGGCGCCTTGACGCTGCCGTGGAGGCCCTCGTCGGAGATGCGGCGCCTGACACGGTTCCGGCCCCGGCTCGGACACCCACGCGTGCGCGGACCCTGGCGTGGGTCGCGCCCAGCGTCGCGTTGGTGACACTGCTCGGGGCGTTGGTCGTCGTGATCACCGTCGGAGCTCGGTCCGCGGCCGCCGAGCAGGAGCCTGTGGGCAACGTCGGCGTCGCGGCAATCTCTGGAGCGGCGGTAGCCTCCGGCAATGTCGACCTGCTGCTCGTCGGCCACGCCACGGGTGCGCAGCTCAGCCGTGACGGCGGACGGACCTGGTCACCAGCCGAGGGTCCTGCGGATGCCGAGGGCGCGGCGGCTGGATCCGACACGCTCTACGTGCTCGCCGGTGACGGCGTGTGGTCAAGTCGGGATCAGGGCGCGACCTGGGGTCGTGAGTCCGGCTTTCCGGCATTACGGCGACTTGCCGTTGGATCGCGAAACCAGGGACTGGCCGGCGTCAATGAGGCCGGATCCATATTCGTCAGCAACGACTCGGGCCGCAGCTGGGAGCGAGGCCCCGCCGACGCCCCAAGCAGCCTGACGGGTCTGGCCGTCGTCGACTTCGGGACGCCCTTCCTGCTGGCAGCCACGGGCGCGGAAGGCGTGCTTGCCTCCGAGAGCAGCGGCGGCTGGCGCGGCGCCAATGGCTTCGTCAACGGCGTCCTGCCCACGATCACCATTCGGGCCGTCGTCTACGAGCCCGAGACCGGCGACTCCTACAGTTCGGCCTCCGGCGAGCGCTTCGAGGGCGCCGCCTTCGTGGCCACCGACGCTGGCGTGTTCAAGTCCGTCGACGGCATGCAGTCGTGGGTGCAGCTTCCCCTGCGAGCGGACGTGCGCGCGCTGGCGATCACCGGACGCACGCTGTACGCGGTCGCGGCCGACGGCTCGGTATTTCGCAGCCGCGACGCGGGAACCACCTGGCGATGAGACGTGCGCTCGGACTTGTCGCAGCGCTTGTCGTCCTGTCCGTCGTCGGCGTATCCGGCGTTCAGGCCGAGGGTAGTGGGGAGATCGTCGGGCGCCTGCGGCCGGCCACGCCCGGCGCAGCCTTGCCGTCGGGCCTGGTCGTCCAGCTTGACGGTTTTCGACAGACCGATCGCTTGCCGACGAGCGAGGTCACGGTTGGCGCTGATGGCCTCTTCGTATTCTCAGACGTGGCTGCGGGCGGTGAATTCGCTTATCTCGTCTCGCTTGAGGTCGAGGGCGTGCGCTACAGCAGCGATGTCCTGCAAGTCCAGGCTGGCGAGGGCACCGCGGTCGAAATCGAAGTCTTCGCCGTCACGGAGACTGATCCCGGCATTAGCTTCCGGAGTCTGACCCGCCTGCTCAGACGCCAGACGGCTGACACGCTCTCGGTTGTCGAAGTCGCCGAGGTGCACGTACCCGGTAACCGCGCCTACCTGCCGGTGCAGCAACCGGGCTCGCCGCCGCCGCTGCGTTTCGGCGTACCCGATGGCGCATTCAATCTGCAGCCGGTTGCGGGATTCGGGCCCGGCGATGCCGTAATCGGCGGTCCTGGCTTCGCCGTCTTTGCGGGACTGCAGCCGGGTGTGACGACGATGGTCTACGGCTACCAATTGGCGCTCGACGGCGGGACCGTCGCCTTCGATTGGGTGCCGGCGCTGAATACCGACGTCGCGATTCTTCTGGTTGAGACCGGCCCGCTAACCACGACGGTCACCGGGCTGGAGGCACGTGGCGACGACGCTTTCGGAGGTACAAGGGTCCTTCGCTGGCAGAAAAACGGGGTGGCGGCGCGTCAGTCCTTTGGCGTTCGGATTGCCGACACGTCGCTGCCCGGCATCGTACGCACGCTTCGCGCCACGACGGCCGACCGCTGGGCGATCTTCGCCGCGGTTCCGGCGGTCGTGGCGCGAAGCGTGCGTACG
>VXPS01000156.1 GCA_009839425.1 Chloroflexota bacterium
CCAGATACTGGCGCTGATCGACGCGGCGATCGCGGCGGCGGCGGGGGCGACCGACGGAGCGCAGTGGGCGGCCGCCACGGCCTATGTCACCGGCAACATCGTGCGCAACGACGGCGCGTCCTACGTCGCCATCGCCGACGTGCCCGCGAACACCGCGAACAGCGAGCCAGGCGCCGGAACCGACTGGCGCACCTACTGGTATCGCCTCGGCTTCCAGGACGGCGACCCGGACGCGGTGAGCGGGGCCACGATCGACGCCGAGAACGTCATCCGGATGACCCGGATCGGCGGAACCAACCCCATCGAGCTCGCGGTCCGCCAGCGCGACGGCGGGACGCTCGGGCAGCGCCTGGTCGGCGAGGCCGATTTCGATGTCACGACGGGCTTCCAGTACACGGCGGAGAACTCCGGCGAGACGGCGATCGCGCGCGGCGACATCGAGGCCGGCGACCTGCTCGGGGTCCAGGTTCTGGCAACCGGCTACCCGCCGGACGTCCATGTCATCCGCGCGGCCGACATCAGGACCGGACGCGCCGCCGGCTCGAACGTCCCGTCGGGGGAACAGAGCGGCGGCTACACGCTGAGCCTCGAGGCGGGCGGCAACCAGCGATTGATCTTCCTGGCCTGGACCGACGAAGGGAACCTCGTCGTCTCGGCCAACTCCACGGCCATCGACCCGACCCCGCTTCGCCTCTACCGCTTCGCCAAGCAGGTCGAGGACCCGGATGTCGAGCTGCCAACGAGCCGGGCCGAGCGGATCGGGATTACTGCGGACAGGGCTGTAGGAGCGAGGGCCTGGGCGCGGCTGAACGCGTTCGATACCGCGCCCACCGTGGCATTCGGCGACGGCGACCCGATCATCGTCACGCGGGACGCGGCGAACCAACTAACCATCGCGAAGGGCGTCTACAGCGTCTACTTCGAGGGCAGTATCCGGGGTACGGTAGAGAGGCCGGCTCCGGTTTTCCGTATCCGTACTGCGGATGGCGCAACGGAACTGGCCCGCTCGGACAAAGACTACGATCGCAATGTTCCTCAGTCTAATGAGGACATGCACTTCACGCTGTCATCCTTGTTGGTGCTCGATGAGGATACGGCGATCCGAATTGACGCTGGCTCCGACCCGGACATCTCTACCACGTCCGCAAATAGCAACCTTTCTGGTTCTCCGTTCACCCTGCAATCGGACGACTTCCGCATCACCTTCGTCCCGCAGGGCGGCGCGGAGCCGGTGTTCTACCCGGTCTCGCTCGGCGAGGCGACGTTCGGCCTGACCGGCGAGGCGCAGCAGGTCGCGCTCAACGATGCCGACGGCAACCCGATTATCGCGCCGTCGACGGGCGTGATGCTGTTCACCTTCAACGTGCCCGCGCTCGACCTCTACGATTCGACCGAGATCAAGAAGGCCGACCGGCTGCGGCGCCAGCGTTCCAACACCGATCTTCCGGCCGGGCTCTACACCGACGCGGCCACACACCAGGTCTACTTCGACGTGGGCGCGCATGACGGCGGCGCGACCTCCGGCAACACCATCCTGGTCGAGCACGTCAAGACCACGGTGCCGGTGGCCGGGCCGACCCAGCCTACCCTGCATCCCTCGATCACCCAGTTCGACCTGACCTCGGGCGAGACCGCCCCCGCCGCCGGCTCGATCGCGGGCGACGAGTACGGCTACGAGCTCGCCATCGCCCAGGCCGGCCACGTCTCGGCCGCGCGCATCGTCGGCTACGCCGGCGCGCGGGGCAGCGACCGGCCGAGCGCGGTGGCGGTGCTGGCGACGATAGCCGGCGCCGATTATCACCACTCGACGGGCACGTTCCGGATCCCGGCCGGTGTGATGCTTGCGGCCGAGGGCATCTACACCATCGAGCTCCAGGTCTTCGAGGAGGGCCAGGCGCCGGCGACCGACGATCCGGTCTCCTACCACGACGCGCGGATCACGGCGCGCGCGGCGGCGGCGGCGCAGGCCCGTTTCGGGGTGATCCGCTCGAACCGCGGCGTGGGCGACATCACGCTGAACGACCGGGCCGGCGAGGAGGTCGCGATCTCGTCCGCCGCCAGCGTGCTCGGCACCTGGACCTTCGCCGGCGTGCCCGACGACGGCAACGACTACCTGCCTTATTTCGGGGCGCCCGGGGGCGATACCCAGCCGGCGCACTGGACTATCAACAACTTCAACGCCGACAACGCCTTCCGCGCCGGCGCCGCGGCGACGATCGGCGGCGTCGCCTACACGGTCTATCTCGGGACGGCGGACGCCATCGTGGGCGCCACCGCGAACGGCCAGAGCTACGTGGTGACCTGACATGCCGGAACTCAACCGCCCGACCGGACGCACCGCCGGCCCGCTGCCCTACGACACGCTGTCGCCGAGGAACCCGGCCGCCGTCGCCGACAAGATCGTCACGACGACGGCGGTGCCGGACGCCTCGACCGGCAACACCGTCGAGGACCATATCCGCGAGCTGCTCGCGCGCTCCGGCCACGAGACCGCCGAGCAGTACCAGACCGAGCACGACTACGCGGTGGGCGACGAGGTCTACTGGACCGACGGCTCCAGCATCACCCACATCTATTTCCGGCTGACCGCGGGGCGGGACCCGGCGGGCTCGACCCCGGCGGCGCTCACCGGGGTCTGGCGCGAGGTGGTCAACGACCTCCGCAACCTGCCGGTCGACGGCGACGGCGACGCCTCCAAGGCGCTGGTGGTGCGCGAGGCGGGCCATGGCGGGGTGCGGGCCGAGGTCGCGCCCTGGACCAAGCTCCAGGCGTCCCAGAGCGAGGCCGAGGTCAACGCGCTGATCGCCGCGGCCGGATACCTGACGCGCGGGCAGATCCAGACGCTGATCGCGGGCTACGGCTACCGGACGGCCCAGCAGGTCTCGGCGGCGATCGCGGCGGCGACCGGCAACTTCCGGACCGCCGCCCAGGTGCGCACCCTGATCGAGGGCTACAGCTACCAGACCGCCGCGCAGGTCAACGCGCTGATCGCCGCCCATCCGAGCACCGGGACGGACTGGCTCGGGCGGTGGACGGCGATCCCGGCTAACGCCGACATCGTGGAAGGCCAGTTCACCGAGCACCTGGGCGACTTCTACATCTCGCGCACGAACCACCAGAAGGGATCCGCGCCGGACTCCGACGCGACGAACTGGGCGCTGCTCAATAATTGGGCCGGTTTGTACGACGACTCAAGGTGGTATCACGAAGGCGCTATCGTCGTTTACGGGTTGTCCAGTGTCTGGATCGCTGACCGGCATGTTACGCCGTCCGATCCCGAGCCGGGAGCGAGCAGAAACACGAAGTGGAAGCGATTCGGGGAGAACACTCTCAACAAGTCTCTTGTCCGAATGAGTGAGAACGACGCCCTGTCTGTCGCGAGCCCTGGCACTCATGGTGTATGGGCAGGTGCGTCCATTTTCCCGCGAGGCTTGCCCGGCGAAGCGGGGGTCTCCTTCGGAGCCAGCCGCCCCCAGGGCCATGCCAGCGACCTTGCCCCAGTCACTGTTTCATCCGACCTGGAGGATCTGATCGAAATACGGGGCAACCTGCTCGTCTTCGATGAATCCCCATTCGAGCTGGAAGTAACGATCCATGCCACGATACTCAATGCCCTGGCCGGAAACACGGTCCGGTTCACCCTCAACTACCATCATCTTGACGGCTCCGAACAAACCCTGATCCAGGAGTCGCCAGCGATACCGGGTGACACCTCGTCTTCCAATCCATTCGAGTTTACTGCCGGCCGAAGCGACACATCGGACACACTGCGCATGGTCAAGGGGGATTCCCTGCGGCTGTCGTTTGAGCATGTGTCAGGAACCACCGGCGATGCGGTGCTTCTCGCGGCCCTTCAGAACGTCCGCGTCGATATCAAGATCAATGGCGAGTCCATAGATCCCGAAAACTACGACACGTATCCCGTCCAGTCGCGGCCAGTTCGCGACCTCACATCGTTCGACCGCACGGAAGCAAGTGCCATCGTTTATCGAAATTCCGAACGGCGCGAGTGGCGCAGCAATATCGACAGGGACACAAGCGCCTTGTGGAAGGCGACCGGTCCGGCGGGGTCCGGGTTCCGTCTCCAGTCGGCGACACGTGACGTCAGCAGCGAAAGCGAGAACAGCGAGGTTCTGATCGACGCGGCTGCCACTTACGACTTCGACTTTTCCGGCCGGGTGACCTTTAATGACCTCACGCTCGGGCCGAGCAATCCAGACGATCTGGACGTTCAGTTGCTGCATATCGCTGCGGCACATGCCGGGTCATTGAACTCATGGCCGGCCGACAGCGACATGACGTTCCTCGCGCGTCAGAAGATCTTCGACATTGCGGCAGTTACCGGCACAGATGCCGACGTCGTGTTTGCTCCGCAGGGAACGGGAAACCTGCGGCAGATCAGCCCGACCATCCCGGCCACACTGGATGATGGGCACAACCATCGGTTCGTCCAGTGGTGGACTACGACCCGCGGCACGCCGAACCGTCCCCAGCTTCGTGTGGCTGGCGACCGTACGAGATGGCGCCTGACAGCGTACATCAGGTTCACGGGGGATCCGGGGGGCAACACGGCTTTCTACTCCCGCTCGGTATCGGACAACAAGACAAGCTGGCACTGGCTTCCGCATACGGGATCGCCAACGAGTCCCAACACGCTGGAAATTCCGCTCTACGACAGTGGGGACACAAGCAGTTACCAGTCGCGCGATGGCGGGGAAGCTCACGGAGCCAACCAAAGGATCTGGGAGTTCTGGTTCGGATTCCAGAGCGGTGACCGCACCTACGATTGGGACAACATCGACGACATCACGATCCGATTCGAGACGTGGGGTGAGGTCGATGGCAACAGGGACGTACACCTGGTTGCAAATAGCCTGGCGTGTGCTGTCGGCGACGTAGTTGCAGTCCGCATCAACAACGCGACCGACTATTCGGCGAGTGATCGTATGATCCGCCTGGATAATGGTCAGATGAGCGTGGCGAATTCCCAGGAGGTCGCCGGACGGAAACTGTCGCTAAGCGGTTCAGCCAGCGGTGCCGGCGTCATTGCGATTGCCAATGTGGCTTCAACAAACTGGCTGGCGGTAATCAGAAACCAGGTCATCGCCCGCCGCGACGTTCGCAGGCTTCTTTTCGAACTGTCCGTCACGACTGCGCAAGCGCGCACGGTTACGATTTGGCGGGAGGCATCTGGTTTCGGAACGCGTGAAATTGTCAAGCGGCAGCAGCTTCCGGGATCGGGGTCCGCGCAGAAGATTTCGGGCCATGCCGATGCAGTGGTCGCCAGCGAAGCGTTCTGGATGGAAGTCGATGGCGGGGGCATCAGCGGCAATTTCACGGCCGTCCTGTCGGCCCAGACGCCCGACGATATTCCATCGCGGCAGGTGCGCATCGAGGGCTTGATGCGTGCGACACGGATCATCGATGCAGGCGATTTGGGGGTCGGGATCAAGCGGTGGACGCGCCTTCCCCTGCGGGGCGGGTGGCATTGGAATTCTTTCCCGAGCATCCGGATTTACGTGAAGTTGGACGAGTCCAACGATTTCTGGGTTCCCCTGCCCAGCATCGACACGCAAGTCCTGGATGCGATCGGCGACAATCCGGGATCGGGGTCGTCCAGCATCCTCGGCCAAAGCATCACAGGGGCGCACAAGAGCCTGGAGTTCCCGATCCAGCGAAATGCCTTCCACAACAGCGGCAACCGCCTCTACATCGCGGCCCTGAATGACGGAGACCTCGCGATTTTCTGCCATGAGAACCCCTCGGAGACGGGCCGCCCGCCATACCTGCATGTCTACGGCATCAAGGGATACGGCGAATGAGCAGCCCGGTCGGGATCCCCGCCAAGCTCTACGCCTCCCTGGGCGAGCAGGGCGGCGTGCCGCTCGACGAACTGCCCTCCATCGTCGGCGGCCCGGTGGACACTCTGCTGTCGAGCAGGACGGTCGGCGCCGCGAACATCGTCACCGCCTTTCGCATGACCGGGCAGCCGGCCTCGCGCGCGCTGCACGACGAGCTCATCGTCACCTTCAAGTCGGCGACCGATGCCGTGCTCGGCATGTTCGACATGGACATCGAGACGTTCTTCGAGATCACGGCGGCCGCGCAGGGCGACACGCTGGTCGACGGCACGACCGGGCACGCCTTGAGCGCCGGCGGCTCCATCGGGGACATCCTGGTCGGGCGCTCCGGCGGGGCGCGCCTCATGGTGCAGCGGGCCGGCGGCCTGCCGAACGGCGCCAGGCTCGAATGCACCGCCAGGGTGCACGGCAGCGGGCTGATCGAGCGGCGCTCCTCGGTCACCAGCCGGCATTACCCGCGCAACGTCATCCTGCACCGTCGCGCGGCCAACAACGACGCCCCGGCCGGGCGGCCGCACGGGATCAGCCCCGACTATGTGGGCACCGACGGCTGGGTGGACATCCTCAACGAGCTGCCCGCGGGCTCGGATCCGGAAGTCATCGCGTGGACCGGCACGCAGTACGACGTCGACACCGGCCTCTGGTCCTACGGAACCTGGTCGATCTTCGCCGGCGGGGCGGCGTTCGAGCGCGAGTTCGCTCCCTACCGCCTCGGGCCGTGGACGGCCGCCGTCCCGGACACGACGGAGGTCTGGATGCGGTTCCGCTTCGACGGGACCGGGCAGTGGGCCTATGTGCGGCTCAAGGCGGGCGGCCGGGTCAGCCCCTACGATCCGTTCATGGAGCAGCCCTTCACGTCCGCGCGGAACGCGGAGACCCAGACGGTCTACAACCTGCGCGCGCTCTACGACCTGCGCGAGTTCAGTTTCCTCGACTTCTCCTACGTGTGGGCCAGCAACGGCACCCGGGTCGGCGCCTCCATCGCGACGCCCCACATCTACGCCGGACCGGTCGCGGCCAGCATCCCGACCGCCTGGGAGCTGAACCGGACCCTGTTCGTCGATCTCTCGCGGAACGATCCGCAGATCGAACTGGTGCCGCGCAACGTCCTGCTGCCGATCGACAGCGACACGAGCTACTGGGCGGCGATGGTGCACCTCGAGAACACCACGATCGCGTCCGGGCTCTCCAAGCAGTTCGACCAGGTCCGCATCTTCAACCGCGCCAACCGCAACCTCTACGGCCGGCTCGAGGGGCACCTGCTATGACCGTCCATGTCGCGCTCGACGCGGTTACGGGGCTGGCGCTGCCGGACGGGATCGTGGTCGGGACCGCCCGCGCCGTGGCGCAGCTCCGCGCCGCCGGGTTCACGACCGCCGCCGGCTACACCGCCGCCAACAACCGCCTCGTGGATCTCGACGAGACCGACGATGCGGTGTGGGACAACGACTGCGAGCCCGGCTGGTATCTCGTCTCCGGCGTGGTCATGAGTTCCCCCAACACCCCGCTGTTCGTCATGCGCCGCGCGATGGAGCGGTTCACGGCGGCGCTGGACGATGCGAGCGCACGTCTCAACGCGGCGGCCCCCCGCCATCCGCAGACGCTGGTTCAGGAGACGCACCAGTGGATCTTCTTCGGAGGCTACCTCGCGGCCTTCCAGGTGGCGCACAACACCACCATTAGCCAGGCCAACCGCGCGCGGTGGGCGAACGCCTCGGCCGCCATCGTCGAGGCCGCGAACGGCGACACGCTCTACGACATCATCGACGGAGTGTCGGTGCCGACGAGCGCGGTCGGCGTAGTGGACCCGAGCACGGGGCTGCCTGCCGGCGGCTCGATCGCGGCCGGGTTCATGGCGGCGCACCGGGTGGACCTCACCGTGACGGGCGACGGTTACGCCGTCCCGCCCACGACATTCTCGAACATCGACCCGGCGCGCTGGATCCCGGCTCTCAGACAATAGGAGGGAGCAATGGGCTTCAACATAGGCAAGGTCTTCAAGCATCCGGGGCGGACGTTCAAGGACTTCGGCCACACCGTCGAGGGGGCCGTCACGCACCCGGACAGGATCGTCAAACATCCCGAGCGGATCCTTCACATGACCGGGAAGGCGGTCGAGGGCGTCGCCGAGGACGTGAAGGACGATGTTCAGAAGGTCGTGGACGCGGCGCTTGAAGAGGCGCTCGAGGAGATCGCCAAGGGCGTTCTGTCGCAGGTGTTGAGACTGCTCGATACCGCCGCGCCGTCGAGCTTCTCGCTCGCCATCGGGCCGGTGGGACTGCCGTTCAGCGACATCCGTTCCCGGCTCGCGGATATCCGGCATTACGTTTCCCACCCGCCCACGAAGAAGTCCGAGATCAAGGCCATGATCGTCGCCTTGGCGCCGGACAGCGTGAGCATCACGCTGAACGTGAGCCTGGCGCTGCTGGTGGCGCAATCGGACTCCCTGCAAATCGGCGCAACGCTCACATGGGAGACCGAGGAGTTCATCGACAATTTCGTGAAGCTGGTGTCATGACCGACAAACCGTGCAAGTTCTGCGACGGCGAGCCGGGGTCCCCCGAGACCTACGAGGGCCAGGTCTGTCTGCCGATCAGGGGGCGCGTGCAGTGCATCGATCACTGCATCCACCACATCGTCGCTGCGCTGAACGCCGCCAATGTCGTGACGACGGGGAGCTGCTGCGGGCACGGCAAGATGCCGGGGAACATCCTTCTCGAGGACGGAAGAGCGCTGATCATCCTGCCGGAGATCCCGGCCGACATGGAGGCGTGGAGCAAGATCCCCGGCTTTCCGCCGCTACGTCGTATGACAGGGGAGTGAGCAGTGCTTGCACCCGTTCGACTGACGATAGATCGTCTTCGCCTTCCTGACGGCCCCGTGGCACGAGGAAAAGTTCCCGAGATAGGTCGTGCTCTTGGCGAGGCCCAGCCAGTAGCAGCCGTCTTCGTGGACCTCGTGGTCGCCGTTGTCCTGGGCTCTGTCGTTCACGTAGTAATCAGCCATCTTCGTCGCCTTTCGCTGGCGCGAACGCTTGCAGGATCGGGGAGGGCGGGCGTAAGGTGCCCTTCTGCCCCCGCGCGTGGCCTGCAAGCATTTGCGCGGTTGCTCCCGTCCCGAGAGGCGGGAGGGAACCCCGCCCCAGAGCGGGGTTTCGGCTGTATGGCCCCCGTCCCGAAAATTGTCAACGCCCGCCCATAGAGGGGAATCAGACATGACCGCACCATCCGCACCGCAGACGCTGCACGGCGAGCCGATCACCAAGTGGGTGCCGAATTTCCCCGAGGAATGGGAGATGGAGGCCCGCTGGGAGGTCAACAACCTCGCCGAGACGGAGCGCCGCATCAACCACCTGGCCGCGCTGCCCCGCGACCATTTCGACAACATCCCGGAATGGCTGGTGGGCGATTTCATCGGCCCCTACATGGGCTGGGCGTGGGAGAGCTTCATCCAGTCCGTCGCCGACTGGATCCCGGCCGAGGTCCCGGTGCCGCCCGAGTTCGACTTCCGCTGGTTCATGGTCGACCGCGCGAAGTGGCCGACGCTGATGTACGCCTCGCCCTGGGGCCACCTGTTCGTCGATACGCGCGGGCACATCCACCACGTCATCGACATGGCGGCCGAGCCCCAGGACAGCATGTACTCGGCGACCTACTCCCTGCGACCGCACGGCAAGGACCCGAAGGTCTGGTCCGGCAACTTCGTCGAGATCGGCTGGTGGGGCGAGGACGGCGAGCACATGATCCTCGATCGGGGCGGCGACCAGTGGCAGTACGGCCCCTGGGGCGCGGTCTATCTGCCGCCGAAGCCGGGCGAGATCGCCATGCGGTTCGCCAACTGGACGCTCGACCAGACCGGCGAGAAAGGCACCGGCGAATGGGGCCCCCGGATGAAGATCGGCAAGGGCTACGACTTCCAGCGCGACGAGGACCGCTTCACCGCCTGGACGCTCACCAAGTCGTCGCCGATGACGACGCAGCGGCTCCAAGGCGGCAGCCCGGAAGTATGGGGCTCGCCGGCGCGCGCCGAGGACGGGTTCACCGAGCCCTATCTCGACATCGGGGACGCCGGCGACCCGGCCTGGACGCCGCCGGCGCCGAAGGTCTGGACCCCGCCCCCGCCGCCGCCCCCGGTGACCGAGGAGTCGGTGCTTGCCGAGGTCCAGGGGCGCATCGACCACATGAAGGCGCACGGCACGGCGGCGCAGGTCGCGTCCTGGGAGCGGGTGAAGGCCCGGCTGGTCGACGTCGAGGACTATGAGAACGGCATCGGCCTCGATGAGCTCGACGACTGGCTGGAGAAGGCCAAGCGTGGCCGGTGGCGGCTCGCCACAGAGACCCTGCCCAAGGCCAGGACGGTCATCGAGCAGAAGCTGGCGGAGACCGACTGAGCCGCGCCGGGGCGCGATCCGCCCCTTGACAAGGAATCGACGCCCGTAAGACGCCGCCTTTATGGCGACGTTTCTGGAACTCTGCCAGGCGGTCGCGGCCGAGAGCGGCACGATCCATGGCGTGCAGCCCGCGACGACCACGGGCCAGACCGACCGTCTCGGCCTGATCGTCGGCTGGGTCCGCCAGGCCTGGGTCGACATCCAGAACAGCGCGGACTGGCGGTTTCTCTACAGGGATTTCACCCAGGCCGGCGTGGTTCGGCTTGTGCAGGGGCAGAGAACCTACACCGGAAAACTGCTGCGCAGCGACTTCGCCCGATGGGTGCTCGCGGATCCGCTCAACGGCACCGGAATGACCGCGGACCCAGGAGAGCGCGGCGACCGGTCTGGAGAATTCGAGCTGTTTCCGATGGACTACGAGGCTTACCGGCGCACGCATCAGTTCGTTGTCGGCGACGAACAGGGTGTGCCGAGAAACGTGGCGGTGAATTACGAGAACGATCTGGTCGTCGGCCCGATCCCGGACCGAACCTATGTCCTCCGCGGCCCCTATGTCCGCGCGCCGCAAATGCTGGGGAAGGATGCCGACGGGAACGACCTTTCCCAGCCCGACGAGGACGTCCCCATCATGCCGGCGCAGTACCACGAGGCGATCAAGTGGAAGGCGTTGCGCCTGCTCGGGGAGTTCGACGAGGCGGACACCCTCGTTCTTCAGACCGCAGACATCAACTACCGGTCCTACGCCTCGGCGATGCGGCGCGACCTGCTGCGCCGCGGCGGGCCCTACATCGACACCGAGGGTGGGCTGGGCGGATCGCTGGGCGGCCGCTCCTTCGGCACCGGTGTCTTCGGTCCGCCGCCGACCGCCGGGTTCGGCGCCTGATGGCCCGCCGCCAAGATCACTTCCTGCTGCGCGGCGGCCTCGATCTGGTGTCCTCAACCCTGGCGGTGCCGAACGGGCGGCTGCTGTCGGTGAAGAACTACGAATCGGTCGAATCCGGCTACGGGCGCGTCGGCGGCTATGAGCGCCACGACGGACGGCCGGCCCCGAGCGATGCCGCCTATTCGATCCTGAACTTCACCGACGCCGCGCGGCGCGCAGAGGCTGGAGACACCCTGACCGGCGCGACCAGCGGCGCGAGCGCGGTTCTCCTGACGGACGCGGTCGCCGGCGGAGACGGGGAGTCCGGGTCCTACGTTCTGGGCGACGTGACGGGCACCTTTCAGGACGACGAGGTGCTGCGCGTCGGCTCGAACGGGGTCGGCACCGCCAACGGCACCGCGCAGCGCAACGCCGCGCCCTCCCTGGCGGTGCATGAGCGCTACGCCCTGCTGGCGGCGAACCTCCGGCGCGCCGCAATCCAGCCGGTGCCGGGGTCCGGTCCGGTGCGCGGCGTCTGGCAATACAAGGGCGACCTCTACACCTTCCGCGACAACGAGGACGCCAGCGCGCTCGACATGTACAAATCCTCGCCCGACGGGTGGCAGCTGATCACCGTCAACCGGGTGGTGCATATCGCCGGGGTCGAGGCCACCCCTTCGGCGGGGAACCAGATCAGGGGGACGACCTCCGGAGCCATCGGCCGGGTGGTGAGCCTGCGGATCACGGGAGGCAGTATTTCCGACACCACCGGCGTCGGCATCCTGACCTATCAGGCGCTTTCGGGGCGGATCCAGGGCGCCGAAACGCTTGAATACCGCACCGACCCCACGGCCAACTGGCAGGCGTTCGCGGCGAGCACGACCGGCCCGGCCCCCGCCCCCCCGCGCAGGGGCGGGGGGGCGGTGGCAGTTCCGCACCCACAATTTCGGCGGCCAGGCCGACGATTTGAAGATGTACTTCGTCAGCGGGTCGGGCCCGGCCTTCGAATGGGACGGCAGCACGCTGTCGCCGATCGAGACCGGGCGTGAGGCCAACCTCGAGAAGCCGACGCACCTGGCGATCCAGAGCAACCACCTGTTGCTGTCCTACCGGGGCGGGTCGATCCAGAACTCCGCCACCGGGGACCCGCTCAACTGGGAGGCGGGCCAGGGC
>VXPS01000027.1 GCA_009839425.1 Chloroflexota bacterium
TTATTTCTAAGGGCGTCCCGCGTCGCAGCGCCGGCGTTTGGATTGCAGAATGCACGCATGCGCTTCAGAGTATCCGGATTCGGCGACGAGATCTCCGACGAGCTGTCGGTTCAGTTGCGCGTGATGTCAGAGCTGGGCGTCGACGCGCTGGAGCCACGACGCGTTCAACTGCCGGGCGGCGACACCAACAACATCGTCGACATGTCGGATTCGGACCTCCGAGTCATGCGTCGCATGCTGGACGACCACGGGATGGCCTGTTCGCAGATCGGATCGCCGGTGGGAAAGGCCCCCCTTGATTCGGATCTGCAGGTTCAGGTTCAGCAGCTCGAGGGCGCGGTCCGAGCGGCTCATGCCCTGGATGCGGCCTACATTCGAGTTTTCGGATTTCAGCCGGTGCAGGGGGATCCGCTCCCAGCCGATCGCCCTAAGGCGCTGGGCAAGTTTCAGCGCCTTGCCGAACACCTGGTCTCGCTAGATCCAAGCCTCACGTTGAGTCTCGAAAACGAGCACGATCTGTACGATGACACTCCCGTCGCCTGCTCCGAGTTTCTGGCGCTCGGGGGGGCACCGATCAGCATGTGCTTCGATCCGGGTAACTTCGTGCGAGCCGGCGTGTCCCCGTTTGACGACGCATGGCCTGTGCTTGGCGCGGCGACCCGGATGATCCATGTGAAGGACTACGACACCAGCATTGCCGACTGGGCGCCCGCGGGCGAGGGTGACGGTCAATTGGCCGAAGTGTTGGGTGCGGCCAATCCCGAGGCCGTTGCATATCTCTCGATCGAGCCGCATCTCTCAAACACGGAGGCAGGCCGGGGGCGCGACCGGGCCGAGTTGTGGCGCGAGGCGCACGCCGCGCTGATGCGCGTTCTCAATTCCCAGTGAGCCTGCCGCCCCACGTGGCCTGGGTTCGGGTTTCACCGAGGCCGGGACGTAACGAGGGGATGTCTAGTCTGAACCTGATCGAGGGGCTGGGTATCGAAGGCGATCGCCATGCTCGAGCGGAAAAGCGAAATCAAGTCCTGGTGATGGACGTGGAGACGCTGGACGAGTTCGGGCTACGGGCCGGCGACATTCGCGAGAACATCGCGACCCGAGGTCTGGCTGTGGCCGACCTGGCCGAAGGCGACAGGCTCCGATTTGGTGTCGACGCCGAGGTGCTGATCTCGCATCCGTGCGCGCCGTGCTACAAGATGGACGCGCTTCGGCCGGGCCTGCAGAGTGAGATTAAGGGCCGCCGGGGAGTGCTGGCCGTCGTGACGCACGGCGGGGTTGTTTTGCCAGGCGACGTGATTGAAGTGACCCGTAAGCGAGACGGAGACCGCAGCAAGTCGGCCTAACTCTGCTGGATCGAGACCTCGCGCCCGCTTTCCGCCGACTCATAGGCCGCCTCAACCCAGCGATGGGTGCGTAGCGCCTCATTCCAATCCGGAGAGTAGTCGGCGCCGGTGGCCACGCTGCGCACGAAGGCGCGTAGCTGGACTTCAAATGGGTCGACCGCCGTCGTCGGGACCGTGTCCCACCCGTCAAGGGGATCTCCCTGTTCGGCGGCCGGGTCGTAGGAGAACAGCGGACCGTCGCCACGCTGCACCCAACAGCGGTTGGCTGTTACGAGCAGACCGCCACGGCTGCAATCGATTTCTATGGTCGGCACGTCTTCATGGCGACGACGAACCCAGCTGGAAAAGACCTGCCCGATGGCACCGTTCTCGAAGCGCAGATTGACCGCGCACGAGTCCTCGACATCACTGTGAAACGGTCCACTCTCCGGGTCTTCCCGTTCGGTGATGCCCTCAAACGTCAGGCAATGAGTGCTGGCCACCGGACCGACCAGCCAGCCCAAGAGGTCGTAGAAGTGGGCCATCATGTCGTGTACCACGCCGCCAGCGGACTCCTCACGCTTGAAGAACCAGGGCGGACGATTACTGACCAGCGGAGGAACGTAGTAGCCGAACACCACCCGCGCATGAAACACCTTGCCAAGGTCTCCGGATTCCAGGATCTGCTTGGCCGCTTGCGGACCTCCCTGGAACCGCATGTTCTGGATGATGCCGTGGCGTACACCAGCGGCCGCGGCGGCCGCGAGAAGCTCTTCGGACTCTTCCAGCGTGGCGCCCAAGGGCTTATCCGTAAACACGTGCTTGCCATCGCCGATTGCTTGCATCAGCGGGTCGAAGTGCAGCCGGTTGACCAGGCAGTTGTCCACCACGTCCACGTCAAACCGGGCAATCGAACCTTCGAGATGATCGCTGGAAAAGTCGGCGTTGTAGGCGTGAAAAATGTCCCGAAGCCGCTCCGGCGTGCGTCCGTAGACGCCAAGCCGCACCGGTACGGGATCTCCGTCCACGACCTCAGGCTGGGCGCGGATTTTTGCCAGGGCGGCCGCATGTCGGTGAGCCATTCGTCCGGTTCCAAGAACGAGAAACGTGATTGGATTGGCGGGCACGGGCGATCTCGCAAGCGACGGTGGGCGAAGTCTATACGAGCATCGGCGGTGATCTCTGGACCCGGGTGGCGTGGGCGTCAGCCGCAGATTGGAGGAATGTCGACGCTTGGGGGCACCGGTGGGCTGGTCTCCAGGAAAACGCTCGGCTAGCCTTTCCCATCAGGTGCGAGCGGGGACGCCTAATGCTCTCGACTGACGGCAGCCGCAGCCTGACGATTTCTCAAGGCGCGCGACCGGTCCACGTGCCATGAGCGCAGCTGCCGGACGCACCCAGTCGCACCCCTCAGGTTGGTTCTTTACGCGCATCAGCCTTTTCTGGGTCGGCCTTTCATTCATGTGGGGGGCCGTGAATATCCAGGTCCTTCCATCGGTTGTGCCGGACATGGTGGGAACGCGTCTCCAGGGCACAGCCATTGGCGCGATTGTCTTCGTGGGCCTCGCCATCGCAATCGTGGTGCAGCCACTTGCCGGCGCAGTCAGTGATCGCGCCCAGTTTCGAGTGGGACGTCGCCGCCCCTTCATGCTCGCGGGCGTGCTTCTCGTCCTTCCCTTCCTGGTGGTCATAGGACTCACGCCCTACTACTGGCTGCTCTTCCTCGCGGTGGTCGGCGTGCAGGTCGGCGGAAACATTGCTCATGGTCCGTACCAGGGCGTGATTCCGGACCAGGTACCGCCGACCGCCCGCGGTCAAGCCTCGGGGTTCTTTGGCGTTGCCAATCTCATCGGAACGATCCTCGGCGCCGCGATCGCCGGACAGTTCCTGGCCGAGGGCCAGGTGTTCCTGGCCCTGTTGACGATCGCCATCGTGCTGGTTGCCATGTCGTTGATGACGTGGTTCTTTGTGCGGGAGTCGCCACCGCCGCCACCCGAGACGCAGGAACCCGTATGGGACGAGGTGCGCCGCCGCGTTCGCGAATTGCGGGGCAAGCAGGCGTTTGTGTGGCTGATGGGTTCGCGGCTTCTCTTCTTTATGGGATTGCAGTCGATGGACAATTTCCTCCAACTCTTTTTCCGTCAGGGCCTCGGCGACGATAGTCCCGAGGGCAAGACCACGATCGTGCTGGGCACCGTGTTGATTCTTGCCGTGCTCACGAGTGTTCCAGCGGGTTGGGCTTCGGACCGATTTGGTCGGCTGCGGCTCGTGGCGGCGGGGTCATGCCTTGGGTTGGGATCTGCTGTCCTACTGGTTTTTGCGCAGGACTTCACGCAAGTCGTCGCGTTCGCCACCCTCCTGGGCGTGGGGCTGGGCCTGTTTACCGCCGCGGACTGGGCTGCGGCGATCGATCTGGTTCCCGATGCGCGCGCGGCGGGGCTTTACATGGGGTTGACGAACGTGGCTACCGCCGGCGGGGACGCCCTGGCAACGCTCTCGGCGGGAATCGCGCTTGACGTCGTGAACCAGCTCGCGCCGGGCTATGGGTTTCGCGCGGTGTTTGCCCTCATGGGGATCTACTTTCTCCTGAGCGTGGTCGTGCTGGCCAAGGTGCGCGCGCATGTGCATGCGGGGCCGGACTCGCGGGTGCTCGCGCCTGAATCGAACGACGTGGACGAGCCGCCGACGTCCGCTCCCGCCGCCCGCTAGCACCGTTGGCGACGGCATTTCGGGCGCCACCTGCCGGTGATGGCGTTTGCCGGTATGCGCGAATGTGGGATGTTAGGCATAATCTCGGGTGCGGCCCCGTCTGGCGTCTGGGCAGGGCCAATTCGTCCGAGCCAGCACCGCCCAATCGCCTACGGGCCCAACTGGAGGCAGTCCGGAATGCAGACAGTTGTTTTTTACCTCGTGATCGGGGTCTCATTCGGAGGCCTGATCATCGGACTCCTCTACTGGATTTATTCCCTGATCCGGGGCTCGTCTGAGGAATAGCTAGCCAGCGGAGGCGTGTTGCGCTTCCGGGCCTGGATGTCGGCACGGCTGAAAAACCCGCAATCGTCAGGCCGCTGCCAATGAGGGCGATGCACGCCGAGAATCGGCGCACGCCTTTGAGTGGGCCGTAGCTGCGAGTTCAGTCATATGGGTCAAGCCGCATTGGGATGCCGGCGGACGCCATGAACTCCTTGGCTTCGCGCACGCTGTACACGCTGAAATGAAAGATCGATGCCGCCAGCACGGCGTGCGCGTTGCCCAGGGCAATTGCGTCCCGCAGATGTTCGAGAGAACCCGCCCCACCTGAGGCGACGACTGGGATTGAGACGACGTCGGTCACGGCGCGAAGAAACTCCACGTCGTAACCCTCGCGCGTTCCGTCGGCGTCGATGCTGTTAAGCACAATCTCGCCAGCGCCCAGTTCCTGTCCCCGCTGGGCAATCTCCACGGCGTCAAGACTTGTGCGCACACGACCGCCGTTGAGGTAAATGGTCCAACGCGGCGGGTCGCTGTCGGGATCGCGAAGCGCGTCGATCGACAGTACGACGCACTGCGAACCGAACCGGTCAGCGCAGGCGCGAATCAGGTCAGGGTCGCGATGGGCGGCACTGTTTATCGAGACCTTCTCGGCGCCGCTGCGCAACATCAAGTACATGTCGTCGATCGTCCGCACGCCCCCGCCAACCGACAGGGGAATGAAGACCTGCGAGGCGACGCGCTCTACGAGGTCCACCATGATGTTGCGGCCCTCGGCTGAGGCCGTGATGTCATAGAAGACGAGTTCGTCGGCGCCTTCGCGGTCATAGCGCGCTGCCAACTCGACTGGGTCGCCTGCATCGATATCGGCCGAGAAACGCACGCCGCGGACGTTGCGACCGTTCTTGACGTCCAGGCAAGGGATCACGCGGCGCGTGAGCATCGGCTAGGTCCGGGCTGCGCGACGCGCGTCGGCCAGGGTGACGTCGCCTGTGTAGAGCGCGCGACCAATGATGACCCCGGAAGCTCCCAGCGCCGCAAGTTTCGCCACGTCGTCTCGGCTGTGCACGCCGCCGGAGGCAATGACGTCAAGCTGTTGCCCGTGGCGTCGCACCAATTCAGCCGTCCCGTCAAAGTTTGGCTTGTCGAGCATGCCGTCGCGATTCACATCGGTGAACACGAGCGCCGCCACACCGGCGTTGGCCGACGTTGCGGCCAGCTCGGTCGCTGTCATCGAGCTGTCTTCGACCCATGCTTCAATGGCGACCCGTCCATTACGCGCATCCACGCCAACGGCAATCTGTCCGGGGTACGCGTCCGCGGCAGCGGGTACCAGGCTTGGATCGCGCACGGCGGCCGTGCCGATGACAGCGCGAGACGCGCCGGCATCGAGAACCTCGCGAACGTCGTTCAGGGTTCGGATCCCCCCGCCGATCTGCACGGGAACGGAATCCGCAAGGCGAATGATGTCACTCACGATCGCGCTGTGCGTGCGTTTGGCGCTGCGCGCCGCATCCAGATCCACGATATGAAGCCAATCTGTCCCGCAATCCAGGAAGTAGCGAGCCGCATCACGTGGGTTCTCGTAGAACATCGTTTCGCGCGCGAAATCTCCCTGGACCAGGTTCACGCACTTACCGCCTCGAATGTCAATAGCTGCATAGATGTCCATGGGTCAGTCGAACTCCGGCCGTGGTGTCTGGCCGGCCAGACGAATGAAGTTGGCGTAGATCCGAAGCCCGACGACACCGCTCTTCTCGGGGTGAAACTGGGTTGCATACAGATTGTCCCGCCGCACCACGCTGGTGAAGTCCAGTCCGTAGTCCGTGGTTGCCGAGACGCAGGCATCATCCGCCGGCCGGGCAAAATACGAGTGCACGAAATAGAAGTTCGAGTTCTGCGGCACTCCGGCGAATAGCGGGGAATCGTCGGCCTGGAGAACCTGGTTCCAGCCCATGTGCGGGACTTCGAGCCCGGGCGGGAAGCGCACGACCTCGCCTGGCAGCACGCCCAGGCACGGCGTTTCGTCGTCCTCTTCGCTGCGGTCGAACAGGACCTGTAACCCCATGCAAATGCCCAGGTAGGGGACACCTCGCGAAATGGCCGCCACCACGGGGTCGTCAACCCGTGCCTGGCGTAGCCCCTTCATTGTGTCTGCCGCCGCGCCAACCCCGGGCAATACGACGGCATCCGCAGCGGCCACAGTCGCCGGATCGTGCGTAACGGCGAAGGTTGCGCCTACGCGGGTGAGTGCACGCGCCACGCTGTGGATGTTGCCGGCGCCATAGTCGACCACGGCAATCATGTACTGACCGCCAACACTTTTTGCACGCCTGCCACGACATCCGCGAGCGCAACTTCAATCTGCGCCGTTCCATTCATCGGCTTCAACGCTACGACCCCTCGCTCCAACTCCCGCGCGCCGATGAGCAGGGTGGCGCGCGCCTGGGCGCGGCTCGCGCGACGCAAGTGCGAGCGCGGGCTGGCGGCCCGAAAGCCCGACTCGACGGTGACGCCGGCGAAACGTAGTCGCTGGGCAAGTTGCATGGCGGACTCGAGCGCACCGTCGGCCAGTGGCGCAATGTAGACGTCTGTCTGCTGAGGTCGAGACGGCGTCATGCCGCGGCGTTCCACATTCAGCAGCACGCGCTCGATGCCGCTGCCAAAGCCAACGCCCGGCACGTGATCAGCGCCCATGAGTTCAGCCAGGTAGTCGTAGCGTCCGCCGCCGCCCACCGTGCTCTGCGAGCCCGCGTCGGGCGGAACGAACTCAAAGACTGTCCGGTTGTAGTAATCCAGACCGCGCACCAGGCGATGGTTGATCCTGTAGGGAATCTTGAGCGCCTGGAGCAGATTCTGTAGCTGTTCGAAGTGGGCCCGCGCCGATTCGCCGAGATAGTCCAGCGACCGCGGCGCGTCATCGCAGAGTTCGGCCACGGCTGGATTCTTGGAATCAAGCACTCTCAGCGGATTGGTCTTCAACCGCTCGCGACTCTCAGCGTCCAGCCGGTCCGTCAGCGGCGTGAAGTAGTCCACGAGCGCCTGGCGATATGCGGCCCGCGTGTCCGGATCTCCGAGCGAGTTTAATTCCAAACGCAGGTCGTCAATCCCTAAGGCCTTATACGTGGCTTGCAGCAAATCGATGATTTCTGCGTCGACGGCCGGGCTGGGGTCTCCCAGTGCTTCGGCGCCGATCTGGTGGTGTTCCCGATAGCGGCCGGCCTGCGGGCGGTCGTAGCGAAAGATCGAGGTGACGTAGTAGAGCTTTACGGGCTGCGGCAGATTGTGTAGGCCGTTCTGAACGTATGCGCGAACGACCGGGGCCGTGCCTTCCGACCGCAGGGTCAAAGAGTCGCCCCCGCGGTCCTCGAAGCTGTACATCTCCTTCTGCACAAGATCGGTCGCGTCGCCGGTCGTACGGGTAAACAGCTCGGTTCGCTCAATTGTCGGTGTACTGATCGGCGCAAAGCCGCGCAACTCACACTGGCGCTGGAAGGTCTCAGTCACCAATTGCCAGGCGGGCGCCACGTCCGGCAAGCGGTCGGCGGTTCCCCTCGGACGCTGGATCATCCGGTGGACTCCAGGCAATTGACGGCCGCCCGCAGGGCGCTTGGATCGTCGGTGGCCACAGCGATTCGCTTGTCGCGAACGGTCTTGCCACGTTCGATTCTGATATCGCGCCGCGGCACGTCCAGGATCTCCGCCAAGAGACGAATCAGTGCGCGGTTGGCGCGACCGTCGGTCGGCGGCGCGGTAACTCGAGCGGCCAGCGACCCGTCAGCTCGTCGACGCAGGTCGGTGGAACGTGCCCGTGGAGTGGCTCGGACGCGGAGTCGAATGGTGGTCGGCATGTGGTGGCTCTGTCATCGATCGCTCATCCGAGTGCAAGTGAACGCACAAGGTTCCAGAGCACCTGAATGACCAGGATCGCGATCAGCGGTGAGAGATCAATCATCCAGGATTGCGGTAGTGCCCGGCGGATCGGACCCAGGATTGGTTCCGTTACGTCGATCAGAAGTCGCATGAATGGGTGAGATGGGTCGCGGACGAACCAGGAGAGGATTGCACGACCGATGATGGCAAAGACGATGATCGTCACCAGCCAGTCGAGAAGTTGGACGAGTGCTACCAGCACGATGAGCTAAGAACCTGAAACCGGGGAACGCGCCCCAAAGATAGCGCGTCCAATGCGAACGATCGTGGCGCCTTCCATGAGTGCCGGGTCGAGGTCGTCAGTCATGCCCATAGAGAGTTGGGCGATCGGCTGGTTGGGCAGCCTAACTCGCAGCTCGTCGCGCATTTCACGCAACCGGCGAAAGCAGGCGCGGCTGGCTGCCACGTCAACTTCCATTGGACCTATAGTCATCAGGCCGCGAAGCGTCAGGCCAGTCTCGCGGTCAAGGACAGACGCCAGCTCTGATAGGCCTGAAGGCTCAATACCACCTTGCGTTTGAGCACCGGTGAGATTGACCTGGATCAACACGTCACACGGACGGCCGTCTCGCACGGCCTCGAGGCGGCGTGCCAGGCGCACCGAATCCACTGAGTGGATCAGCGAGAACAGTTGAGTTGCAATGCGTGCCTTATTGCGTTGTAGATGGCCGACGAGATGCCAGCGTCCTCCTCCGACTTGTGGAATCTTGGCCTGCGCTTCCTGGACCCGGTTTTCACCCAGATCCCTCAGCCCCGCTGCCAGGCCGTGCCGCACGGTGTCCGCGTCAAAGGTCTTGCACACCGCCACCAGCGCTACAGAGTCCGGCGAACGTCTAGCCTCGTGGCAGACCTCAGCGATTCGTGCGCGGACCATCGCCACACGCGCGGCAATCTCGGCGGCGGCATCGACCTGCGTCATGTGCTGGTGCGGAAGCGGGTCAGTGGCCTTCCGAGCGGCGACGCAGAAACGCAGGAATCTCCACTTCGCTCGACTCGCGCGAGCGGCTCGAGAAATCGAGCTCGCGGACCACCGGGCTGCTCGATACCCGGGAAGTGCGCCGGCGTGTCGGCCGCGCCTCGGCCGCGCCGGTCTGGAATCCGGTCGCGATCACCGTGACCTGCAGGCGACCTTCCATGGCCTCGTCGATGACCGTCCCAAAGATGATGTTGGCATTCGGTTCCGCAGCCTTGGAGACGATGTCGGCTGCCTCATTCACCTCGTGCAGCGTCATGTCGGGGCCGCCGGTGAAGTTAAGGAGCACACCGCGTGCGCCATCCATCGACACGTCAAGCAGTGGGCTGTTGAGGGCCTGCTGAATCGCTTCCGTGGCTCGGTCTTCGCCTTGGGCCTCGCCAATGGCCATTAGAGCTGTGCCGGACTCCGTCATCACCGCACGCACGTCGTTGAAGTCGAGATTGATTAGGCCTGGTTGTGTTATCAGGTCGGAAACACCCTGAATACCCTGGCGCAGCACATCGTCGGCCAGAGCAAAAGCCTCAGTCACCGACATCTTCGGGTCGGCGACTGCAAGCAGCTGCTGGTTTGGAATCATGACCAGGGTGTCGACGCGCTCTTGAAGCTGGCGGATACCCTCCTCGGCGTAACGGGCACGTGTGCTGCCTTCGAAGTCGAACGGTCGAGTGACGACACCTACCGTGAGCGCGCCGGATTCGCGCGCGACGTCGGCCACCACTGGTGCGCCGCCGGTGCCGGTTCCGCCACCCATGCCGGCGGCGATGAAAACCATGTCGGCACCTTCCACGGCTTCGCGAATCTCGTCCATGGACTCTTCGGCGGCCTTCTGTCCCAGTGAGGGCTGGCCACCCGAGCCGAGGCCACGCGTTGCCTTGTCGCCGACGCGGATTCTTGTAGGCGCGCTGGAGCGCACCAGCGCTTGGGCGTCTGTGTTGACCGCAATGAAGTCGACGCCCTGCACATGCTCTTCGATCATTCGGTCGACGGCGTTGCTGCCGCCGCCGCCAATCCCGACGACCTTAAGTTCTGCTAGAGAGTCTCCGCCGAGCGGATGGCGGGACTCACGCCCAGTCGCCCCCGTTCGCGGCTCATCATCCGGACCCGTCAGCCGCGTGATTCGACTCCCACCGCGGCCTTCACTTTCGGCCATGTCCACTCACCCTTCCGAGGCGCGTCAACACTGGACGGCCAGACCGCACGCGAAGCAACGCCACAACAGTAACGCAATTATGCCGGAACTCAATCATCTGAACGCGCCTTTCAGCGGGTCGAGGGCGAGACCACGGATCGCATCCAATCACCGAGCCGGTCCAGCACACCCTGATGCCGGCGGCTTCCGCCGGATACCCAGCCGTCGGCTTCCTCTGCGGCGGCTGCCGTAAGGACGAGGCCGATACCAGTGCTGAACTCGGGTGCCCGAAGGTTCTCTCCAAGACCCCAAAGCGCGCGAGGCTGTCCCATCGTCACTGGCATATCCAGGACATGACTGGCCACGTTGCGAAGATCGGCCACGCGCGAACCGCCGCCGGTGAGCACCGCGCCGGCCGGAAGAATGTCGTAGTAGCCGCTGCGCGTGATCTCGTCCCGCACCAGATGTAGTAACTCCTCCATTCTCGCCGTGACAACCTCGTAAAGATCGCGACGGCGAACCGCCACGGGTGCCCCGTGGTCAAATCCCGGTACGGCGACTGTCCCATCGAGGTCGTCAGGCGGGAACTGGACGCTGCCGTGCTCGACCTTCAAGGCTTCCGCGACCTTTGTCGGCAGCCGTAAGCCCCGTGCAATGTCTGCCGTGACCAGCGCGCCTCCCATAGGGATGACAGCGATGTGCCAACAGGCATCGTCAATGAAGAGCGCGACATCGGTTGTTCCGCCACCGATATCAATCAGAACGACGCCCTCGCGCCGCTGCTCCGGCGTAAGGCAGGCGCGCGCTGAGGCCAGTGGCTGCAATACACGGCCCTGCGTCGACAAACCCGCCTGATCCACGCAGTGCTCCAGGTTCGCCATTGCGTTCGTAGCCCCCGTCACCACGTGGGCTTCAACCGATAGCCGGCGGGCGGTCAGGCCTCGCGGATCCAGCACATCAGTCAGATGATCGGTTGCGAAAGTCTTGGGAATGACAGCCACGACTTCACGGTCTTCGGAAAGGCTCAGCAATGTCGCGCCGCGAACCACAGCCCCCACGTGCCGCTCGCGAACTTCACGCTCGTTAGCTGGTAGCTGAACTTCGCCCCGCTGACTGTGCGACTGCAAGTGGCCGCCCGCGATACCGGTTACGACTTGTGAGGCCCGTAGCCTTGCGGCCTTCTCGGCCCGATAGATCGCCTCATCGATAGCCTTCACAGTAAGCACCACATCGACCACCTGGCCGCCCTTCAGCCCGTAGGACGGCGCGGTACCCACGCCTAGAATGTGTAATTGGGCACCGCGATATTCCTGCCCGATTACCGCGCAGGTCTTGGTGGTCCCCACATCAAGTCCAACGAAAGTGCGGTTGCGGCTCATTCCCAAACTTCCGCTAGTGGTGCGAGTGCAGAAGGGCCAGTTTACATAACAAACTCACGGATCTTGCAACTCTCGAAACTCCGCGAGCGGCGGGGCGTCCACCGTCCGATACGTTGGCCGTTCGATGGGCCGGAGGTCTACGCTGGCAATGCGCTCTCCCAGCCGGTTGGCTTGCTCCAACACGGCGTGGAGCGCCATGAGCTTGGCGTCCAGGTGCGATGTGTCGCCAAAGTCCAGTTCCCGACCGGCGTGATCGACCACGATCAACCTTCCAGCCGAATATCGTATTCGGCTGGGAATTACTCGTAGCAAGGGCAGATTGCTCTGCAGCTGGTGGGCGGCGTACAGCGCTCCGACATTGACCAGTGCGCCTGAGGCCAGCGATTCGGGCGATGCGTCTTCAATCGTGAGTGGGATATCAGGCTCGAACTGTTCGGCGAGAACTTCGCCGGAAGCGTTCCCGACCGGCGTGATCGACCACGATCAACCTTCCAGCCGAATATCGTATTCG
>VXPS01000289.1 GCA_009839425.1 Chloroflexota bacterium
ATACGTCTCGGGGGCTCGGAGAGGTGTATAAGAGCCTCCCGCGGGCAACGCGAACGCCGACGCCGCGCGCCGCGACCGCATGGGCTTCGTCGGTACGTCCGCCACCCCCGACGATCGCGTCGTCCTCCTCGCCCTCCCCGGCGGCGAGGTCCGCCGCGTGCCCGCTGGCGGCACAGTCCCCGACGGCCGCACGCTATCGGACGTCACCGAGACCACCGCCACGCTCTCGGGCACCGGCACTGCGGATGAAGAACTGGAACTGTTTCCGCGCCCGCCAGCGTCGGACGAGGGCGCGGTCGAAGGCGCACCCGAATCATGAGCGATGCGCCCCGGCTCACGGGCCCGGCACCGGTGGATGTCCCAATACAACTGGCGCAGCTTGGATTGGCGGCGCCGAAACGGAGTTGTCATGCTGACCTTCATGGATGAACCCAGAGAATTCGCATCGATTGTCCGCCGCTTGGTCGCGCGCGGTATCGGCTTTTCTATGGCACTCGCCCTGGCCGGCTGCGCCAGCGTCAAGGTCGCCCCGCTTCCCGAACCGATCCGGCCGCCCAAGGCTCCCCCCGCCGAGGCGACGACCGACGCGGTTTCGGCGCCGGAGGAGGAGGGTACGACCATCTCCCCCACCCCCGGCGTCGTCATCCAGCGCACCGTCGCAGAGGGTATCGCGGACCGCCTGGGGGAGGACCTGACCGGACCCCCGATCACTGTCAGCTTCCACGACGTGCCCCTGGTCACCTTCATCAACGAGGTGTTCGCAGAGCGCCTCGGCATGTCCTTTACTCTGGGCGCCGGACTCTCTGACACGGATGATCTGGTCACCCTTCGTCTCACCCAGCCCGTCTCCCCCACCCAGCTTTTCCGCACCGCGCGCCGCGTGCTGCGCGACTACGGCGTGGACCTGCGCGAGACGGACGGCGTGCTGACCTTCACGGCGGACCAGGAAATCTCCTCCCGCGACATCCCCCTCCTTATCAGTGGCCGCACGCTGCCGGAGGTGCCGCCCACCCATCGCGTCGTCTTCCAGCTCGTGCCCTTACGGGTCGTGCCGCCCGGAATGGTGACCGGATTGCTCACTGAGGCCATGGCCGGGCAGGAACTACAGGTCGTGGACGATCCGGCGCGCAACGCGCTGCTGCTGCGGGGCAGCGTCGAGATGGTGACGCGCGCCGCAGAACTGATCGACGTGCTGGACCAGCCGCTCCTGCGCGGTCGTTTCGGCATGATCGTCGAACCGGCCTTCCTGCGCGCCGAGGACATGGCCGCCGACCTCCGCGCCGTGCTGCGGGCCGAGGGCTACGGTGTCCGGTTGGGCGACAGCTTCGCTGGCAGCGTCATCCTGCTGCCCCTGCAGTCAGCGAACAAGCTGGTCGTGTTCGCGGAGGACCAAGCCGCGCTGGACCATGTGCGGCAGTGGGCGAGGAAACTCGACGCGCAGCAGGAGGCCGCGATCGAGAACGCCGTCTTCACCTACGAAGTGCGCAACACGCAGGCGGAGAGTCTGCGCGATACGTTGGACGCCGTGCTCCTCGGAACGGCTGGCGACGACGCGGACCAGTCGCCGCCGTCAGACCCCGACGAGGAGGACGGCGCCGGCGGGTCCGGCCGCATCGTCGTCGACCAGAACCGCAACATGCTGCTATTCCGGGGCTCCGGCAGGGAATGGGCGGAGTTGCGCGCCGTGATCGACCAGCTCGATAAAGCGGTCGCCTCGGTGCTCATCGAGGTGCTGATCGCGGAGATCACCCTGGGCGACGAGCGGGAGTCGGGCATCGAGTTCCTGTTCCGCAACGGCATCGGCAGCGAGCGCAGCGTCACCACCAGCACGCTGGACGCCCTTGGCGTGAAAGCGAAGGCCCTATCCCTCACGCTGGACAGCGCCGGCATGACACGCGCGGTCCTGAACACCTTCTACGAAGACAGCCGCGTCGCCATCCGCTCCAGCGCCCGCCTGATGGTCAAGAGCGGTGAGTCCGCCACTTTCGACGCCGGCAACGAGATCCCGACGATCACCCAGCTCTCCGACGCCGGTACGCAGGCTGCGGGCTCCACCAATGTGCTACAGCAGGTGACCTACCGCAAGACCGGGGTAGTGCTTGCTATAGAGCCGATCGTGCAGGCCAGCGGCCTCGTGGACCTGACCATCTCCCAGGAGTTGAGCGAGGCCCAGCCGACGGCGGCCACCAGCCTCGACGGCACGCCCACCATCTTGACGCGTCGCATCACGACGAGCCTGACATTGCGCGACGGCGGCTCGCTGCTCATGGGTGGACTGGTGTCGAACAATCAGAGCGACGGCCAGGGTGGCATCCCCGGCATGGCCAGAGTTCCCTTGCTCGGCCGCCTGTTCCGCAAGGACACTTTCCGACAGGACCGGACCGAGCTGGCGATCCTCGTGATTCCCTACGTCGTCGCCGACTATCAGGAGGGCCGCGAGCTGACCGAGCGAGTCAAAGCCGGTTTGGAACTGCACCGTCGGTATCTGCAGTGATCCGAGACGTGTTTCGGCGTACGGTTGGAGTGCTTGGCGCGCCGGGCTCCACGGTTGGCGACCCGCTGGAATGCCGGGGAAAGCGGCAAAAAAAGGGGTGGAGAAAGGGGTTGCCATTCCTCAATCGCTATGGATAATTGCGCTCAAGCTGCGTGGCGTTGGGGGTTGCCCCGGCCAGATGGCTGAAAAGGCGTTAGTTGGGAACACTTGGAGAAACGAATGCTCTTCAAAAATGCTTTGAAGGTTGCCTCCGCAACCTCGCTATGGATGGTCGCCCTGCTGGGTGCCAATTCGGCCATGGCCCAAACAATGCTGCCGACCTACTCGGCGGAGACTCTGACCAATGGCGGACCGACGTACAACATCGAGTTGCCCGCGACGGCACCGTCTGCCTCGGTCCCCGTCAACGAGGACGCTCAGTTCGCGCTTCAGAACCCTGATGGCCATTGGATTCGCGTGTCCGCAACAGGTGTGTTGCGGCTGCCGACGGCCGTGGCAAACGCGCCGACGGTGACAATCGGCCACAGGCCGACTGCGACTCCTACCGCCACGCCTACGTACACGCCCTCTGGCGGCCTAACGGACGCCGAGGCCACGACCAGCGGATCGGCGTTCATCTATCCTGTGGGGACAGCCCGCCAAGGCACAGCTACCGATTCGATCGTGGCCATCCGAGCGACCCTTCAGGCGGTTGGTGATGCAGCTGCGGCTGATGCGAGCGTGACTGGCAAAGGTCCCGGAGGCTTCACCGTTTCCGTGCACAGGAGCAAGGAGGACGCCAACTTCGGGCGGAACGCCTTAGTGTCCGGCGGGCGGAACGCCATTATGGTGATGACCAGCGTCACTGCGGAAGGGAAGTCCATTGCGAGTGTGGACAACGTCGCGTCGGCTATTTCGAGGTTCACTTCGATCAAGGGTATGGAGAACTCACCCCGGCCGTACCAGATCAACCTAGGCGGCTTCGAAATCACCGTGAACGGCGACCATCTGCGCGCGTCGGACGGCCTTTCCCTGACCGACTACATGGACGGTTCCGATAACACGGCGGGCAACACCGACGACCCGGCGGACGGCGCTCTATGGACCCAGACGGGGGTCAACGGTACGACGCGGTTCTACGGTGACGGCGGGTGGGGCTTCGCCCAAGGTTTCCGTTTCGCCGGCGAGCCGGCGGCCAATACGTCGGCCTGTAGCTCACCTGGGCCGAATAGCACCGCCACCGGAGCTGTGGAAGGCAATGGCGCGGGCATCGTGTCCAGCCCCCTTAGCGAGGAAGACCCGACGGACGACGTGATAGGAGGCATTGCGCCTGCACCTTGGTATCTCTGCGTCTCGATCAGCAACGAAAACGAGGAGACGATTTCTGCGGGCACCTACTCCGTGGACATCAACCTCGCCCCGGCACGTGGCGACATCCGGCCGTTTCCGGCCGAGGCTGTCGCGGGCAACGTGGTGGGCGGTATCCGGCATGACGGCGTCACGGTGCAGATTCCGTACCTCACCTCGTACGAGGGCTACACGCAACGTATCGTGATCGTCAACCGCAACAAGGTGAATGTGAGCTACGCCCTCACGTTCCACGCTGAGGACGACGGAGAGATCGACACCATGTCTACGGACGACGTTACTTGCATGGATCACGTTTGCGAGGGTATGGCGATGGGTGGCGGGGCCACGGTCTTCAAGGTTGCGGATATCGCGACCTTTACAGGCCCGACCCGCGCCTCGGCGACGCTGACGGTCGCTTCCGACGAGAGATGGATCGATGTCGCAACCACCATGATCAACAAGATGGATCAGTCGACCGACACGGTGGTGCTCGACTAACGGGCAGCTAGAACCTGGGCGTCTGCAGGCGCCAACGGTTCGGAAGGAGGGCGAGAGCCCTCCTTTTTTTTGGCCAGCGTTTCGCACTTGGAGCGGCTGGCGCCAGTTGCGCGGTGACGATCGCATCGCCTCGGAACGCCTCAGTTCAGGCTCAATCAAGTAGGGGACTTGGTGTAGCCCCTCGCCCCGGTTTTGCCGAGACAAGACCCGCGATCTGTGCCTCGTTCGAAAGAAACGTCCCGTTGCTCGATCCAGAGAGGGGCGAGCGGGTGACCGCGTCGGTCGCAGTGCGAGCGTCGCAGCGGGCGTCCCGTGGCTGTACCTGCAGGGGGTGTCGACGGGCAAGATGCGTCAGGCGGTTGCAGCCCCTGATTGGCGAGGAGGCGGCCCGCGGGCTGTCGGCGAACGTGGTGAGCCGCCTGAAGCGCGTGTGGGACGAGGAAGGGCGACTGTGCGTGCTGGTGCTGATCGGCGTAAACGCCCGTGGCGACAAGCACTTCCTGGCTATCGAGGACGGTGTTCGGGAGTCTACGCAGAGCTGGCGCGAGGTGCTGCTGGGTCTGCAGCAGCGGGGCTTCACGCGGCCGGCGAAGGTGGCGGTGGGTGGAGGGCGCGGGGCGACCGCGAGGAACTGCTCGCCTTCTACAACTTCCCGCCGGCGCACTGGACGGAGCTGCGCACCACCAACGTGATCGAGGCGGCGTGCGCCGCCATCCGCCACGGGAGCTCCCGGGCGAAGGGCTGCGTCAAACGCCAGACCATGCTCTCGATGATCTACAAGATGGGCATGAGTGCGGAGCAATCCTGGCGACGACTAGGCGGCTGCCGCCAGCTCGGGAGGCCGCCGCATGACCAACCATCCATACAACAGATTTGACAATAGCTCGCCGCCAAGTCGGGCGGCCGCCGGCGCGTCCCCAAAAGATGGCTCACTATGGGTGCCGAGGCGTTGATGGTGGCTGCGGAAGAACATGCCACCCGCCAATCGGCGGCCGTGCTTGCACGGAATGCCGGGCTATTGCTGCAGGATACGGTCAGCCAATTCGCGGCTCAGGGCCTTCGCCTCGGCGATGTGCTCTGGCGTCATTGCAGTGGCCAGGCTGTCGCGGACGTTTCCAGCGTCCGGATCCCCGCCGGCGGCACCGAGATCGAGCCACGCGTAGGCCTGCACATGGTCTACGGGCAGTCCTTCCCCCGTGATGTACTGGAGGGCCATGTTGAGCTGCGCCCTCGGATGCCCCTGTTCGGCTGCCATGCGATACCACTTGGCGGCCTCGGCGTCGTCTTCCGGCACGCCCTCGCCGTTGTCGTACATGACGCCCAAGTTGAGTTGCGCCCCCGCCAGCCCCTGCTCGGCCGCCAAGCGGTACCACCGGACGGCCTCCGCGTCATCCTCCGGCACTCCCTCGCCCGTGTCGTACAGACTGCCAAGGAGTAACTGCGCCTCTGCGTCTCCTTGCGTCACGTAATCAAGGAGTGCTTCTGCCATGGCTTCCGAGGTGAATCTGGGGTTTGCCGTCTCGCTGGCAAAGGCAGTACTGATGACGGTGATCGCCACTCCAAAGGTGATGCGAAGGGCCATAGGTCCTCCAGTGGGAACTGCGGCGCTGGGGGGAATGTTTGGGCGGGGAGTCTGACCAAGGAAGGCGCGTGGCGTCAAGACCGACCGGGCAGAACTGGCTCAGTACGGACCGACTGGTTGGGGACGACAGAGGCTACACCTCAGTCCTCTCGGGATCGTTCGGGTTGTCAATGCCAGCCCAGTTGAGCCCGTTTTCGAGAGCTGCAGATTTGTCCGAGTTTTGCGGAACCGACCGGGCTCACGGTGTGGCTGGCGGCCACGGTACCGAACGGGAGAGCGGCGGGCGGGACGCGCGCGCGGCCGAAGGTGACACACCGAGTCCCGACCCTTCGCCGTCAGTGCTGCGGCCCCGACGAGAGGTTCGTCAGGTGCCCGGTCGGACTCTCCAACAGGCTCATCACCCGGATCGGTCGGTCGGCCGTGACGGCGAGGCGCCATTTCCCGGTTCCGTCGGCAAGTCCGCCCACTAGACCCTCGCCGCCTTCGAGGTCCAGCGCCGACAAGGTGATGGCGCCTCCCGAGGCCACGGTCGCAGTGACGTTGCCGGCCCGTTTGCCGGCGTCGTCGATGCCCGTGATGGTGACAGAAGCGTCGTCGGTACCCGGATTGACCAGACGCAGCAGGCTGACTTGGGCACGATTGGATCCCGGGTTGAAGAAGGGTACCCGATGACTTCCTGAAGTCAGCGGCACCGTGTCGTGCATGGAGGTCACGAATCCTTCCTTAGTGCGGACGTAGGCCAATACGTCGAGGTCGGCCTCGCTCGTGAGTTCCAGCCTCCAGCTACCCTCGCCGGCGCCTACGCCGCCCGAGAGTCCCTTGGCGAGATTGCCGGCCTCGAGATCGGAAGAGTTGAAGTGCGCGACAGACCCCCCGGCCACGGTGAGCGTGATGGGGCCCCGCGGCGCCCCGCTGTCGTCCCAGGCGCGAATGCGGACGGTCGCCTCCTCGGAGCCGCGATTGATCACGCGGGCGAATCCCTGCCGCGTCGCGGCCTCCGCTGCCGAGAGGAAGAGCGGTACCTCGTGCACGGTTTCGCCGTATCGGCGCGCCTTGTTGTCCGGCACGGACGACAGGTTCGTCAGGTTCCCGGTGGGGTTGCGCAACAGGCTCGCCACGAGGATGGGCCGCTCGGCCGCCACGGTCAGGCGCCACTTGCCGACGCCATCGCCTAACGCGCCGCGCATGCCGTCACCGGTTTCGAGTTCGTGGGCTGAGAGGGTACGCCCCACCTGCGGGCCGAGCGTGACGCTCACCGGGCCGCCGGGCGAGGCGCCAACGTCGTCCACGCCGGTGATGGTGACCTCGACCGGGTCGAAGGAGGGATTGGCCAGGCGCAGCAGGCTCACCTGGTCGAAGTTGGAACCCGGGTTGAAGAACGCCACCCGTTGACCAGACTCGGTGAGGGGCGCGAGTTCGTGCATGGTGGTCACGAAACCATCGGTGGTGCGGATATAGGACAGGATCTGGACGTCTAGATCGCCCAGGAAGGCCAGCCGCCAATCCGTGTCCCCCGGGCCGACCCGGTCGGTCAGACCCTTGTCGGGGTTCCCCGCCTCAAGGTCGTCGGAGTTGAACTGGGCGGAGGCGCCGGCTGCGATGTCGATGGTGGCCGGACCCCTCCGAACGCCCGCATCGTCATAGGCGTCGATGCGCAGGCTCGCGTCCGCGAAGGTCGGGTTGGTCAGGCGCATGAATCCTTGCCGGACCGGATCCGCAGCGGCCGGGAACGTCGACGCGAAGACAGCACCACCCCGCAGGGTCAGGGCGAAGGTCACGCTCGCGCTCTGCTGGTCCTCGTCCGTTGCCGAAACGGTTACGATGGCCCGGTCGCCGGCAGCGCCCGGGTGGACGCTCAGCCTGCCCTCCGCGACGTCCGCGTGGGCCAGCGCCGGGTCGCGCACGTTCGTGCCGAAGCGCTGGCCTTCGCCGAGAACCGCGGCGAAGTACCCGCCCACTTCGAAATGCACGGGGTCACCGGCGGCCTCAGCGCTCAGCCGTACCCCGTCGAACCGCACCGTGACCCGCCTTTCGAGCAGGGCCGGGATGTGGACGTTCACGGACTCCTCGCTCAGCGGATTGTCGTCGAGCACGACCCAGTCGCCCCGGCGGAGGTCGGGGTTCTCCACCAGCGGCCCGATGTCGGAGATCTCGTTGCCGCTGAGGTCCAGGCCGCGGAGGTCAGGCAGTTCGGCCAGCGGCGTCAGGTCGGTGACGGCATTGGACCCGGCGAACAGGTACTCGAGGTTGCGCGCGCTCTCGAGACCGGTGAGGTCCGACAGGCCGGCGCCCGTTGCGCGCAGGGTCCTGAGGCGCAAGATCGTTCCCCGGGTGATCGCCTGGTCCACCAGGAGGGCATTCTCGGCCAGCGTCTCCGCGATCAGACCGCGGAGCGCGGAGTCCTCAATCGCGACGACCGGTCTCCTGTCGGGGAAGTCGTCGACTTGGACGCGCAGGCCCCAGGAGCGGAGCGTGGGGACATGCTGCTCGATCGCGTTTCGCCCGAGGGGATTGCCGTGCAGTCGCAGCAGCGACTCGTCGATCGGGTGGGGATAGGTCCAGATGCTCTGTTGCACCAGCGGGCGGATGTTGACGATGTCGTTCGCGGACAGGTCGAGCAGCTTTAGGCCCGCGAGTTCCGCGAGCCTTGAGACGTTGGAGATGAAGTTGTCGCGCAGGATCAGCTCCCGGACGTTCGCGAGGTCGGGCAGTTCGTAGACATGGTCCAGGCGCAGGCCGGTCAGATCCAGGATCGCGTCCTCCCGGAAACTCAGGCTGCGCAGGCTCTCGTGCCTCAGGTGGTTGTTGCCAATGCGGAGTTCCCGGAACCGCAAGGCCGACAGTGGCGACAGGTCCGCGAAGGCGTTGTCTTCGGCCTCGAGGTGCTCGATTTGCGTCTGTCCCGCGAGTGGCGATAGGTCCGCCACCGCGTTCGCGTTCAGGGTCAGCGTGGAGAGCGCGCGGAGGTTTGCGAGTGGCGACAGATCGCTGATCTGGTTGTTGTCGAGGGTGAGCAACTGGAGTCTCGCCAATCCAACCAGGGGCGCGAGGTCGGACAGCGTGTTGGAGTCCAGTGTCAGTGTCTCGAGGTCCGCAAGCCCCGCGAGCGGCGACAGGTCGTGAATGTCGTTGGCATGGAGGTGCAGCGTGCGCAGCGCGGTCAAGCCGGCCAGGGGCCCTAAGTCGGAAACGGCGTTGCGCTGTAGGTGCAGGGCCTGCAATCCGGTCGCGAGTTCCAGGCCGGTGAGGTCCCGGATACCCCTGTTTTGCGCCACGAGCGTCTCTAGCTGCGCGAGCTCCGGGCTGTTGATCGGCGCGCCGGGAGATTTGCCGAGCGCGCCCTCCACCGCGTCCCGCAGCGCTGGGTCGCGGAAGGGGGTGAGGTCCACGACCTGGAAGTCGGCGTTGTCGCCGATCCCGTCGCCGTCCACGTCCGCCCACTCGGCCGGGTCGAAGGGGAACGCGTCTTCATGGTCCGGCACGCCGTCGCCGTCGTCGTCGTCATCTACGGCTTCCGCCCAGCCGTCGCCGTCGAGGTCGGACCATGAATGCGGGTCGTCGGGCCACGCGTCCACGGCGTCAACGAAGCCGTCGGAGTCCCGGTCGGGCTTGGCTTCCCGGAGCGCCGCGGCCTGAAACCGGACGAGATCCAGGCTGGCTGCGGCGTCTGCGCCGTTGGGGGCGTCGAGGTTCACGCCGCAGCGTTCTCCATGGCAGAACGTCCGGGCGTTCGAGAACCGGTCGCCGAACTCCCCGCGTTGCCCGTAGGTCATGATGGTGCCTTGGGGACGGTTGCGGCCCTCGGCCCCGCGGGTGTAGTACCCGCGGGACCAGCGGAAGGCGCCGTAGGCTTCGCCCTGCCGAGCCGAGTGCACGAGTCCAAGCGCGTGGCCCAGTTGGTGGGCGACGGTGTCGGCACCCGTGGAGGCCGCGACGGCCGCCCAGACCGGGGTCCAGAGGCCGCGGTTTGCCACGCTACCGATGGGCGCGCAACCTCCCGTGGTGGGAGAGCAGGGCGATCCGGACCTTGTGGTCGCGTGGAACTGCACGACCATGTCCGCTCCGTGGGCCGCCATCAGCGTGTCGGCCTCGCTGGACAGTCCGCGTCGGTTCCACTCCGTGTGGCGTATCCCGACCGTCCGCAGCCGGATGTTCGTGCCGCTGTCGCGGAACCGCGCGTTCGTCAGGGTCATCAGGTGATGAATGCGCGTGTAGGGGGTGTTGCCGTAAGCGGCGTAGAGGCGGTCATCGAAGAGCGCGAGCACGTCGATGCTGGAGAGGCCGGGCGTATCCGAGGAGTTCTCGTGGGACGTGCCGACGATGCGTTCGTTGACGTCACCCACGCCGTCCCCGTCGGTGTCGGTGAGGAGGTCGACGAACTGCAGCCGGTCGGAGGACGCGCCTGCGGGGACGGGCCACAGTGCCAGACCTTCGTGCCGGTGCCACGCGCGCCGCGTCTCCGTCCGACTCGTTCCTGCGGGAACGCCTGCCGCGTGTTCGTAGAGCAGGACGAGGATGGAATCGTCGGGGCCGGGGCGCGCCATCGTGAATGTGCGGCTCTGGCCTGTGAGCACGGCTTCGGGTCCGATGGCGCCAACGGGGAGCCATGACCCGGAAGAGAGTTCCTGCCACGAGACGCCGCCAGTGACGCTCCGGGACACACGCAGGCCTTCGGCAAGCGACAGCCGCATCTCACCGCTGGCGGACGCCCGGAAGTTCCGCAGGCCGAAGTGGAGCGTCAATTCTCCGGCGTTCCCCGAGGCGGTGGCCACCCACTCGGCGGAACAGGGGCATTCGAAGACGACATCACGTTGGTCGGCGCCGAGCGCGAACGACGTGCCGATCATGGTGACGGCGAAGGCAAGGAGCGCGGCTGGGTAGGTGGGGTTCATTGGCGACATCCTGGAGGTTGCCGTGCCTACGGTGCGTGGGTGCTGATTGTGCCACGGTGCGTCGCGCCCCGGTGGGTTGCCTTGTGCCTACATAGGCGAAGGCGAGGATGGGCGCTAAACGAGTCGGTCGGCTCCCGCGCTGACGCGTAGAAGGCCCCGCGGTCAAGCGCGGAAGGGAAGGGCCACCGCCGGTCAGAGTACATCGACCTTCGCATGCGGTACGTTGAACTCGACCTTGATGTCGCCTCCGGAGCTCGGCCAACTGCCTACTGCTTGTAGTTCTCGGCCGCGGGCTCGTCCTTGGGTAGTCTGAGGGATCCGTAGGAATGCGTTTGGTCTCGGACGTGGGTTGGTAGAGCCCAATCCCCTGCTGGACGAGGCGTGCGCGTCCTGCGCGCGCTCAACCCGGGGTGCCCGACGTGCCCTACGATCGCGACACCGAGGCGCGGCTGATCGGCACGGTGGTGCTGGCTGGCGAGGCGGTCCGAAATGCGCCCCGTCACTACCTGCCGGTGGTTGCAGGACGCTGGTCCCTCGCGGGTGCGGAAGCCGGGCGTCGCGGAAATCCGGTAGTGACGGGGCGCTAACGGGGCGCAGGAGCCTGTCGCGCTGAGGCGCTTAGCGAAACAGGAATGGTGCCACCTTGGTGCCGGTGGTATGGTGCGCCCGCTTTGGTGTCGTCGTATGACGACGTGGTCGGGAGCCATCTCGACAGACTGGGAGACCAGACCGCCGGCGGGAATCCGGTGCGGGCGCGGCAGCCATAGCTCGTGGCGGCCGACGCCCAGGTGCCACGCTTTCGCGAGACGCAAGCATCGCGCATGGCATGGGGAGATGCACCCGGGCACGGATACGCCATGTCGCTCTATGGACGGGCGGCGGGGGCGAATCGACAGGATGCGTAGCTGCCTTGACGGGCGGCATGTTGCATCCGGACACGGCAGTGCGGCGGCTTCGCGAGACCTTCGGAAAGCTCGTGGGGCACGACGGGACGATCTCGGAGTCCTTGATCGAAGCCGGAACTGTCGAGGCGACCGAGGCGGTCGCGGCAGCAGGGGAGGCATCCCCTGCTACACGGGTTGACCACCGTGGCCGCGGCGCCGTCGACGCCGAACAAGAGGCCGCCGGCCCATGTCGTAGGACACGCCGCGGTCGCCGCACGCGACGGCAACGGTAACTGCATCGCGGGGCTTCACGCAGCAATGCGGGTCCGCATCGTCTTCGTCGAAAGACGGCGGATCGCCCAGCAAAACTAACCCGGACGCCGGCCCGGGGCCCGGCGCGGCGGGCCGGGCGGGCCGGGGGCGCCCGGGGTGCCGCCGGAGAAACCCCCCCGGCGCCCGCCGGGGGGCGGCCCGCCGGCGGGGGGGGCGGGGGG
>VXPS01000357.1 GCA_009839425.1 Chloroflexota bacterium
CGCCCCCCCCCCCCCCCCCCCCCCCCCCCCCCCCCCCCCCCCCCCCCCCCCCGACTGGTTCTCGTCCGCGAAGACGGACGAGCGTCTGGCGCCTAGGCCGACGGCGGCAAAGCGTCGATCCAGGCCTTCCAGGAGTCGTACTCCTCCCTGGTGTCCTCGAGGACACGGTCGGAGGTGTTGACGATGTGCTGCATGCCCTCTTCGATCGACATGTCGCCGATGAAGGGCGGGGTGGCAGCGCGGAAGGACTCGTACCACTCCCACCAGTTGGGGTGGCCGTTCTGCCAGTGGTGGTGGTCGTCCTTGTCCATCCAGGTCTTGTAGTACCCGTGGTTCTCGGGCGGCCCGGCCTTGAACTCGTCCGACGTAATCACCGTCTTGAGCATGGGCAGCGAGCCGCGGTCGATGGCGATGCGACCCTGAACCTCGGGACCCGCGAAGTACAGCAGAGTCTCCGTGCACTCCTCCACGAGGCCGTTCCGCTCGGCCGAAGCCGTGCAGTACTGGCCCTGGTTGGTGAAGTGGTGTGGTGCCGGACCTCGGTCGCCTTCCTCAATGGGCCCAAGACCCCAGGAGAAGCGGTCCTTGATGCGCGGGATGGTCCCGCCGACGCCGCCACCGGTCCAATAGGTAGCCATCTTGCCGGCCGAGAACGGGTCGCCGAACTCACCGGCGATCTGCTGGACCTGGTCGAACGGCGGGGCTACGCCATCCAACACGGTGTTGACGGCGTAGGCGAAGCCACGGTCACCACCGTCGTTGAAGATGTCCCAGTGCAACTGGTCGGGCGCGCGGTACATGTGGTTCCCGCTGCCTTGCAACGCCCTCGCCCAACTGCCCCAGACGATCCAGGCGTTGGACGACATGCGTACGCCGTACGTCCCGGCGTCCGGGTCGGACGACTGCGCGAACAGATCGGCGGCCTCGCGCTCCAGGTGGTAGGAGCCTTCGACCGGCATGGGAATCCCGCGCTCCTCCAGCAACGTGAAGTTATAGATCTTCCCGTTGATGTTGCCCTGATAGGGCATCCCGAACTGGGCGACTCCGCCATAGCCCGTGGTGTGCGGGGCCTTGTAGTTGACTCGGTCATCGTCGAACTGACCGACCGTCATTTCGTCCGGCGGGGCGTACCACTTGGTCGGGTCCCAGTCGGGGTGCTTGTTCAGCGCGCCGTCAATGCGGGCAAAGCCGCCACGGTGCACCCAGGTGTTGAAGAACCCACCGTCCAGCAGCGCCAGTTCGGCCTGCGTGCCGGCGGCGATGTGGATGGAGAAGGAGTCCACGTACAGGTGATCCTGCGGCTCGAACTTGATGGCGATGTGCGGGAACTGCTGGTGGAACTTGTCCAGCGCCCAGTTCATCGCAGCGCCACGAGCGCCGGACGAGTGGTCGTTGGCCAACCGAATGACCGCGCGCGGACGCTCGGCCATTCTCTCGACCTGGACGACCTTCTCGACGACCTTCTGGACTTCCTTGGTGACGACCTTCTCGACTTCGACGACCTTCTCCACCGGGACTTCGACGACCTTCTGAACCTCGACGACCTTCTCGACAGGAACTTCCCGTTCGACGACCTTTTCGACTTCCTGCGTTACGACCCTTTCGACCTGTTGAGTGACGATCTTCTCGACCTCAACTTCTTTGACCACGACCTTCTCGACGGGGACTTCCTTGGTTACAACCTGCGTCTCGCCGCAGGCCGCCAGCGCAACCGCGCCGGAAATCCCCAGGGCGGCCGTGCCTCCCATTCGAAGCAACTGCCTCCGGGTTACCATCTCCTGCGACCGCTCCCTCCCAAGTAGCCCCTGTCCGACAAGTCTCCGGCCCGTGTCTGACCGACACGGAGCGCTAGGCCCGCCACTTCAAGAGCGTGAAAGTAGGGCAGACTAGCGAGCGAGACGTGACGAGGTCAAGGCAGTCGGCCCGACCGCCGGGCATTTACGTCTCGACATCCCCGATCAGGACCGCTCATGCAGATTCAGTTCCAGGAACCGCGCTTCTTCAACCGCCTGAGGGTGTTGGACGCCGATCGACCGGTGTTGGCCCTCAACCTGGGCGGTGCGGACAAGGATCTGTTCCTGATGCGTCCGTGCGTGCATCCGTTGTATACCCCGGCCGGGTTTCCCGTCACCGAGATGGGCGCGCACAACTTTCCACATCACAAGGGCGTCTGGATTGGGCACGCCCAGGTCAACGGCGTCAACTTCTTTCACGACCTCGTCGATGCCGGATGGGTCGTGCCGGTTCGGATTCGCTCGGACGCCGACGCCGACAGCGCGCGAGTTGACCTAGACCTGGAGTGGCGCGACCGCCGAGGCAACGTGTTGGCCACTGAGGTCCGCCAACACGAGGTGCGGCGTGACGGAGATGCCCATCTGCTGGACATGGTCTCCACGCTGCATGCGTCACACGGCGCACTGGAACTCGGCGTGGACAACCATTCGTGGGCCGGCTGCCGGCTGATTGACGCGCTGGACCAGGACGACGGCGGAATAATGCGCGACTCGGAAGGGCGGCAGGGTGCCGATGCGGTCAACGCAAACCCGGTCCGCTGGGTCGATGTCCGCGGCGCCATCGGGGGCCACGCCTGCGGAGCCTCCCTGATGGCGCATCCGGCCTCCGCGCCTGTGCCCACATTCGCCCGGTTCTATGGAACGAGCCTGCTCAACCCCACGATGTACGAACCCCTGACCATCGCGGACGGTACGTCATGGACTTTCGGAACTCGGGTTGCCGCGTACGACGGATTGCCCACAGCAGCCGACCTGCAACGCTGGTGGTCAGAGGCCGATCAGGATCCAGCCTGACGGCCAAGCGACTACAGTCGCTCGGCGTGCTCCAATTTCAAAACAAACATCGCCGCCCCGCCGACTTCAACCTCGACAGGGAGCGAGAGGTCAATCTCGCCCGTCCAGGGTAACGTCACAAGTTCGGTGCGTGTGATGCAGGTGCGCGCGGTGACCTCTTTGAGTTCCTCCAGACGCGCGGCCTCCAGCGCCACCACGAAGACGGCGTTGGTGGCCTGCAGAAAGCCGCCGGCGCTGGCGACGCGAGTATGAGAGATACCGGCCTCGCGCAGTGCGTTGGAGTACTCGCTGGCATCATCATCCTGGACAACGCACAGAACCATCCGGTCGTAAGCCAGGGATTCAGGCATCGGGCGCTCCCATCCGCCTAACGCTCACAAGCGGGCGAAGCCGTCCACGCGGACGACGAACACGATGCCGTAGGCCGACCCGCTCCTGGACTGCCCGGAGGCGTGCCGAGCCGCTCCACGAACCTTCTCAATCACGTCGTCCACCAGTTCGGCCCCGACACCCACCATGAACACGGCATTCCCCCGGCGCAGGAAGCCGCCCTGGGCATCGATCCGTGTCGCGCGAAAACCGGACTCAACCAGCGCCTGGGTCACGCTGTCAGCGTCGTCCCGGTGGACGATTGCAAAAACCAGGCGCTGAACTTCGTCGGGACTGGCCGCCACCGTGCATCAATCTCCGAACTACTGCCTACTCACCATAACGGAGCAATCGGCCCTTCTGCTATTGCCCTCGGCCAATTGAACGGGGTGTCTCCTTCACGCAGTGTCGCCGAGCCGGAGCACGCGTTGCAGAAACTGGCGATCGTCGGGCGCCAAATCCAGCTCGACCGCCAACGCGCGGGCGTCGGCCGACATTTTTTTCCACGTCTTTCGCAGGATGTCGGCCACGCGGTCGTCCGGCTGCTGAGCGCGGAATCCCCCCAGTTGCGTCTCCAGAAAGACCAGGCAGAGGGCGTCTTCCAGGGCCTGGACATCCGGGTCACGCCGCAGGTTCTTCTTGCGGACCAGATTCTGCGCGCGTTCGATAGCCGCCGCGTCGTAGCCGGTTTCCATCATCACCTCGCCAAGCGTCGCGGCATGCAGTTCCTGCAGGGCCTGTCGCCAGCGCAAGTAGCCCCGGCGTCCCCGGGGATACTCAGCGCGCGGAATGGCCCAGCGCCGGACGTGGTGGCCGTGCGCGGCGATTCGTAAGGCGTCGTCCGCGTCGGGACGCAGCCGCTCGATCCAGGCCGACACCAAGGCCGCGTGGGTCAACTCCTTGGGCCGGGACTCGCCGCGGACCTGGATCTCGTGCGGATCGGCACCATTGATTTCATCGATGCGGGCCAGCGCCTGCCTGAGTTGCGCCGAGGTCATTCGCCGTGCCTCTGCAGCCAACGGGCAATTGTGTACGCGCCGGGTGCATGCCGCCAGCAGTTTGCCCGTCGTATGCTGAACGGGTTCAGGTCAACGGAGAAGCCCCATGGCGGTTCGAACTACCGAGAAGCCGTTTGTGGTGGCGCCGGCCGACGCGCCAACGCTGGATGTTTCGCCGGAAGGCGTAGGGACCGTTATCAAGCACGACCTGGTGGCCAGCCAGGTGTCGCCGCCAAACTTCGCCATGCGACTGTTCGACGTCGCGCCGGCGGGCGCCACGCCATATCACCAGCATCCCTGGGAACACGAGGTGTTCATCGTGGAAGGGGCAGGCGAGCTGAAGACGGCGACGGGCGCCGAGTCGTTTGCGGCCGGCGAGGCGGTCTACGTACCACCCGACGCCATGCACCAGTTCCGCAACACGGGCGAGGGCCCCCTGAAGTTCATCTGTGTCATCCCCAACAGCGGCGATTGCTAAGCGGCGCGGGGCGTTGTGGTACCCCCGAGGGAAGTCGAATCCCTGTCTCCACCTTGAAAGGGTGGTGTCCTAGGCCTCTAGACGACGGGGGCCGGGCGTGCGGGCATGGGCTGAACTCAAGCGTAGCACCGGGCGCGTGCCTTGCGGCCAGCGCGCCTCAGGTCGCACACTGGCCCTCCAGCCCCGCTCCAGCGGCCACGTTTGGCAAGGTCGCGCGGTCGAGAGGAACTCCCTAGATGGCCAAAGTCGTTGCCCGCCAGGTGGTTTCGGGTTCGCAGGAACTCGTGTGGCATGTGTTGTCCGACTTCGACCGGATGCCCGAGTGGCTGCCCGGCGTCACCTCGATCGAGCACACCGGCGGACCTCCCAAAGCGTCCGGCCGTGAGCATGTGGCCAAGATGGAAAGTGGCGTTGAGGCCCATCAGCGTGTCGTGGCCTGGGACGATTCCCGGCGTATCGCCTGGCGGACCGTGCGCGAGGTGCAGGACGGCCGGGACGTTGGGTCGCTCCAGAACGTCCGCACCACCATTGACCTCCGCCCAAGCGCCGCCAACACTGAGATCACACTCACCGGCACGTGGTCGGGCGGGGGACCGCTGGGCCTGATTCGCTCGCTGACCGGTCGGGGCCGAATCAAGGACGGGTTCGAGCAGGCGCTGGCCAACCTGGACAAGTTGATGGCCGACGCCACGGGCGGCTCATAGCGCCGAGCCCCCAGGATCGGCGCGCCAGTCATGGAACTTGAGCCGCGCGCTCCCGACCAGGTCAGCCTGGCCGCCGCGCGACGCAAGATTGCCCAAGCGCGCGACCTGCGCGACAGCACCGACATCATGGAGCTGCGCGCGGCCACCGACCTGCTGGTCGAGGCAGCCGCCGCCTTCGATCTGGGGATCCTGCCAGTCGAATTTGGGGCGCTGCATCTTGATCTGGCCGACACGCTGAATCTGCGGGCACGCCTGGGCGATCCGGACGTGCTGGACGAGGCCATCGACTGCTATCAGAAGGCGATCGTCGTCTTCAACCGCGACGAGTTTCCCGAGGCCTTTGCGCGCGCCTTCCACGGTCTGGGTCTGGCCAACTGGGCCGGCGGCCAGTTGGAGTCCGCGCGCTGGTGTTTCGAGACGGTCTTGGAGGCCCTTTCGCCTGACGTTGCGCCGTTGGAGCATGCACGGGCTCGAGCCAACGTGGCCGCCGTATTGGCAGCCTCGCCCGAGGCCCAGGCCCGGGCGCAGGCGGTGGCCATCTACGAGTCCGTGCTGGACGCGGTGTCCTCGGAGACACACCCGGCCGACCACGCGGGGTTTCTGCTGGCGCTGGGGCAGACGCGGCGCGTGCAACTGGAAGGGAGCCGGCAGGGACAACTGGAAGCGGCCGTCTCGGCGTTCACGCGCGCGGCGGACGTAGCAGGCGCAGGCAGCCGTTCCGACATGCGAGCCGCCGCCCTGGCGGAAGCCGCGCTGACGCAGGTCGAACTGACGGCACTGGATCCGACGCGATTCGACGATGCCCTGCAGGCGTTTGACCTGGCCCTGGGCGCTATTCCGGCCGAGTCGCAGCCGGACCGGCACGCGGAACTGCGGCTCGGATTCGGCCGGTTGTGGGCCGGTCGGCTTCCCGCCGGCGGCGAACCGGCCTGCGATGCAGCGCTGACGCACTTTGAAGCCGCGATCGCCCTGGCGCCGCGGGTGACCACGGCCGCGCTGGTCGCGCCGGCCCTGATCGAAGCGCCGCGGATCATGGTCGAGGGTCCGGCGCGCACCCAGACGCGTGTTGACCGTGCAATCGAGATCAGCCGCCACGCCCTGTCGGCCTGGCCGCGCGCCCAGTTTCCGACGGAGTACGCGCGCGTGAACCTGACGTTGGGCACGGCGTTGCTGACCTCGACCGCCGGGGACCGGACCGCAAACGTCCGCGAGGCCATCGAGGCATTTGAGGCCGGACTTGACGCCATCAACCGCGACGCCGAGCCCGTGGCCTATGCCTCGCTGCAGGTCGCGCTGGCCGAAGCCCTGGCCGCTCGAACCGACGGCGATCGAGCCGACAATCTGCGCCGCGCCGTCGCGGCGACCAACCGGGCCCTCGAGGCCTCGGACGAGGATCGGACCGTGGTCGGACGGGCGCACCACCTGCTCGGCCGTCTGTCGCTGGGGACGGGCGGCGCGTCACCCCAGGCATTGGCCGAGGGCGCAGCTCACCTGTACCGAGCCCTGGAGGACCGACCGCGCGAGGCGGATCCGGTCGCGCATGCCGAGACGCAAATGCTCCTCGGCATGGCGCTCGCATCCCAGGCCGCGCGCGGCGAGCCGCACCTGCTGAGTGGCGCGATCGAGGCCTACCGGGCGTCGGCCGGCGCATACAACGTCGAATCACACCCGCGTGAGTCCGCCAGCGTCCATTTCAACCTGGCGGTCGCGCTCATGCAGCCGGGCAGTGGAGCCCAGGACCTGCAAGAAGCGGTCCGCAGTTTCGAGGTCGCGGCCGAGGTGTTCGACGCGGCCGCATACCCACAACAGCATGCGATGATCACTAGCAACCTCGCGCAGGCGCGCGCCCGGCTGGAGGCCCCAGCATGAGCACCCGCCCGGTCGACGGCTTTGAAGTTGACGTCGCCGTCATCGGCGGCGGGCCGGCCGGATCCACGGCCGCTACGCTGCTGTCCCGCGCGGGGTTCCGGGTCGCCGTGCTGGAGCGCGAACGCTTCCCGCGCGAGCACATCGGCGAATCGCTGCTGCCCATCGCCTTCCTGGCACTGGACCAGATGGGCATAACCGAGAAGGTTCTGCAGGCTGGATTCGTCCGCAAGTACGGCGCCACCTATATCTGGGGTCGCAGCCGCGAGCCCTGGACGTTGCGGTTCTCGGAAATGATTGACGACGCCTTCTTCGCCTTCCAGGTGCGGCGGGCCGATTTCGACAAGATCCTGCTGGACCACAGCGAGGACTCGGGAGCCGCCGTGTGGGAGGAAACCCAGGTCACCGACACCATCCAGGTGGGGGGGCGGGTGACCGGCTTGCGTTGGCGCGGCCCCGACGGCGCCGAAGGCAAGCTGCTGTCCCGCTATGTCCTGGACTGTTCGGGCCAGTCGTCACTCCTCGGGACGCGCTTCAAGATGCGTGAGTTCAACGAGGAGATGCGGCACATCTCGCTCTCCGGCTATTACCGGGGCGCCCGCAAGCTCTCCGAGGTCTACCCGGACCTGACGCTTAACGACGACGGCAACCTGCACATCGTGTCCAGCGAGGCCGGTTGGTTCTGGCATATTCCGCTGGCCGGCGAGATCAGCAGCGTGGGCTTCGTGACCGACCCCGCCCATGTTCGTGGGATGACGCCGGACCAGCGGGTGGACTTCTTCCTCGAGAACGTGGCCATTACGCCGGAGCTGCTGCGCCTGCTGGAACCCGCGGACTGGATATCAGACCGCGTGGAGATGGACAGCGACTGGTCCTTCTTCTGCACGTCGTTCTACGGCCCCGGCTACATGCTGTGCGGCGACGCCGCCTGTTTCGTCGATCCGGTGCTCTCCACGGGGATCGCGCTGGCTATGAATGGGGCAATTCGAGCCGCCCTAACCCTGACCGCGGCGCTGCGCCAGCCCGAGGTGGAACCCCTGGCCATGCACTGGTACGACAGCGAGTACCGCAAGACGGCGCAGGACTTCCTGGAACTGGCGCTGCACTGGTATCACGGCGAACGCAACCGCGACGACTGGTTCTGGCAGGCCCGGCGCATCGTGGACCCGTCGCAGAGCTTCTCGCTGCAGCAGGCGTTCTCGCTCATTGCCGCCGGGGTGTCACGCAGCCCCGGCGCCACCAGCCACCTCAAGCTCAAGCACGCCGGCGGGTTCAGTCCGGAGCAGCTCAAGATCATCTATCAGAACTTCGAACTGGAACTCAGCGACGAGCAGCAGGGGCAACTGGAGGACTTCCTGGAAGAGGAACGGCAGGCCCGGGACTACCAGCCGGTGACCGTCGAGCAGCTCCTCGGTGGCATTCCGACCTGGGCCGAGGGTGTTGAGTGGCAGCCGTACATGCTCAACGACCAGGAAGACGTGCTGCGCCCGGCCACGCTGGTGGAAATCCCGGACGGCGACAGCACCAAGACCCACTTCCTCTCCATCGCCGCCACCTCGCTGCTGCGTCTGCTGGATGGCTCCCGAACCGGCCAGCAGATCGTGGACGATGCCATCGACACGTGGGGAACTGCGGTCGGCAAGTCCGCCACCTCGGTCCGCACGCTAGTGGCCGACACGCTGCAGGAGTTGCACGAAGAAGGCGCGCTGACCGTCGCCTGATCGAACGTCCCGCCGTCCCTATCTGGATCGAGGCAAGGGCTTCAGTGAGAACGGAGCGTCAGCCCGCAGTGCAAGACCTTGTGCCGCCTGATTCCCTACGCGCCCGGCTGGAAGCCGTGGCCACGCCTGAGCGCGCCGAGGGTGAAGCTCGCTATCTGAAGCTGGCAGATCGGCGCGTAATCGGGACCGGGATGAAGCCCTGGGAGCGCGTCGCCGCGGCCTATGTGTGCGAACGGGTCCGGCCAGATCTCGACCAAGTTGCGCGCTGGTTCGACGCATCGCTTGAGGAGGCCTGGACGGCGATCTATTGCCTGGCGACGCGGCCTGAACTCGACGCCGCGTCCTGGCGGCTCGTCGAGCGCTGGAGCCGTGCGCCGGACACCTGGGCCATCGCGGACCCGCTGGCCCGGATTCTGGTTGCCGGCCACCTGGAAGCCGGCCTGATCGACGCGGACCTGCTGCGTACTTGGGCCGCCCGCGAGCAACCGTTCTGGCACCGCCGCATCGCGCTGGTAGCCACGACCTCCCTCAACGGCGGCCTGGGCGGGCCGACGCGCACACGCCTGCGGCGTTTCGGGCGTGTACCCGAAATCGGTAGCCACCCGCGAGCGGGGCTCACGCTTGAGTTACTGGACGCCAGCATCCACGACCGCCGCCCCTTCGTCCGGCTTGGCATCGGCTGGACGCTGCGCGAACTGTGGGCGGTCGATCCCAATGGCGCCGCCGCGTTCGTGCAGCGTCACCGGGCACGATTCACTAAGGCCATGCTGGCCAAGGCTCGGCTGGACGATCACGGAAGGCGCAGGCCGTGATTTCGCTCATCCTGGACACCGATCTCGGCGACGACGTGGACGACGTGTTTGCGCTCGCCTACGCGGTCCGAAACCCGCGCATCAATCTCTGCGCGGTCACCACCGTTCTGGGCGACACGCGTTGGCGAGCGGCGCTGGCGCTGCGGCTGCTGGATGAATTAGGAGTGGCCGACATCCCCATCGCGGCCGGGACGCCTGGCGGTGAAGTGAACACCGTGACTCTTTCAGGCGACGTGGTGGTGCCGCCGGGCACGGACGATCCGCGTTGCGAAACCCGCTCGGCAGCCGAACTGATGGCCGATGTGATTGCCACGGCCCCACAGCCGGTCTGGCTGGCGACCATTGGTCCGGCCACCAACGCGGCGGTGCTGGTGGCCGAACGGCCCGAGGTGGTCGAAGGCCTGGCCGGCATCGTGATGATGGGTGGCCGGCACGAGCCGGCGTTCCCGCGTGAGCACAACTTCGGCACCAATCCAGAGGCCGCGGCTGCCGTCTGCAACAGCGGCGGGACGGTTCTGGTGGGCGATTACGTGGTGACGTGTCAGGCCCGGCTGCGGCGTGACGATCTGCCCCGCGTGCGGCAGGCGCCCGGCGTCGGCGACTCGCTGGCCACCATGCTGGAGACGTATTTCAATCGCCGCGAGCGCGACTGGACGTCCATGTACGACCCGGCCGCGCTGACCCTGGCGCTGGACGAAACCTTCCTGACGCTTGATCCAACCCCCATGCGGGCCGATGTGTTCAACGGCCAGGTTCGCTTTGCTCCCGGCAGTGCGGTGTCGGGGCTGCGGCTGGCCGACGCGATCGATACGGACGCGTTTCACGAGGAGTTGCTCGGCGTGATCGAACGACCGGCGTGAGCCTGCCGACCAACCCGGACCTGGCGCCCGACGGGCTGCATCTCCGATTCGTCGAGTCCGCGCACCGGGTTCTGTCCCGCGATCCTCGCGTTAGGGCGCTCTGGGCCGGCGGCAGCCTGGCCGATGGCACGGCGGACCGGTGGTCGGACGTGGATCTGCGGTTGGCGGTGGCTGACGACGACCGACCGGCCTTCATGGCCGGGATCGAGGACACCCTGCAAGCCATATGCCCCATCCTGGGCTGGCGCATGCGGTCGATGCGCGGCGACGACCTGGTGGTCGTCACCTTCGAGGGCCCGCTGCGAGCGGACTTCGTCGTCACGTCGCCGAACAGCCTCGACCGGCAGCGCTACGAACCGGTGGCGCCGCTCTTTGATCCTCTCGGTCTGGGAGCCCGGCTGCACCAGACCCCGTACAGGCCTTCGCGTCGGACGCCCCGGGAACTGCTGGAACGCGAAGCCGCGCAGGTTCCCGCCGAGGCGGGCCGACTGCAGCGGGCCATCGAGCGGTCATCCATCGTCGCGGCCATGCAGGCCCAGGCGAATCTGCTGGAGTCGGCCCAGCGGCTCCTGCTGCTGTTGCGCGATCCGAACGCAGCCGGCCTGCTGGGGCCGAAGCATGCGGCGGACGCGTTGACGGCCGCCGACATCGAGCCGCTGCTGGCCCCGCTGGGCGTTTGGAGCAACAACTGGCCGAACCCTGGGATGGACTCGATCCAGCCCACGCTAGATGTCGTGCGGCCGCTGGCGGCCGAGGCGGAGGCCCGCTATGGCATTGCCGTGCCCTTGCAGCCGGTGCCGCCCGGCGCCGACTCAGACGCACGACCGGCAAGGCAGGTCGGTGAAGCCGGGTGCTTTCTGCTGGTTCACGCCATGGTCGGTGCGACTTACTACAACCGCGGCATGTACACCGGTCTGCTCTGGGGCTACGCCGGCGCGGCGCGCTTGGCCGCCGAACTCGCCTACGTGGCTTCCCGGGGCGATGCGCCGGTTCCCGCCGACGCGCCGGACCGTTTTTCGGGCAGCGATGCGGCCGTCATCGCGTCGGCGCTGCGGCCCCTTGCGACGGGCGGCGTGCTTGGCGTCCGCCGTGTCGCCACCCGAGTCGCGGCGGCCTACAGCCACTTCCTGGAGCGCGCCTGCGCCCGGCTGGATATGGAATATCCTGCACGACTCGACCTGTCCGTGAGCGACTATCTGCTGCGCGAAGGCGTGTTTGTCGGCGACCTCCATTAGTCGCCTCGGGGCGTCAAAGGTCGATATGACACAATTAGCCCCGTGCTCGCTGGGAGGCGAACGGGGGCGGCGGTGCGTCGAGCTCTCGTGGTTGTGCTGGCCGCGCTGCTTGGAGCGGTGGCGACGCTGGACATCGGGCGGGCAACGGATGATCCGGTCGCCACAGCGAGCCTGTCTCGTGAGGCCTACTTCACGATCCTCGAACAGTGCGAGCCGGCCTGGGACCCGACGGACCGCAACATCTACACGACGGACGGCTCCAGCCTGAACGACGTGGATCGGG
>VXPS01000324.1 GCA_009839425.1 Chloroflexota bacterium
ATCAGCGCGCGTACACAGCCGCGGCCACCTGTGGCAAGCGAGCGAAGATGGGCGTGCCGAACACCAGGAGAAAGAGCACGCCCAGCGCCAGGATCGCCAGCGCCAGGGCCGCGATGGCCAGGATGCGCCCAACGTCCTCGCTGGTCTCAGGTGACCTGGCGATCCAGGCGGCTGACGCCATCACCATGATGATCAGGGCGCCCACATCGAACACGCGCTCCGAGAAAATCGTGCCCAGGGTTCGGGTGAGCGAGGTGCCGTAATTCGCCCGCGCCATGTAGGCCCGATAGATGTCGCCCAGCTTGGCCGGCACCACCCCATTGACGAACCAGGAGATGTAGAGAATCTGCGCGAGGTCACGCATTCGGTAGTCCGGCGATACGTCTTCCCGGTGCACAGCATTGGTCAGCAGAATTCGCCACCTGAGCGTGCGAATCGGGAAGGTCACGGCAAAGATGAGGTAAGCCAGCAGGATCAGCCAGGGATCGGCGGAGCGGATGCGCGTCACGATGTCTTCAAGCCGCAGGTCGGCCAGAATCCAGGTGAGCGCCAACAGCACACCGGCTACCGCGAAGCTGACAAGGGTTCGCGAGCTGAGGAACCGCCGACGAAGATCTGTTCGTGTCGGGTCCACGACCGACTCGGCAACCTCTGTTCCGCTGTCAGTCACGCCACTGCCCGTCCTGCATTGAGAGCCGAGCCGCGCGACCGCATCGGGACGACCAGCGAAAGCGCCAGCATCAATGCGAATACAATCCCCATTCCGCTCACAAACAGACTGTCGACCAGGTTGTGGGTCGCAAAGCCGACCAACGCGCCCAGCGCGCCAACGGCGCTCCACTCGAACGCCGCGCCGCGCCCTCTGCGCACGGCGGCTGCGGCGATACCAAGCCCCCAAAGCATGAGGCCAGCGAACATGAGAATGCCAGGCAAGCCGGCCTCGGCGCCGAAGTTCAGCGCGACATTGTGCGCGTGCCCAAGTGGCTCGTCGAAAGGCTGCAACGCGTAGGCGCGATAGGCATCGTCAAAGTTCCCGGCCCCTACGCCCAGCAGGGGCCGATCCTGAAACATCCGCCAGCCCGCCGCCCAGTGCGCCACCCGCTGCGTGATGGCGAAGTCATCGTGCGCGCGGTGACGCACAACGTCGTCCACCGGATGCTCGCCCTGCAACAGCCGCGAGATATCGGGCGGCAGCGCTCGGTCGAACACCCCGCCGAACGCTGCGACGGCGATCACCAGCACCGCGGCCGCGGCCAGGACCAACAGGCCGCGCGCTCGGAGCGACGCCTGACGACCGGCCACCATAGCCACGATCAGCGAACTGGCGCCGACGCCTAGCCACGCGCCCCGCGAGCGGCTGGCAACCACGGCCATCAACACAACGATGCCCAGCACGGCCAGCCAGCGTCGCCGCGAGCCGCGCGCATAGATGGCGGCGGCCAGGATGAGCGGCAGGTGAATGCCCAGGTACCCCCCATAAGGGTTTGGTTGATCGAAGGTCCCAAAGGCGCGCAGGACGCCGCCGACGACGAATCCGACGGGGCCGGCCGCTGCCGCCGTCTGGACCAGTCCCAATCCAGCCTGTAGTAGGACAGCCGTACCTACGGTCCAGGCCACGATTCGGCGGCCCGACGGCTCGCGCACCAGGTCGCTCAGGATCACCAGTGCCACGGCGATTTGGAGCCACTTCAGGACTTCCTTGAGCACCAGAGTCGGATTCACGGCTACCAGGGCGGTAACCATCAGCCACCCGGCAAAGAGCAGAAGCCCCAGCGTGTAGGTTGGGACGGACGCTCGAACCCTGGCGTCCCGACCGAATATCCAGACCACCAACGCCCCAAGAAGCAGGACGTCGGTCGCCCCAAACGCGATGCCGTTGACCTGAATCTCGGCCAGTCCGCGAAACGGGACGGCGCCAATAGCCAGCGCGACCAGCACCGCAACCACCCCACGCGCAGCAAGCGTCGGCAGAACAAGCCGGAGCGTCGCTGCCGCTACCCCCGGGAGCAACAGCACCGTAAGCGCGAGCGTCGGCAGCGGTCCTGAAGCTACAGCGGCCAGGGCCACTCCCACCACGAGGACGCCGATCGCCGCCGATCCAATCGCAGCGGGCCACACCGCGCGACCAGACCTGAGATGCCTGAGGCCCACCCAGGGGTGCCCGTCCCTTGACGCTCGTCGAGCACGCCACAACAACGCCCCAAGAGACAAAGGGCCGATCAGCACCAGGCAAGCGGCTGCGGCCAGCAGCCCGACCTGAATCAGCACGCCGGTGATGCCCAGCGCCAGCGCCGTGGCCGCCAGCGCAATCTCCAGACGGCGATCGTGCGCTTGCCGCAAGCGCAGCCCCACCACGGCGATGGCAGCCAGGAACACCCCGGCGGCTGGCGGTACCAGGCGAACCCAGAACATGTCCTGCCCGGCCAGCGCTACCGGCAGGATGACCAGCAGCGAGCCAAGCGCCAACCCCGCGCCGGCGATCGCGGGGCGCCAGCTCGGGCGCGACCCCGTCAGGTCCATGGCGGTCACGCCTGTCGCCGCGGGGCTCCGGGACCTGGGGTGCGTGCGCTCAGGGTAGTCGCGTGACACATCAGACTACGGTCACCATGTCATGGGAACGGCCAGAATCGTACGTTGTTCCGCAAACCGGTGAGCCTAACCAGTCAATGGTCGATTGGCACCGTCTGGCGCGGGAGAATCGGCGGCGTGTCGCACCAACCATCGATGGACTAAGCGGGTGACGGACGTGCTGGTCGGGCTTGGCTCGAACGTCGGCGACCGCCTGGCGCATCTTCGCGAAGCTGTGGATGGCCTGCGATCCGTGCTCCGCCACATTGAGGTGTCGCACGTCTACGAGACGAGCCCGGTAGGGGTGCTCACACAGCCGACGTTCTTAAACGCGGCTGTGCGCGGCGAAACGACCGAAGGCCCACAGCGCCTGTTCTGTTGGGCCAAGTCGCTGGAGTTTGCCGCTGGTCGGCGACCCGGTCCGCGCCTGGGACCGCGCCAACTGGATCTGGACATCATTGCCTTCGGAGACCTCGTGGTAGCGACGCCGCGCTTGCACATCCCGCACGCGGCGTTCGCCGAGCGGGGCTTCGTGCTCGCACCGCTGGCGGACTTGGCGCCAGACCTTGTGCTTCCCGGTGCGGAAGCCACCGTGAGCACGCTGGCCAGGCAGGTCGGTCACGCCGGTATCGAACGCGCGTATCCGCCAGAGTCGCTCTCGGCTCCGGGATAATCGAGCAATGGCCGACACGTACGCCGCCGCGCTGGCGTGGCTCTACGCATACGCTGACTTCGAGCGCGGTACGGGAATCGGCGGCGGCCCGCCGTTCGAGCGGGGTCTGGAACGAACCTCGCGGCTACTGGCGGACCTTGGTGACCCGCACGACGGCCTGCGAATCGTTCACGTCGCCGGCAGCAAGGGCAAGGGCAGTGTGTGCGCGCTCGTCGCCGCCGCCGCCGAGGCCGCCGGTCTGCGCACCGGCCTCTATACCCAGCCGCACCTCCACACCTTTCGCGAGCGCTTTCAGATCGACGGTGAGCCTATTGACCCCGCATCGTTCACCCGCCTGGTGGCCCGAGCTCGTGTCTTCGTGGAGCGAACCTGCTCCGCAACGCTTGGCGACCCCACCACGTTTGAGATCAGCACCGCAATGGCGCTCGCCTGGTTTCGCATGCAAGCGGTAGATCTCGCAATCCTCGAAGTCGGATTGGGCGGACGCCTGGACGCAACCAATGTCGTATCACCCGATGTCACCGCCGTCACGACCATCGTGCGCGAACACGCGCGCCTGCTTGGCGACACGTTGCCCGCAATCGCCAGGGAAAAAGCCGCCATCGCAAAACCGGATGTTCCCATGCTGGTCAGCGACCAGTCGACAGAAGTACTGAATGCCATTCGAGACGTAGCCGTAGCCGCCGGAGCCGACATTCAGGTCGTGCCGGCCCTGGCGACAGACGGATCAGCCAACTGGCGCGACGGTCGGGCAACCACGATTGCCCGTGATCCACATTCCAGCGATACGTTGCCTTTGGGCCTGGCCGGCCCCCACCAGGCCCGCAACGCTGGTCTGGCCTATGCCGTCTGTCGAGCGCTCGGCGACCGCGGCGTTCCCATTCCACGCGACGCGATCCGCGCTGGCTTCGCCGCCACGCGCTGGCCGGGCCGCTTGGAGTTGGTAGCCAACGATCCGCCGGTTGTCGTGGACGGGGCGCACACGGTTGAGGCCGTGGAGGTCGTGGTGGAAACGCTGCGTCGGCACCTCAACCTACGCCGCGGCCCGGTCATCTTCGGCGCCCTGCGCGACAAGTCGGTCCGACCCATGGCGGAAGCGCTCCGGCCTTATGCGACACGCCTCCTGGTCATCGAACCGGGCCACCCACGTGCGATGCCGTCCGGCGAAGTGCTCAACCAGCTTGACGGAGATCTTGGCGCGACATCGGCCCCCAACGCGGCTGCGGCGCTGGCCCTCGCGCGCGACGCCGCACAACCCAGACAGGCCGTGCTCGCCACCGGCAGCCTGGCAGTCGCCGCCGACATTCGAGCGGCCGCCGGAGTGCCTGTCGCCAGCGATCCGCCCGTGTTGGTCAGCCCGTAGCGATGGACACCCCCCCGGACCGAAGAGCCCGCCGTCGGCTCGACGAGGCCGCGGCCTCCGGCCTGTTCGAGCGCACTGCCGGACGCGGCAAACCGCTCAACCTGGCGCCCGACGACCCCAACGTGCCTGCCGACCTCAGGCTGGCCTTCCGCCTGATGCGCAACGCCAACGTCTCGCCGCCGTGGATCGCCCTCGCACGCGAAGTCGAGCAGGATCTGGACGACCTGCGCCGCCGCCTCGCCCTGCACGAGCGCCGCATGCGCGACCTGCGCGAAGCCCTGGTGTCCGGAAGGTCGGCGGACTTCAAGGACGCCTTCAAGAGCGCGAGAGCAACGCACCTGCGACGACGCCGCGAATTCCAACGACTGCTCGACGAAACCCGGCCAAAAATCGACAAGCTGGCCGCCACCGCGCCGGACGGCGCGCAACGCGTCATGTTTCGTCCCTCCGCCTTCCTCGAACGCTTCGATACCGCCTGGCCCTGGCCCGAGCGCACCAAGCACGAGCGCCGCCAATGAAGCGGCGTGTTCGAGCCTGGTTGGGACGCGGACTGTGGGCGTTGCTGAGCCTCGGCTTCGGGCTACGACGGCTGCTCGGTGGCCGGCGGAGTCCGCCGGCGGAAGTCCGCCGCGTGCTGATCGTGCGATTCGACCTGATGGGCGACGTCGTAAACGCCCTCTCCGCGGCCGCCGCTGCGCGCGAGCGCTGGCCGCATGCACACCTGGCGTTCATGGCGCCGCCCGCCTGGCAGCCGATCGTCCGGCGCTGCCCGGCTGTCGATGAGGTGATCCCGTTCGACGGCGGGACGGTGACGCACTGGCCGGCGGTACTGGATCCCAGAGCCTGGGCCAGGGTCGCTCGCGTCCTGCGAGCAGTCCGCGCGAGCCGATTCGATGTAGCAGTGAGCGTCTACGGGCCAATCGCGGGTGCCGTGGTTGCGCTCAGCGGCGCGCGCTGGCGCGCGGGCTACGGCGCCGAAGCACCCGCCTGGAGCTTCGATGAGGCACTGCCGGGGTTTCGCCGAAATGGCGGACCGCACGAGGTCGAACTTGCGACCCGGCTGATTCAACACGCGGACCCGGCCTGGCACACCGTCGTCGTGGATACCGAGTCGGACCTGGTAGCGGACCTGCCGCGCCCGCTGGTCGTCCTGCACCCCGGTGCGGCCCACGGCGAGGCCAAACGCTGGCCGGACGCGCATTGGGCAACCCTGGCTGGTGCGCTGAAGCCTGACGTGGGCACCCTGGCCGTGGTCGGTCTCACCGACGCCCGACGGACCGCCAACCAAATAGCGGACGTCGCAGCCATCCACGACTTCACCGGTCGAACATCCCTTGACGAACTCACCGGCGTTCTCGACCAGGCCGATGTTGTGGTTTCGACCGACAGCGGACCCGGACACCTGGCGCGGGCGCTGGGACGACGTGTGGTCATGGTCCACGGACCCACGGACATCTCGGTGCACGGACCGGGCGCCCCCGGGTCCCGTGCGCTGCGTGTCGAACTGCCCTGCGGTCCCTGCTACGACTTCGACCGCCCGGCGGAATGCCGCTTCGGCGATGTGCTCTGCATGCAGTGGCTGGCGCCGGAGCGAGTTCGCGACGCGGTCCTTGAGATGATTCGCTAACAGCGCCCGAATGAACCGTTATGTCAACATAGGCGCCTGCACGGCGACGGCATGAGAACCACGACTATCAGCCAGACGGACTCCCTCCTCGACGAGCTCCAAACGCGCATCCTCGGCATACGCGTCCACGCGATCAGTCAGGCGCTCACCGTGGCCTGGATTGACGCGTGGCTGGCATCCGGCGCCCGCGCCCACGTGGTCACGATCAACCCCGAAATCGTCATGCGCGCCCGCCGCGACGCGGCCTACGGCGAGTTGCTGGAACGCACGCGCCTCAACGTCCCCGACGGCGCGGGAATCGTCGCCGCGGCCCGCCTCCGACGCCTGCCAATGCGCCAGCGAGTAACCGGGGTCGATCTGGTCGACGACCTGGCCGGGCTGGCGGCCGTCCACGGTTACCGCCTATTGCTCGCCGGCGCGGCCCCCGGCGTAGCCGCACAGGCCGCCGCTGAGCTCCAACGACGCTACCCGGCGCTCACTCCGCCTGCGACCGTCGTCGGCAACGCAGGCCCGGAAGGCGACGCCGAAGCCCAGGCCCTGATCTACGAGTTTCGCCCGCACATCGTGCTGGCCGCCTACGGCGCACCCGCCCAGGAGTTCTGGATCGACCGCAATCTGCGGGACCTGGCCCCGGTCGTCGGCATCGGAGTCGGCGGCACCCTGGACTATCTGGCGGGCCGCATTCCTCGCGCCCCCGCGCCGCTGCGTCGCGTTGGCCTGGAGTGGGCCTACCGCCTCGCCCGCGAGCCCTGGCGCTGGCGCCGCATGCGCGCGTTACCGGAATTCGCCCGGCTCGCCATCCTCGAAGCCCTCGGCCTGGAGATTGGGGTTCGATGAGCCGCATCGCCGTGGTGGGCAGCATCAACCAGGACATCGTTATCCGCGTCCCGCGCATCCCCCGGCCCGGCGAGACCGTCCACCACGGTCGCCTCGCACGCTACGCCGGCGGCAAGGGCGCCAACCAGGCCGTGGCCGCCGCTCGCGCCGGGGCGTCCGTCAGCATGCTGGGCTCCGTTGGTACGGACGCCGATGGCGATGACCTGTTACGAGGCCTGGCCGCCAACGGCGTAGACACAACGCACGTCGCCCGGGTGGACTCGGCGGCCACCGGCACGGCGCTGATCGCCGTTGACGACGCCGGCGCCAACTCGATCGCCGTGGCCGAAGGCGCGAACTTCCAAATCAATCCTGAAGATGTGCAAAGCGCGATCGCGGCACTTCAGCCAGTCGCCGTAGTCGGCCAGCGGGAGGTCCCGGACGACGTAATCAATGCCGCGTTCCAGGCCACCACACCCGGCCTGCGCGTGCTCAACATCTCCCCGGTTGATGCGGGAGTGGTCATCGACCTCGGCTTGGTGGACATCGCCGTCGTCAATGAAATCGAAGCCGCCCAACTAGCTGAAGGCTCCAACGACAACGATCCCGTAGCGCTCGCCAGGTCTTTGGCCACACGCACCCAGCGAGGCTGCGTCGTCACGCTTGGCGGAGATGGACTGGTCGCCCACGTCGACGGCCAGACCCACGTCCAACCCGCGTTTCCCACGACCGTCGTCGACACCACCGGCGCCGGCGATGCCTTCTGCGGCGTATTCACCGCGGCGCTGGCCTCCGGGCGTCCGGTCGAAACCGCCCTGCGCTGGGGCCAGGCCGCCGGCGCCCTGGCCGCCGCCACCCCCGGCGCGCAACCCTCGATGCCGCTGGCCGACGACATCCGCCGGCTGGCGGAGACAGAGCTGGCCTAGCGCGTGGCCCGTCCGTCACGGCTACGCTGAGCCTGCCGAAGTCCCAAACACACCCATGCCCGTTCTCGACCGATTCCGCCTGGACGACCGCCGCGCCTTTGTGACGGGCGCCAGCCGTGGCATTGGGCGGGCCATTGCGCTCGCGCTCGCCGAGGCTGGGGCGGACGTGGCCGTGGCTGCGCGGGACGAGGCCCGGCTCAACGCACTCGCCACAGAAATCGAGATCCTCGGCCGCCGCGCGCACGTCGTTCCGCTGGACCTAGCCAACCTGGAATCCATCGAACCGGCCATCGACGCCGCGGCCAATGCGCTTGGCGGTCTCGACCTCCTCGTCAACAACGCCGGCGTCACCTACCGCGCCGGATTCGGAATTGAAGACCCGGCCGAGTTCGACCGCATGTTCGACGTCAACCTCGGCGCCGTGCTCTTCGCCAGCCAGGCCGCGCGCCCGCACCTGGCCGCGGCCGGCGGCGGCGTGATCGTGAACATCGGATCCATCGCCGGAACCAAGGGCACGGGCCTCTATGGGGCAAGCAAGCAAGGCGTGCATGCGCTGACGCGCGGCTTCAGCCGCGAGTTCGCCAACGACAGCATCCGCGTCGTGGCGCTGGCCCCCGGGCAGGTCTTTACCGACATGGGCGCCCGCGTGCGGGCCAACCCGGATGAGATGAACACCCTGCTGCATCACACGGCGCAGGGACGCGTTGCCGACCCGGCCGAGATTGCCTCGGCCGTCGTCTACCTGGCCTCTCCCGCCGCCGCCTTCGTGACCGGGACGACCATCGCCATCGACGGCGGCCGAGACTTCTTCGCCAGGCGATGATCGCCCCCGATCCCTTCCGCCTCGACGGCCGCCGCGCCCTCATCACCGGCGCCAGCCGCGGCATCGGGCGCGCAATCGCCGAGTCGTACGCCCAGGCCGGCGCGCGACTGGCCCTGGCCGCCCGCACCGCGACCAACCTGGACAACATCGCCTGCCAGCTTCGTGAACACGGCGCCGAAGTCCACACCTTCGGTGCGGACCTTAGAGACCCAGAGGCTCCAACGCGCCTGGTCGAGCAGGCCGCCAAGGCACTGGGCGGCCTCGACATCGTCGTCAACAATGCTGGCGACGGCGGCCACGACGGACTAACCCTGGACGCCTACCGCCGCATGTTGCACGTAAACCTCCGCGCCCCGGTGCTGATCATCCAGGCCGCGCGACCCTTCCTGCTCGAGTCCGACGCCCCGGTGGTCATCAACGTCTCGTCGGTCTCGGCAAAGCTTGGTGGCGCCGAGCCCTACGGCCCCCTCAAAGCCGCCCTCTCCTCGTACACGGTGGGGCTCGCCCGCGAGTGGGGCAAGGACGGCATCCGCGTCGTCGCCATCGCCCCCGGAGTGATCGAAACCGACATGACCGCCGGCTATACCAGCGAACCCTGGTGGACCGACAACCTGCCCGAGCGAGTGGCCCTGGGACGCAACGGCCGCGTGGAGGAGATCGCCGGCGTCGCCCGGTTTCTCGCGTCCGATGCCGCCGCCTACATAACCGGCGCCGTCATCCCGGTCGACGGCGGCTGGGTCCACCAGTACTGAGCGCCGGTCTACGTCCGGTCGATCAGTTCCAGCCAGCGCAGGTCGATAATCCCGTCGGCGTCGGCTGACGGCGCCAGCACGCAGCCCAGTCGCCCGTTTTGCAGCACCGCCATGTCTGGGTAGCCGCAGCGCACGTCGCCGGCCGCCGGCGGCGGACCGTCGCTCGGCCTGGCCAGCCAGCCGATGCGTCGCCAGGTCGCGCCGTCGTCCTCGCTCACGCTGCACCCCACGCCCGAGCGGTTGCCTGCCTCGTCGCGATAGGCGCACAGCAGCGCCCCGGACCGCAGTCGCTGCAGCTTGATGTTGGCGCCCCAGAACTCCACCGGCCGCGGTTCGGTCCAGCTCGACCCGTCGTCACTCGAATACGCCACCACGCTGGGATGCCCGTCGAACACCCGCGCCACGGCCATGTACCGCCCATCCGCCAGGCGGACGATGTCCATGTCCCCGAATCCCAGCGTCGGGTGCGACGCCACGATCACCGGCGCTGAATACGTTTCGCCTTCGTCGTCCGTAAAGCACACCCCCGCCTGCCAGCCGCTGTCGCGCCCCGTCGTCCCGATGACCGCCAGCATGTGCCGACCGTCGTCCAGCAAGTGGGGATTGCTGGCGCCATAGAGCTCCGACCACTCGGGAAACAGGCGAATCTCGGGACTCTCCGGCCCCCAGGTCTCGCCGCCGTCCGCCGAACAGGTCGTGGAGAGATACCACCCCGTGCACGGCTCGTCGCCCGGCAGGCTGGGGTCCATCTGGATACGCCCAAGTCCGAGCAACAGCCGCTCGTCCGAAAACCGCATCAACCCGCCCAGGTGCATGCAGTCCCACCCGGGCTTTGCGTAGATGGCCTCAGGCTCCGTCCAGCTCGCCCCGTCGTCCTCGGATCGCGACGTCAACATCACGCTGTTGTTTCGACGCAGCACGCCCGGCGCCCAACTGAACACCATCACCAGCCGGCTGCTTGAGAGTTGGGCCAGGCTGGCCGAATAGTGGGCGTGTGGCGTGTCGCTGGTGAACAGGCGCCGCGACTGGTGCACTGCGATCGGCGCGTCGGGCACCAAGTCCGGTTCGCCCGTCAAGACCATGGCGATGTACCTCGGTGGAAGTGCCAAGATCCTACGTCCGATCGCCGCTACTTCGCGCCGTCGCAGCCAGGGTTGATGCGGCGTCCAGATTGCCAACGGCACGCCAGGGCCGCGCTCCTACACTTGATGAAGCCGAACCGACCGCCTGCGCAAGGGCACGTTGAAGGGAAGCACGGTGACCGTTCCGACAGACCTGCAGGAAGAACTTGCCGCGGCCTGGGCCGATCTCGAGAAGGCGCAGCAGCGACTCAAGGAAGTTCGCCGCCGGGTGCCGTCAGAGCCCGTGCAGGACTACCGGCTCCACGGGCCTGATGGGGCGGTCAGGCTGTCCGAGTTGTTCGGCGACATGCCCGACCTGATCCTGATCCACAACATGGGCACCGGCTGTCCCTACTGCACCATGTGGGCCGACGGCTTCAACGGCGTACTCCACCACCTGGAAGACCGCTCGGCCTTCGTCGTGGCCTCTCCTGACAGCGTCGAAACCCAGCAGGAGTTTCGGAGAAACCGCGGCTGGCGCTTCCGCATGTACTCCGCCCAGGGTTCCACCCTGTTCAAGGACATGGGCTTCGAGTCCGACGAAGAGCATTACGGCTCAAGCGCCATGCCGGGCGTCTCCGTCTTCCACAAGAGCGACGACGGCTCCATCGTGCGCGTCGCCTCGGATTTCCTCGGGCCCGGCGATTCCTACTGCAGCGTCTGGCACCTCTTCGACCTGCTCCGCGACGGCGTCGGCGACTGGGAAGCAAAGTTCGACTATTCAACCTAGGCGGCCACACCGTCCGCCGCGGCGGTCATGAGCAACCGGCCTCCGCTCATATAATCGCCGCCGGTTCGCCATCTCCCGAGCAGCGCCGTGTCCATTGACCGTTCGCAAGTCGACCACGCCGCCGAACTCGCGCGGCTCGAGCTATCCGACGACGAGCGCGAGCGGCTGCGCGGCGAGCTTGGACAGATCCTGCAGGCCTTCGAGGCGCTCAACACGTTGGACACCGAGCACATTCCCCCCACCGCCCAGGTCATCCCGCTGGGCAACGTCGAGCGCGATGACGTAGTCGCCGGCTCGCTCCCGCTCGACGCCGTGCTCGACAACGCGCCCCGTGTCGAGGACGGCCAGATTCGCGTGCCTCCCGTGTTGGACGAGTCCTGACCGGTGGCCGATGAGCTCTATCGGCTGACGCTGCACGCGGCCTCGCGGGGGCTGCGGGATGGGCAGTTCAGTTCGGTCGAACTCACGCAGTCCCTGCTCGACCGCATCGAATCCGTGGACGGCCGTACGGGCGCGTACCTCACAGTTACTTCCGACCTGGCCCTGGAGCAGGCAGCCAACGCTGATGCGCGCCGCGCCACGGGCGATGATGGCCCGCTGCTGGGCCTGCCTATCGCCCTCAAGGACGTGCTCAGCACCGCCGGCGTGCAAACGACCTGCGCCTCCCGAATCCTCGAAGGCTTCATCCCGCC
>VXPS01000369.1 GCA_009839425.1 Chloroflexota bacterium
GCACCAGGGGCGGGCCGTCGCCGGGCGGCGGGGTCGCGGCGATCGCCTGCAGTTCCGGCGTCAGCACCGGCCGCCTCGGGGGCTCGTACGGCTGCCCGTACTGCTTCTCGAGCGCCCGGGGCGACGCCTGCCGGCTGATGTCGCTGGCCTTCATCGTGACGCCTTCGAACTCGACGACTGCGCCGCCGCCTTTCAGGCGGTACTCCGCGCCGGCTGCCGCCAGCTGCTCGTACAGTCCGCCCGGGGCGTTCCAGGGTCCTGCTCGCTCGAAGATCGGGCCCAGCTTCTCGATGGCGTGTTCCGTGACGGAAGGAGTCCCCGCGCGATGGGCGCGGTCGCGGACGCGTTGCGAGGGTTTGCGGCCCTGGCGCGGCGCTGGCCGGTCCGGCGCTTTCGGGTTCGGCCGGACGGGCACCACGTTGCCGTCGCGGCCGACCTTGAAGCGCTTGTTCTTCTCGACCGCCCAGCCCTGCGCGTGTTCGACTCGGGCGGCGACGCGCTGGATGAGGTCGCGGTCGAAGCCCCGGTTGATCTCGACCGGCCGCCCGGTCGCCGGGTCCACCCGCAGGACCACGACGTGCGCGTGATCATTCTTCGTGTCTTCATGCAGTGCGTACGCGATCAGCAGGCGTTCGGCCGCGGCGCGATCCCGTGCCCTGCCCTGGCGTGACATTTCTCTGCGGAGCGTGGCGATCAGCTCGTCGACCTGGTCCGGGCTCGGGTGCTCTCCCTTCTGCCAGCTGCACACGTAGTGCTCTACCGGGTCGCGGCTGCGGGTGGCCTGCAGGGCCACGGCCAGCATCTCGCCGATGCGCCCGGTCGTGTCGTTTGTGAGGAAATTCACCGCGCCCGCATGCGTGCACTTCTCGGTCGTGTCGTCGCGGTCGGGCGCCCAGATGTACTCGAGCAGCGCGGTGATCCGCTCCCGCTTGCCGGCCGACTTCTTCGGGTTTTCGATTTTCTTGGCGATCACCGGCGCGCCCGTTCAATCGTCGCCTGGGGCGAAGTTGCGTCCTCGCCGAGCCACCCTCTGGATCGCCGCCCGGAGGTCATCGAGTGCGGCCGCGGTTTGCTCGCTGTAGGCGCCGCCACTCTCCGAGTGCACCCGCTTGACGAGACCGCCCAGCCGCCGCAGCTCACGAATCATCATCTCGTCGGTCGCGGCGATCACCGTGTGCCCGAGCGCGCGCCGGCGGACGTACCCCGCCACGGTCATGCCGGCCGCTTCCGCGTGGGCGCCAAGCTCGGCCCGGTCCGCCGGGGTGAAGCGGATCCGCAGGAACGCGGTGAGGCGTTTGGGCTCGTCGTCGTCGGTGTCAGGCGCTCGTGTGCCAAGGCCCCGATCGATGCGCGGCAACACCGGCCGCTGACGGAGGAGCTGGCGCATATACGCTGAGGCCGGCATGCCGGCTGCCGCCGCACCGTCGCGAACCCGCCGCTCGTCCCGCGCCGTGAGCCGCAGCTTGATGACCTGGGTCAGCACCGCACGGCCACCCGTCGCCCGAAGGGCAAAGAACAGCCGCGCAGCGTGCGAGAAGGGCGCAGCCCGCCGAGCACGCTGCAGTGCCCGTGCGGGCACGCAGGAGCCCGCCGCAGGCGCAGGCGGAGCGGTGGGAGAGGCGCGCAGCGCCGATCCCGCCGCGTGATTTGGCCCACGCAGTGGGCCAAATCCCCGCCTGTAGCCGACAGACACCGAAAACACGCAGTTTTGCCGACCAAGTGGATCATAGTGGTATAGTGTAGCACGTTCCGTACACCATATCGTGGAGGTACTGATGGCTCAACGACGTACTTCCGTACACTCTGGCGGACTGACATCAGATGTCATTCGTCGGGTACGGAGCGCCCTGGAGTCGGCTGGCAAGGCAGGCCCGACGCGCAGCCGGACCCTTCTGCCAGTGCTTCTTTCCGAGCTTCGCGACCAGATCGTTGCGCTCGATGACGCGGGCTTCTCGCGAACCGAGATCGCAGAGGTCATCGCCGGCGTCGATGGGGTCAACGTCAAGCCGTCGACGATTCGGGCGCATCTGCGAGTGGTACTCAAAGACCCGGTGTCTGGTGAGCGCCCTGATCGTCAACGTAGGGATAGTTCACCAGCCGCGGGCGCGGTCGCGAGCGACGGCTCGGATCGTCGAGGGCTCGCGGAACGGTCGTTGCGTGACGTCTCGGCGATCGGCAATCCGGTGCGCGGGGACAGCGCCTGATGGCGGCCGTGGTCGTCTACGTCGGCGGTTCGCGGGGCGGCGCCGGCAAGTCGCTGCTGGCGGCAACGGTGGTTGACCACGTGGTGGTACGGGGGCTTCCGAGTCCGCTCATCGTGGATGCGGACGCGAGCAATTTTCACACCTACCTGCCGCACAAGGCTTGGGTGCCGGCCCCGGTGCAGCTGCACCTCGACACGGAGGACAGCTGGCTTGACGTGGCGGCGTTGTGCGGCGAGCCGGATCACCGCGATCGGGTCATGGTCATCGACGGGCCGGCGCGCGACGCCGAGGTGCTGAACCGGCACGTGGATTTCCTGCAGGACATGGCGGTTCATCTCGACCGGCCGTTTACGGTGTTGTGGGTGGCGGTCGGGCGGCGCAATTCAGCCGAGGCGTTGGTCCGCCTCCTCGAGCTGGTCAAGCGGTCGCCGGACCGGTGGTGCCGTGTGGTGATCGCCCGGAACGAGGGCAAGCCCGGGCGCCAGGACTTCTCGGTGCACGATGGGTCGAAGGTGCTGCAGTCGCTCCTGCGCGACCTGGACGTGGCGCAGTTTGTCGTCCCGACGGCCGCCGAGCGGATTGCCGGCGAGATCGAGGATTCACGGCTGACGCTCCGCGCGTTCGCCGGGGAGGAGGCGCTGCCGGACAGCACGGCCGCGGCCGGACGGTTTCTCAACCAAGGGCACGCCCTGGCGGTCAAGCAGTGGCGCGCGCGGTTGGGCGCGGCTTTCGACAAAGTCGGGCTGATCCCCGGGGCGGCCGAGAACGGTGGCAACGATGCCGGGTGATCCCGCGCGGGCCAACCGGCCGCCGTTCGACGAGCTGCTGGCGCAGGCGGGCGGCGAGGCCGAGCGGGAGGTCCTCCGGCGGCTGCGCGAGGAGTGCGGGCTCGAGCGCGACGATCCAATTTTCCGGCTTTTTCTGGCCCAGGGGCATTACTGGGCCCGCTTCTGGCGCGAGGCCGACGGGACGGCGGAGCGGTTCGGGGATCGTTGCCGGGCGTTGCTGGCGGACCTGGAGACGGAGGCCAAGGAACGTGTGGAAGCTGCTGCTGACCAGACGGTGGCCTCGATGGTCGAAGCGGCGCGCGACGCCGTGGTCGGCCAGGTCCAGGAACTCGCCGGCGAGGCGGTGCAGGCGACCCGGGCGGCCGCGGCCCGCGGCCGTTGGCTCGCGTTCACGTGGGCGGCCGGCGTGGCGGCCGTCACGCTGTCGCTGGCGTTCGCGGCCGGCGCCTGGTGGGGCCGGGAGGACCTGCGCGCGGATCTCGGGAGCGATGTCGTCAAGTGGGCGGTGACCGACGCCGGCGAGCGGGCCCACGCGCTCGCGGTGGACGGGCTCATCGACTGGTTCGCGACGCCGGCGGGCGAGCGGTTCCTGGAGCTGCGCGAGCAGGGGAAGCTCGGCTGGGTGCTGGGCGACGCCGGCGCCAAGGCGCTGCTCGACCTCGAGGACCTGCTGCCGGGCTGGCGGCCGCTCCATGTCGACGTCCTGGTCGCGTTCGCGCAGAGCGGAGAGCTGGACAGGGTGCTCCATTGCAACGACGACGGCTTGCGGGTCGAGCTGCACGAGGACGGGTCGGCGTCGTGCGTCGCGGTTGCCGGGACGCGGTGGCGGCTGTCGTGGCGGCACGATTGCGACTGGCGCGATGTCGGCCGCGGACGCGTCGTCACGGGCGGCGACGGCCAGCAGTACTGCTTCTAGGCGATCGCCTTGGGCGCGGTGCCGATGGCGCTGCAGCCACTCCTCGGCCCACCCGATGTTGATCCGAATGGACCCGGGCACGTCGCGGATGCCGCGCCCCCCGAGCCTCGGCGCGACCGGCCCGGGTTGCCCGCGAGCGCATAGGCGCATTCGAGCGAGCCCTTGACGTCGTGCGATTCGATCAGTCCGGCGAGCTCGGTGGCGGCGCGTTCGGTGACCACGATGGCGGTGCCGACGCGTTCCTGTGCGCTTGTGTGGATCGTCCGCTGGGTGCCCTTGCGCAGCCGGTCGGTGGCCCGCACCAGTCGCGCCCGGGCAATGGCCTCAAGCCGGGTTATCGGGCGGTCCAGCATGACCATGCTGAACCGGTGCTGGTTGGGCGGGAATCCCCTGGCGCAGCGCGGCTCCGCGCCGGTGCCGGCGGCCGGCGGGTCAGGGGGATCGTGGTGCACGGCGAGATCCGCCGGACCGTCAAGGCGACTCACGTGTGGAGATCACTTGCAGCGATCACTGGCCGGGCGGCCTGAACAAACTCGGGCCGCCCTCTCCCGGCGGACCGAACCGGGCGGTCGGGGCCCGTCGGTCCGGCCGGCCGTGGTTGCTCCATCGCCTTCCGGGCCCCGACGGCGCCGGCACCATTGCGGCCGGGATCAGCCGGCCAGATGGCGGCTTCACGGCCGCCGCCCGCCCCTGTCCTGCCACCAGCCCGCGCGCGTGCCGGCAGGCATGCGGCCCGGCGGCTCACGTAACGGGCGAATCCTCGCCGCAGTTCCAGCAGGTGAAGTAGTCGGCGAACCGGGGTGCCCGGTTCATTTCGTGACAGGTCGCACACGGCACCGGGCACACATCGGCCGGCGCGACCAGGCGCGGCCAGTTACAGCGCACACAACGCCACGCGACCGCATGCCCCCCGGGCGCTTCCCGCAGCTTTCCGGCGTACCGCCATTCTGCGTGCCCGCAGCGCGGACAGGTCAGGGCTGCCATGCGGAAGCGTGCAATTGGATGGCCTGACATGCCCGTCGGGGAGCCGGAAGGGTATCGGCGACAGGGCACGTTTCAACCGCACATCAGCGGGCAGGGCCGGGTTGCCGTGCCGCGAGCGGTTCGACCCAGGCCGTCGCGCGCGGGCGCGCTCGGCAAGTCCTGCCGTCGGCTGCGGGGCAGTGCGCGGCGACCACTGGCACACCTCGACCGTGATCGCCGGGCTGACGCTGCGCGGCATGACCGCGCCCTGCCCCCTCGACGGGCCCATGAACCGCGACACCTTCTCACCCGCCGAATGCCGCAACGACCTCATGGTCGCCGGATAGGATCCAGGTTGACCGGATTACGCCCTGGATCCAGGGATTCAATCCGCGGCGCTATCGTGCCGCCGGATTGGCACCCGCCTTCAGGAACTCGTCGACGATGGCCGGGTCGTCGGCGTACAGCCTGGCCCAGTGCAGGGGCGTGCGGTTGGACTTGTCGCGGGCCTGCGGGTCCGCCCCGGCCCTGATCAGCGCGGCGATGACGGCGGGATTGCCGTTCTCCTGAGCCGCCCAATGCAGGGGGGTGGCATCGTCCTCGCCCCGGGCATTCGGATCCGCTCCGGCCTTCACCAGGGCGTCGATGATGGCGGGGTTCCAGTTGCGGGACGCCGCATCATGGAGAGGGCTGTGATCGAAGAGGTCGTTGCGGGCATGCGGATCCGCTCCGGCCTCGACCAGGGCGTCGATGACGGCGGGGTTCTTGGTGAACTGTGCCGCCTTATGCAGGGGGGTACTGTTGTTCTGGTCCCGGGCATGCGGATCCGCTCCGGCCTCGAGCAGTGCGGCGACGACGGCAGGATTCCCGTTCCCGCCTGCCGCCAGGTGGAGGGGAGTCATGCCATCCCCGTCACGGGCCTGCAGGTCCGCCCCGGCGGCAACCAGCGTGTCGATGACGGCGGGGTTCGCGTTGTTGAGTGCCGCCTTGTGCAGGGGGGTATTGTTGTATTCGTCACGGGCCTGCAGGTCCGCCCCGGCCTCGAGCAGCGCGGTGATGACGGCGGGGTTCTCGTTCCGGTAAGCCGCCCTGTGCAGGGGGACAGCGCTGTGGACACTCCAGGCGTGGAGGTCCGCCCCGGCCTCGACCAGGATGCGAATGGCAGCGGGGTCCCGGCTCCAACTTGCCGCCGCCTGCAGCGGGGTCAGGTTGAGTGTGCCGGGGGCATTGGGGTCCGCCCCGGCCTCGACCAGAGCGTCGATGACGGCGGCGTGTTCGTTGAACCGTGCCGCCAGGGTCAGGGGGGTACCAACGCCGGGGGTGCGGGCATTGGGGTCCGCGTAGTCGGCGAGGCAGGTGCTTACCGCCTCGGGTGATGCGGTCTCGAAGAACGCTTGCGTGTTCCACAGGTCGCAGTCGGCCGCCATGGCCGGGACGCCCACGAACACCAGACAGGAACCGAAGAACGCGCTGGCCGTTCGCATCGTTCGCCCTCCGGCGATGAATCGCGCCGTCTCCTGCGGCCGACCTGGTCCTAAAGCAGGAGTGGCAGACTACAACTTCCGGAGCCCGGCCGATGCCGCCTCATCCGGGCCGGACTCGACCTGCCCACTCGTGCGACCCTGGCAGCGCGCCTGGAGGTCGCGGCCCGACGACGACAGCAGGGCGCGCGGTTCGAGGGAACCTTCAAGGGGCTGGTTCACGGCCGCGGACGGCCGGATTCTCTCCGTTGCCCCGCTCGCCTTGTCACTGCTGTCTGCGGCCGGCGTCCTCGAGCCGCCGGTCCACGGGCGTGCCGCGAAGTGGGGAGTCGTCCTTCAGGAGATCCAAGGGACTCTCGCCAGCCAGGGTCCTCGCCCCCGGATCGGCGCCCGCGTCGAGGAGTGCCGCCACGACCGAGGGCGTCTCGCCGAATGCCGCAGCCTTGTGCAGCGGCGTCCACCCCGCTCCGTCCCGTGCCGCCGGATCGGCGCCGGCGTCGACCAGCGCCGCGATGACCGGGCCGGTAACGCTGAACGCAGCCGCCTTGTGCAGCGGCGTCTCCTCCTTGCCGTCCCGTGCCGCCGGATCGGCCCCGGCGGCGGCCAGCGCAGGGATGACCGCGGCGGCCTTGTTGAAGGCAGCCGCCTTGTGCAGGGGGGTCTCTCCGCCGTCGTCCCGCGCGTGCGGGTCGGCACCGGCGGCCAGCAGTGCCTCGACCACCTCGCGGCCGCCTTCGGTCACCGCGTGCAGCGGTGTCTTTCCTTCGTGATCCGGCGCGTTCGGGTCGGCACCGGCGGCCAGCAGCAGCCCGACCATCGAAGCGGCCGCGAATCGGTTGGACACCGCGTTGTGCAGTGGTGTCGATCCATAGGCGGTTCGTGCCCCGGGGTCGGCGCCGGCGGCCAGCAGCACCTCGACGACCGAATGAACCGTGTTGTACGTCGCCGCCAGATGCAGCGGCGTGGCTCCATAGTCGTTCCGCGCCGCCGGATCGGCGTCCCCGGTCAGCAGCGCCTGGATGATCGAGGGGGTCGGGTTGAATGCGGCCGCCCGGTGCAGCGGCGTCCATCGGTCGTCATCCCGCCACTCCGGATCGGCGCCGGCCGCCAGCAGCGCCTCGACCACCGAAGGGTTCGTGTTGTACCGCGCTGCCCAATGCAGCGGCGTCCATCGGTCTTCATCCAGAGCCTCCAGATCGCCACCCGCGACCAACAGGGCCCGGACGACCGAAGGGGTCGGGTTGAATGCGGCCGCCCGATGCAGCGGCGTCGCATCGCCGTCATCCCGTGCCTCGAGGTCAGCCCCGGCGGCCAGCAGTGCCCCGACCATCAACGGGGTCCCGCCGTTCACCGCCGCCTGGTGCAGCGGCGTCTTCCCCTTGGCATCGCGCGCTTCCAGGACGGCGCCGGCCGCCAGCAGCACCTCGACGACCGCCGGGACGGTACCGAACTTCGCCCCCGAATGCAGGGGCGTCGCCCCCAGATATTCCCGTGATCGCGGATCGGCACCGGCCGCCAGCAGCACCTCGACGGCCGCCGGGCTGAAGGCCGCCGCCAGACCCAGCGGCGTGACATCTTCGTAGGACCGGGACCGCGGATCGGCGCCGGCATCCAGCAGTGCCCTGACGAGCGCCGGAGTCGCGTTGTTTGCCGCCGCCCAGTGCAGCGGCGTCCATCCGTCCCAATCGATCGCGCCCGCGGAGGCTCCGGCCGTCAGCAGCGCCGGCACGACCGAAGGGCTGCTCTGCGCCGCCAGATGCAGGGGCGTCTCGCCGGTTCTGGCCCGCGCCCCCGGGTGGGCGCCGGCGGCCAGCAACGCTTGGACCATCGAACGGGTCGTGCCGATGGCCGTGGCCCAATGCAGCGGCGTCCAACCGTCTTCCCCCCATGCCCCCGGATCGGCGCCGGCCGCCAGGCAGCGCGCCACGTCCGCCGTAGCGGCCGCCTCGAAGTACTCACGCGTGTTCCAGTCGGCGCAGGATGGCTGTGCTGCGGCGGGAGCGACGACGAACATGTGCAGAGCGCAAACCGCGAGCACCACCGCTGTCGGCCCGCTTGCCATGGCCGCCAGCCCCCGGGCCCGGACCACGAGCCGCTGCGACCGCGCACGACGCTCCGGCCGGGCCGCCGCCTCTCCCGGCGCGCCTGATGTGGAGCCGCTGTCGGGCGCTTGTTTCCCTGCCGACGGGGACATTGCCTGGTGGAACATCGACAAGTCCTTCGCACTGCAGGCAATGCGTCAAACGCCGCCAGAGACCATCCAGCATATTGCAGGCCTCTACGACCTGCCCCGTCGGCTGCGCCGGATCGCAGGTGGGCGCACGCAGATGCTGAACCTGCCCCCGACGGGGACCACATGGCGCGAGAAATCGCTCATCCGTGATCTGCTCCCCGCAAGTTGGACCACCCAGCGCGGCAAAATCTCGGCTGATTGCAGCTGCCCCCAATCCAGGTCAGGGGTGGCGTCGGACTGCGGCCTGGTATCGGAGCCGGGCGACTGCACCGCCGGTTGCCAGTTCCAGCCACGTGCCGCCACGGCACTGCCCGATAGCAACCGCCGACATTCTGACTCTACGAGGCTGCCAGGGCCCGGCAGCGAAGCGTCATCGCCTTCTCTTCGGTTCACATCCCCAGCTGCGAGGGCACCGATCTCGACGCCCCTCGCCGCGTCTGAGCGACAAGCTGGACCGGCTCCATCCGGCCCTTCCGGCGGGAGCGCCGCAGCCTCGGAATGCGCTGTCCTTGCCACAGCAGGTCGTCGGACACCAGCGGCTTGCGCCCGGCCGCAGGCTGACGAGATGTCGGTGCGCGTGGTCCGTGACGACGATCTGGGCGGCCTCGCGCACGAGATCACCGACGGTGCGTGCTTCGCCGTCGCCGTCCCGTGCAGACATGCACAACTTCTCGTGCCGGGAAATCACCCTGTGCTCGGGCGCGTAGTCGCAGAACAGATCACAAACAGCTGCCACCGCTTGGGACGGGAAATCAACGTGAAGTTCACATCAGAGCTTCGTGAACTGCCAGACCGGCTGCATCAAACGCCCCCGCGTACCACCGTGGGCGCTGCAAGGACGGGGGAATGCCACCAGTGGCGATGGGCTGCCCGACCGCGAGTTCAAAGCCTGCGCGCGGGCCACGGTGACGTGAGCGCGCGGTTCGGATGCAACGGGGTGACGTTGTGTGTCTCGGCGCCCGTCCGGTGAATCCGCCTGCCAATTGCTGTCGTATCTGCAGTCTGCCACGCCCTCCCGCTCGCCGAGGCGACGTCAACTCATGCGATGTCGTAGGGGAGCGCGACGATGTCGTCTCCGAGCAGCACTGGCGCCGGAACGGCCGCCACGACGACACCGATGCCGTGGGACTGCTCGGGATGATTCTCGCGAAACGCACGAATGCCGCGGGTATCGCCGCGCGACACGCGGGCCCCGCTCTTCGCCTCCACCGCAACCAGCACGCCGTCGCGTTCGAGAACGAGATCGACCGCCGCCCCCGAGTGCTGCCGCCAGTGATGGAGACGGGGTGGATAGCGTATGCGGGCTGGTCATCATGAAGCTTCGCCGCCAAGCGGCGGGAGTCTGGACGGCTTCCAGGGGCCCGGCGGTGGCCTAGTGGTCGCTTTGGCGCCAAGTGACACCGTCCGGCGGTGTCGGATGAAGCCGAAGGCGCAGCGGAAAGGCCTTACTTGAGCGGGTTGGTCCACCGCAGCCCGTCGAAGCGGGCGAAATCGCCATCCGCCGAGCATAGGAGGAGCCCATGCTCGACGGCGAGAGCAGCCAGGTGAGCGTCCGGTATGAGGTTAGCTCGGCCTTCTGCGCTAGTCATGAGAGGTGCCAGTACTTCCCGGTGGCGTCTGGTGGGCAATGGAATCCAGGTCGACTCCGGGACCAGCCATGACTCTACCTGCCGCCAAGCTGCCACTACCGATGCAGGACGTTCAAAGATTCGCGGATTGCTGACAATTCGGACGAATGCCAGAAGGCTCGGCCAAGGCAGACCCACGGGCCCTCTGCCGCTGAGTTGGCCATCCAGCCATCGTCGCGCGGTGTCGTGCTGCGGGAACGAGCCGACATGGGCGTACACCAGCAAGTTGGCATCGACGAGGATCATCGGAATCGTTCCCCTTCTCCGGCCGCAAGCACTTCGGCGACATCGTCGAGGCTGCCGAGCAGGCATCGACCGAGGTCGACGGTAGGGGTTCTGTATCGAACCGGCGGGTCGGGAGGCGCGATCATGTGTCGCAGACCCTCCCGCAAGGCGACGTTCACGACTGTCTTGAAGGTGCCGCCCTGGGTGTGCCGTACTCGTTTGAGTAGAGCGGCCACATCCGGGTCCAACGTCAGGGTTGTCCTCATGCATCGAAGCATAGATAGATTGATGCATTGATGCCAGTGGATCGTGGTACTGCCAATTTGCCCTTCGTGGAGGTTGCCTGGCCCCGGCGGCGGGACGCTCCGGTGCACCGGGTATGGGCCCCTCCGTGGGCGGAACATCGCGCGCGAGTACCTCCAGGCGCGCATTCTCGGAGCGCTGCAGCGTGCCGGGGCGATGACGTCGCTCGCCTGCCATGGCGGAACCGGCCTGCGGTTCCTGTTCGGGTTGCCGCGATACTCCGAAGATCTCGACTTTGCGCTGGAAGGCGAGCCCTCGCGCTACGACCTGCGCCGCCTGCTGCGGGCAGTCCGGGCCGAGCTGTCAGGGGAGGGGTACCGCGTCGAGCTGCGCATGCGGGAACACGGTACGGTTCACAGCGCCTTCGTGCGCTTCCCCGGCACGCTGTACGAAGTCGGGCTGACGCCGCATCCGGGGCAGGTGCTTGCGGTCAAGATCGAGGTCGACACCAATCCGCCCCCGGGTGCCGTGACGGATACAACGCTCGTGCGCCGGCACGAGACGTTGCGGCTCCTCCACCATGACCGCGCGTCGCTGCTTGCCGGCAAGCTCCATGCGGTACTGCAACGCCCGTACACGAAGGGTCGGGACATCTACGACCTCCTGTGGTATCTCAGCGACCCCGACTGGCCGGCGCCGAACCTGGCGCTGCTGAACGCGGCGCTGCGCCAGACCGGCTGGTCGGGCGTGGAGATGACGCCTGCAAGCTGGCGCCGCGCGGTGGCCGGGCGCCTGGAGCTGCTGGACTGGAAGCGCGCCGCGAGCGACGTACGGCCGTTCCTCGAACGCGCGGAGGACATCGAGCTGATCGACCGGGAGACAGCGCTGCGGCTGTCGGGGTGACCGCTGGGCGGCATCGCGCGGCGTGCTGTCGGCCTGGTCGGGTTGGGGCCGTCAGGCCCACTGGTGGCGCCGGAGCGCCGCCGCGACTTCCGCGGCGGTGTACCGCTGGCCCTCGCTGTAATCGAGCCACTCCGAGAGATTGAATGTCCGACCCTGCCAGAGTCCGTGTTTCGAGGCCTTCACGAACCGGGTTTCGTGCAGTTCGTCCAGCAGGTAGAACCGTTGGTGCTCCGTGCGGATGGTTTCGAACTTTTCGGCCAGTCGTCGGCACGCCGCTTCGATGCGCGCCAGCGTGTCCGCCGGAAGCGGTCCAAGCTCGGGCCGCGAGCAGGTGAACGCCTCGCCGTCCCAGCTCCCTTCGACGACGTCCTGGATCCGGCCGATGTGCTGTACCTGCTTGTCGGCGTAGAACCCGACGAACTCGCAGCCGGCC
>VXPS01000030.1 GCA_009839425.1 Chloroflexota bacterium
ATAGTGGTCTGCGTGGTGGGGATGGTGGTGGTCAGGCAATCGACACGCAGCAGCTGCCAACGCCCTACTCGTTTCCAGGCACTTCCGACAAGGACAGCGTCCACGATTCGTGCATTCCAGGGCATCCGGGCTGCTAGGAGCAGTTGAGACCTTTGCGTAACCCGAGGGAAGGCGCCCGGAAGACCCTCACCCCAAGCCTCTCCCAGAGGAGACCCCTGCGTAACCGGAGATCGGGTGCCCGGAAGACCCCTCACCGGTTTCGGCCGAAGACGGCCGAACCTGCCTCTCCCCCAGGAGAGGGTGAAGAGCCGCCGCGCCTTCAAGGGCGCGGGGAGCTAGGCAAGGGTCTCCAGGGGGAGAGGGAGAAAGAGCGGCCCCGCTTTCGAGGTCGAGGCGGGGCTATGCAAGGGTTTCTAGTTGCGGAGAGCGTGGTTGACGCCAACAATGATCGATTCGTTGCGCCTCCCGGATTGCGCCGGTTCCGACACCGATGCCTGAACGACCGTTTCCAGTGACGCGGGCCGCCGTGATCGGTCTTGGGCGCGTGGCCAGCACGTGGGACGAAGAACGGAACACGTACGACGGCTGGCCTTTGCCACACGCCCACATCGGGTGCATGGCCGAGGTGCCGGAGATCGAAATCGTCGGCCTGTGCGACACGTGGGCCGAGCAGCGCGAGGCGGCCCGGCTCAAGTGGGGTATCGACGCACTATTCGAAGATTATCGCGAGATGCTGGACAAGACTCGTCCGCAGATCGTCAGCGTGTGTACGTCAATGAGACCGCGCAAGGACATCATCCTGGAGATTGCGAACGGGAACTACGGCGTACGAGCGATCTGGGCCGAGAAGCCACTCACGTACTCCCTCGCGGATGCCGACGAAATCATTGAGGCGGTGCGTAACGCGAATATCACACTGGCCGTGAATTGCACGCATCGCTGGCGGGACAGCTTTGTGCAGGCCCGCGAGATGATCGACGCGGGGTACATCGGGGATGTCGTGCACGTATCGGGGAACCTTGCCTGCGACCTTTCGCAAAACGGCAGTCACCTGATTACCCGCCTGACGATGTTCACCGACGCCCCGGTTGCCTGGGTGGCCGGCGAAGCGGTGTCAGACGAAGCGGTCAGCGGCGACGATGACTTTGCCGGCAACGGGTACTTCGTGTGCGAGAACGGCGTACGCGGATACTTTCGGGGCATGCGCACGGGCGGGCTGGAGATGACGTACGACATCACCGGCACCGAGGGAATGTTCCGCTTCACGGAAGATGGGCTGATAGGGGATTTGTGGGTGTTCGAGAAGAGTCTCCCGGGTGAAAGGCGGCCGGCGCCGGCACGTCACATCCTGCGACCCGCGCAGAAGCCGCGAGCCACCGGGGTTCATGCACTTTATGACCTGTTGCACTGTATTGAGACCGGCGAAGACTCGCGGTGCCCGGGAGAAGATGCGCGCGAGGCTCTTGAAATAGCGATTGCCGTCCGAGAGTCGCACCGGCAAGGGGGAGGACGAGTCGACCTTCCGATCGAGGATCGCAGTCTCGGAATCGTGTCGCGCGAGGTACTCGATCATCCGCTGCCGCGAGCTATCGAGACGGCGCGCGCAGCCGCGAGCCAGGGATAAGGGATGAGGACCAGCAGATGGCCAGGTTGAGGGTTGCGGTGATCGGTCTTGGCCGCATCGCGAGCACCATCGACGACGAAATAGAAAAGTACGACGGCAACCACCTGCCCTATTCCCACATCGCGTGCTACCGGGCCGTGCCAGAGGTCGAAGTTGTTGGAATGGCCGATACGTGGGAGGAACAACGTGAATCCGCCCGGCAGCGCTGGGGTTTGGACGCTCTCTATGCGGACTATCGGCAGATGCTCGAAGAAACGCGGCCGGACATCGTCAGCGTATGCACGTCGGCCAAACCTCGCGGAGCAATCCTTACGGCCATTGCCAACGGCGGCTATGGCGTCAAGGCCATCTGGGCCGACAAGCCAATCACGCTATCGCTAGCCGAGGCCGATGAAGCGATCGCCGCCTGTGCGAAGGCCGGCATCGCGCTGGCGGTCAATTGCACCCGCCGCTGGCGCGACGACTACCGGCAGGCCCTGGAATTACTCAAGGACGGCGCCATAGGCGACCTGCTGTTTGTCCAGTCGAGAGCCCAGTGCGGTCTGTCGCACAACGGCAGCCACCTGATCACGACCCAAACGATGTACATGCCCGGTCGAGCAACGTCCCTGGTGGGCGAGGCCGATATCGACGAGGCGCATCCGGACAACGACTTCGCCGGCAGTGCCGTGATTTCCTATCCCGGCCACGTGCGCGGTTACGTGCGAGGGTTCGCGAACGGGCCCGCCGAAAACTCGCATGACATCGTGGGTACGCATGGCGCCATCCGGATCCTGCACGACGGCCGCGAGATTGACTTGTGGATCCAGGAACCAGGGGCCGAGAACTTTGCCAGCCAGAAAGGCCTGGGGGCGTTCGGCCGCCGTTTCTTTCCACCGCCACGCAGACGCCGGAGCGGCGGCGTAAACGCGATCTACAACCTTCTCGACTGCATCGAGACCGGCGACGCGCCCCATTGCAGCGGCGAAGACGCCAGGGAAGCCCTGGAAATCGCCATTGCCATCCGGGAATCCGAATGCCGGCGCAACCTCCCAGTCGAGCTTCCCCTGCCCGATCGCAGCCTCAAGATCATTTCCACCGAAGTCGTCCGCAGTGAAGTGCCGCGAGCGATCCTGCGCCAGCGCGAGGGAATGTCAGCCGCCGATTGGAGGCGGTGGCAATCCCAGCGGGCCTAACGGCCGAGCTTTAGCGACAGGCTAGGGAAGGACTGCACAGACGCAGGACGCAATTCACCGTCCACGATTCACACCGGTCAGACTCGAGGGGTCGGAGACCTCGCGCTTCGTTCTCTACTCGTCATACTCCAGGTAGTTGAAGACATCGGATGAGCTGGTCGGAATCCACCCTAGTTCTCGCTTTGCCGGAGCCGTGTCTCGCCAGCGCCAGTGGTTTTCGGAAATAGCATCAAATATGCGGTAGCGCATATCGTCCGGGGCGCTAAGGCACTTGTCGATCATTTGCGTCGTGTCAGCGTGGCTCAAGTACCCGGAAAACTGCCGACGTGTTACGGGGCGATCGGAGGCGGAGACGTTGCCAAGACGGATAACGACGACCGACATATCGTAGTTGTCAGCGAAGTAACGCGCGCAGGCTTCCCCGAATAGTTTTCCCACGTGATACGGACTGGTTGGGCGAGCAGCCCAGTCCGAGGTCACCATGGGCCACACTTCGGGCATTTCCTCAAGTCGACCTTCCGATATCAGCGCATACGGTGAATTCTCGTCCCGCTCGTAGCCGTTCATCGTGCCGCCGGTACTCATAAACACGACCCTCGATACAGCGGCTTCCTGTGCGGCCCTGAAGACGTTGACCGTGCCATTTACGGTGATCGCCATCGTGCGACCCCAGCAGTCGTCACAAGCGCGAGTTCCGCATGGGCAGTTAATGTCATCCGTATAGGCTGCAAGATGGAGCACCTTGTCGATATTCTTAAATGCAGGACGGATTGATCCCAGGTCTGAGATGTCAGCCTGGATGCACGGGATTTCCGAAACAGGGCGCCGGTTAAGTGCGGTGAATTCGTACCGGTCACCCAGAGCCTCGACCGTGAGTCCACCAACCAAGCCACTGGCACCAGTAATCAAGACTTTCTCTTTAGCCATCTCTGGGACTCCCGACCCTAGACAAGGTCATTCTAACGAGCGGGCCGAGTTTCGGTCCGACTTGCCGCGCGCTCGAGAGCACCCTGAATCTCAGAGAAATCGTGTCACGCGGCCAATCGGCTCGGCGGGCGGCGAGGCCGAGCCGGCGACCGGTGCGTTCGGCCCGATCGACGCGCCGCAGCGCGACCAGCGGCTCGACGTCTGCGCGCGGGAATCGAGTGGCCTCGCTACAATTGCTGCGACGGCCGGATAATTCAGAGACGAATCTCATGGGCAGCGGGAAGAGCGACTCGCAGTCGGTCGCCAGGTCGACCGCCGTGCAGCGCCGGCGGTTCCTGGTCTTGCTTGGGACGTCCCTGGGTTCGGTGGGATTAGCCGCGTGCGGTGGCGGCGATGGCGCAATGGCGACGCCGACGCCCTTCGCGTTTCCCGGCACCAAGCCGGGTCACGACGCCTGCGTGGCGAACTGCTCCGGAGGTCGCTAGCCGCACCGTTCAACCTTTGACGATTGACGGTGGAGTCCATGAGCGCCCGGGTGGCCGTGCGGCGGCAGTCAGCCTTCGCGTTTAGCCGCCAGCGAGATGGCATCGCCGGAGAGTCGAGGGGGCGAATGGCATGGACACGAGGCGAGGCGACGGGCGAGGAATCCCTGACTTGAACGGCCGGAAGCGCCGGCGGTTTCTGTCTTTACTCGGGATCTTTCTGTTGTCCGCCGGCTCAGTCGCTTGCGGTGACGGAGCTAAGGCAGACGCAACGCCAACGCCGTTCGCGTTTCCCGCGACTAGGCCGGGTCACGACTCCGAATCGGGGCGACGGTAGGCACAGGGTTCAACCGATCGATCAGCAGTCAAGCCGAAGAGCGGCCGCTGAACCGCCGGCTCTCTGACGATTCAGCCTAGGCGCAGACGGGCTCGGTGCCGCGCCAGCGGATGATGAAGTCGTCGGGATGGGCGGCCAGGCGATCCCGGGCGTCGTACCAGAGCCGGGCCCAGGCCTCCGGGTCTCGAAGCTCACTGGCGGGATCGCGGCGACTCCGGGCCACGAAGTCGGGGAACGCCGGGCGACCGCTCGGCTGGCCCGTGGGGTTGTACCGCAGGTCCAGGCTCCAACGGCAGCGGTCGCTGAGGTTGGGAAGGGAGTCATGGCAGGTGTACCTGGTCATGAGGATTACGTCGCCCGGCTGGGTTGGCACGGGGGTTATTCGATCCACTTCCAGGAGCACGTCCGGGATGGCAACGTGCGGGGGTGCGCAGTGGATTCGCAGGGCGTCGCGATGGCTTCCCGGAATGACGCGCAGGCAGCCGTTCTCGATCGTTGCCTCCGAGAGCGAGATCCATACGGTGAGCATGTCGGTTTCGTCGGCCACGGGATCAACCGCGGCGTTGTCCTGATGCCAATTGGTGGCACGCACCAGGACGTGATCGGCGCCCTCCGGGAGTGCGTGTTCGGGCGGCTTGATGCGGACATGCTGAACCGGATTGGACGTGATCTCGGGGCCGATGATGGACTCGACCAGATCGAGAACGCGGTCGTGCCTGAGGACGTCGAACACCGCCGGGCCAAGCCACATGGGCGTGTCGTGCGTGGTTCCGCGACTGGGCAGGCAGCAGTCGAAATTGCTGGCGAAGTCGCGCCCGGTCTCCTGGTAGATCCGAACCATGCGGTCGCTGAAGTTCAGTTCGTCGTACGGCGAGGCGATCTCGCCCGTTTGGTACAGGTCGTGCGCCAGGCGGTCGAGCACGCCTTCGTACTCGGCAATCAGGGGATCGATCGATTCCGCCGGGTCCAGCACGCCTCTGACCAGGAGGTAGCCGTCACGCTCGAATCGCCGTAGCTGGTCGGCCGTGAGGAAGTGGCTGCCAGTCTCGATCTGATCGGTGACGAGTTGGCTCACGACGAACATCTCCTCATGTCGTGGAACCCGGCCAGACCCACTGACGAACCCGGCGTTGCCGCAGGGAAAACGTAGCACGACCCGGGGCCGGACAGCACAAGCACGGCTTCAGAAGCGTCGACCGGCTGACACCCGAGGGCCTCGGCCGGTCGACGCGTGGCACGCACAACGCGCGTCTTCGAAGCTAGCTGGGCAGCGTCTTTATGTATGCCTCGTATGCGTCGTAGTCTTCCTTCGTCGCCTCCAGCACCCTGTCGGACGTCGTGACCATCCGCTCGATGCTCTCTTCGGCGGTTTCCTCGCCGACGAAGCCGGGATCGGCCGCGCCCCACCAGGCCGCCCATTCCCACCAGTGCGGGTGCGCGCCCTGCCAGTTGCGCTGATCGTCGCGCTCACGCATGAGCTTGACATGCAACGTGCCGTAGTTGTCCGGCGGCGGCGCGTTGATGACGTCGCCGTCATAGATCTCCTTGAGCACCGGAGTGCTGCCCTTATCGATGGCGATGCGCTCCTGGACGACGGGTCCCGCCATGAAGAGCAGCCACTCGATCGCTTGCTCGGTGCTGCCGGCATTGCCGGCCGCATTGGTCACGGCGTGCGGTTGACCGATATATGAGCCCGGGATCTGCCCTCGCGGTCCTTCAGGGGGCACGATGAGCCCCCAGTGGAACCGGTCTTTGATGCGGGCCACATTTCCGCCGACGCCGCCGTTGTGCCACCCGTAGAGGACTTTCCCGGCCGAGAACGGGTCGCCGAACTCACCAGAGAACTCGCCGGCATCCGCCGGCGGGAACGCGTATTTATCCTTGTGAATGGAGTCGATGGCCAGTTGATATCCCTTATCGCCTCCGTCTTCGAAGCATTCGAGGTGCAAGCCATCCGCACTTCGGAAGTGCCTAGTCCCGGTGTCGCTGAGGCCGAAGACCCAGCCACCCCAGGTGAGCGCGGGATGCACGTGCATCCACTTGCCCCACTCGCCGGTCTCGGCGTCGGTCGCTTTCATCGCGGTCTCGACGAAGTCGGTGGTCAGACCGAAGCTGCCCTCAGAAGGCTCGGGGATGCCTTTCGCTTCAGCCATGTCGTAATTGAAGATCAGGCCGGTGCACGCACCCTGATAGGTCATGCCGAACTGCGGACCCTCAATGGGCTTGTTGGTTGGGGCCGGGATCGTGTTGAAGAAGTTGACCGTGTATTCATCCGCTGAGAACCACCAGCGCGTGGGATCCCAGTCCGAATGCTTGCGCATTTCTTCGTTGATCTGCGTGAAGCCTCCAGGCTGAATCCACTGATTAACGAAGCCGGCGTCGAGCAGCGCAATTTCGGCTTGCGTTCCGGCCGTCATTTGAATGCCGAAAGCCTCCTGGTAATCCCCACCCTGAGGCTCGAACTTGATGGGGATGTGCGGGTATGCCTTGGCGAACTGCTCAAGGGCCCACTTCATCGCCGTACCGCGCGGACCGGAGGTGTGGTCATGGGCCACCCGAATGATGGCGGTCACGGCCTGCGGCATAGCCTGGACTTCTACGACTTTCTCAACAACTTTCTCGACTTCCTTGGTTACGACCTTCTCAACTTCCTTGACAACCTCCTGCGTGACGACCTTCTCGACCTCAACTTCCTTGATGACTTCAACGACCTGGGTCTCACCGCAGGCCGCCAGAGCCACAGCGGCACTCGCACCGAGGGCACCGGACCCAGCCAACTTCAGAATCAAGCGTCTGCTCACGTGCCTGTTGCGGTCCATTGGCCCCTCCCGCTGCGATCAGACGACGAACAGCCACACCGCGCGGCCGCGTATCGCTGATTCCAGACTGCCAAGGAATGATGCGGCAGTGAAACTCTCGTCGTCAAGAATCACGGTCCCGAAAGTCTTGTCATCAAAGTACATGGCCGCCATGCGAGCGTCGCGAGTTGCGCCCCGGGGTGAGCCGCAATGGGGCCGCAGCGCATGTGCAGAGACACGAAAGGGCGATGACTGGAGGCACCCGCGAACAAGGCGCCGGCCTCCTGGGGTACATTTGCTAGATTCGCCCGCCGCCGGCCAGGACGCGTCGGCAAGCCGCGGGAGGAAGACATGGCGTTCTCGTTTCCCACCGGCGTTGAGCGGCGGACCGACTGTCTCTCAATGATCCTGGGCGAGGACGTCGCCGAGCAGGAGATGCTGGCCTGGCGGCTGGAGCCGGGCGAACTCGATCCCAACAACCCGCTGGTCACGCCGGCGAGACCGTGGGACAGCGGCTCGGTGTTCGCCCACGGCACATTTGCCCTGGATCCCATCGACGGTCGGTGGAAGGCATGGCACGTCTCCACGCCGCTTACCACGGGCTACTTCGAGAACTACCGCCGCGTGACGCACCTGGTCTCAGACGACGGGGTGGAGTGGACGCGCCCCGAACTGGACCTGTGCCCGCAACCGAGATATCCCCGAACGAACATCCTGCTGGACTTCGATTCGGGCGGACCCAGCAACTACAGCTCGGTGATGATTGACCCGGACGCGGAGCCGGAGCGGCGCTACGAGATGTTCGTTATGCGCGACCCGCGCAACACCATTGCCGGGAGTCAAGGCTTCATTCGCGGTCTTCCGCCACCGCCGCCGGGCCAGACGCATAAGCGTGGCATGTATCGATACTTCTCGCCGGACGGGATCAATTGGACGGTGAGCGAAGGCCCGGTTCTGGAAGTGGCGGTGCCCGGGGTGCGGCTGGTGATTCCCTACGAGAATCCAATGCACACCGCGGACACGACCTATATCTTCCGCGAGGCCGACGGCACGTACATGGCAACGCACAAGCTGGGCGAGCCCGCGCATCCGGGCGGCCTGGTGCCGTATGACGTGTTCGCGGAAGGCCGCCGCGTCATGGCGCGTCGGACGAGCCCCGACGGGTCAAACTGGAGCCCCTTCGAAACCATCATCCAGCCGGACATTTACGACCCGCAGGACATCCAGATCATGGAACTCTGCGTCACGCCGGTACGCAGCGGCTACCTGGGCGTGATCGGCATCTACCTGAACCGCACACAGACGATGGAGCTGCACCTGGGCGGCAGCGTCGACGGACGCATCTGGGACCGACGGGTGCGCCTGCCCGCAGTCGCGACTGGTGCGCTCGGCGATTACGGGGGCGGCATGCTCTGGCCCTCGCATAACCTCATCGAGCACGGCGGCCGGCACTACATGTACTTCTCGGCCACCGAGGGTTTGCATGGCGACCCGGCATCCAAGAGTCCCAGCATTTGGCCGTTCTTCTCCGCCATCTGCCGGGCCAGCTGGGCCGTCAACCGGTATTGGGCAGCTGTCTCAGGGCCCGGCGGCGATGTCGTTGGGACGCTGACCACGCATCCGTTGCCCGTCGGCGGCAAGAAGCTGATTCTCAACGCCGCAACTTCAACGGTGACCGAGGGAGAGTTGCAGGCGGAACTGCTTGATCCAGACGGGCATGTGGTGGAGGGATTCGGCACGGACGACTTCGTTCCCTGGCGCGGGGACCGTGTGGCCGCAGGGGCGCGCTGGAGTGGCGGCGAAGCCTGTCCGCTGGAGCATTGCGCGGTGCGCTTTCACCTGCGGCGGGCGCGCCTATACGGGTTCGCCTGGGAGTAGCCGCCATCAACATCGACTCGCTTCAGATCCTGCGCCAGTTGGGCGCTGGCGAGTCGATCGACGATGTTCGAGCGGCGGCGGGGCTGACGGAGGGCGACTTTGAGGTCTGGTGGGACGGGGAATCTAAGCGCCGGTTGGCGGTGATCGACGGGGAGACCCGCGGGCCGGTTGGGACGGCGGTCGAGATCCAACGGGACGCCAGCGGCCTTCCCCACATCTATGCCGAGAACGAGACCGATCTCTTTGTCGGCTACGGCTACGCAATGGCGCAGGACCGGTTATTCCAGATGGATTACCTTCGGCGGCAGGCGGTGGGTCGGCTGGCGGAAATCCTAGGCCCCGAGGCGTTCGACTACGACCTGCTGGTGCGTACGGTTGGTCTGCACCAAATTGCGGCCGATGAAACTGCGCGCCTGCCGGCTGAGACGGCGGCGAGGTACGAGTCCTTCGCGGCCGGCGTCAATGCTTTCATCGAGGCCTCCCGCGATCTGCCGCCGATCGAGTTCGACCTGTTGGATTACAGGCCCGAACCGTGGCGGCCGCTCGACTCGGTCGCGCTGTTGGGCGAGTTCCGCTGGTATCTGACGGGGCGGTTTTCGGTGATCGCCTTGCCCGAGCTGGCCCGACGCGCCTTGGGCGACGGTCCGCTATACCGCGCCTTCCTCACCGCCGAGGCGATCGACGAGACGATCCTTCACCCCGGCGAATACACGAGTGCGGGTCGTGGCGCGGATCCCGCCGAGCGGCCACAGGGCGGCATCGACGACGGCACCGGCAGCAACAACTGGGTAATCGGCCCGAGCCGGAGCGCGTCCGGCGCCGCAATGGTGGCGAGTGATCCGCACATCGCATTTGGTGCGCCGAACTGCTGGTACCAGGCGCATCTGGTCGGCGGGCGGTTCAACGTGGCGGGAGCTGGGTATGCGGGGGCGCCGGGGATTCTGATCGGTCGAAACCCGAGTCTGGCCTGGGGGATTACAAACAACATCAGTTCGCAGCGCGACCTCTACCAGGAACGCACAGACCCGGCGCACCCCGGCGCCTTCCTCTACGACGGGCAGTGGGAACCAGCGCCCGAACGGGTAGAGGCCATCAGTATCCGCGGCGAGGGTGTGCGCGAGGTAGTGGTGCGGTCGTCGCGCAACGGGCCGATCGTCGACGAGGTCCTGCCGGACTTCGCGCGAGGAACGGGTCCGGTGTCGCTTCGGTGGGTCGGGGCGCTGCCCTGCGCGTGGCCAACGTCGATGCTTGAGCTGAACCTGGCCGAGTCGTGTACCGAGCTCGAGGACGCCCTTCAGGGCTGGGGTTCGCCGACGCTCAGCATGGTGTTTGCGGACGTTGACGGGGGCTTTGGGTATCGAGCAACGGGCCAGGTGCCGATTCGAACCCGTGAGGAGCGGGGATACAGACGCGGCTGGGACCCCGCCGACGCGTGGCAGGGGATGATTCCGTTAGAGGGCATGCCCGCCGTGCGCGAGCCGGAGCGCGGCTGGGTGGCGACGGCCAACAACCTGCCGGCGCCGGCGGACTTTCCGTACCCGCTGGCCAACATGTCGCCAACCGGCTACCGCGCGCGACGCATCCGGCAAATGATCGAGTCGCGCGAGCTTCACAGCCGCGAGGACATGGTCTCGATGCAGTACGACGTGCTGGCGCTACGGGCGGTGGACGCGGTGCCGGCACTGGTGCAGATCCTCGACAGGGGCGATTCCCGGGCCAGGGCAGCCGCAGATGCGCTGCGCGCCTGGGACCGGTGCATGGACACCACGAGCGCGGCGGCGGCGATCTTCGAGGCGTTCCAATTCCAATGGGACGAGGCGGTTGCGGCCGAGCGGTTCTCGGCAAACGCCGCAGCCTTGGCCCTCGGCGATCCTGCGGCTTTCGTGGCCGGCGGGATAGGCAGTCTTTCCTTGCGGCTCCTGGCGGATGACAACGTGCAGTGGTTTGCATCGCCGGAGGCCCGAGACGCCGCGGTGCGTTCCGCCATGACCCGTGCGCTTGATCAACTCACGGAGCGGCTTGGCGACGATATATCGAAATGGAACTGGGGCCAGCTCCACACATTGCCGCTGCCACACGTGCTGTCCAGGCGGGGAGATCTGGGGCGCTTGCTTGACCGCGGAGGCGAGCCAGTGAGTGGGAACGGCGTCGTGGTGTCAAACACTGGTTCGGCACCGGATTTCGTCTCGCCGAGCGGCGCCAACTTTCGACTGATCGCCGACCTCGCCGAAGAGCCGGCGCAGATGTGGACATTGGACGCGGCGGGGCCATCGGGTCAGCCCGGCAGCCCACACTATGCCAATCAGCTTGGCGACTGGCTGTCGGGCCGCTACCACCGAATCCGCCTGGAGCGCATGGACGTGCGCCCAACGATCCGCACCAGGCTGACACTGCATCCACGGGAACAACGGCCGCAGATTTGACCCGCAACGCCCAAGGTGCGGAATGGGTTGGTCAAGCCTCGGGCGGAGTGGTTGCAAGACACGGCGGGGCGCTTCCAGCCCAGATCCAGATACCCCAAGAACATCAATGGGTTTAGCGTGGATTGCACCTGAGAGTTGGTGCCGGAGCCCACATCCGGACTTGAACCGGAGACCTCGTTCTTACCAAGGATTTCGCTCCCAGCGCTGTGGCAGTAACCAGTAGCCCGCGAGCGAAACTCGTTCAATTTTGGTGTGGTGGGGGTTCGGCAGCCTCTCATTCCTGTTCACAGCAACTGAGAGAGTGTCACCTAGAAATGGTCCAAGTC
>VXPS01000151.1 GCA_009839425.1 Chloroflexota bacterium
GCCCCGTCCCACCCGTCACCAGGATCTTCATCCCATCCCCCACACATTTACGCCCACACCAACCCCAATCTCCCCCATGCTCGCGCCCCGACGCCACGTCATGTATGGAACAACCTGATCGCCGGACGTCCAGCGCATGCGCTCGTCCAGGAGTGCGAAGGTTCTCCGTCAGGCTCAGCGTAGTGGTAGCGAACGTGGCGCATGCTGAAGGACGGACTGCCGGTGAGACCGGTATCGCCAGCTAGGACAGGTTGAACACGAGTGCATCGTGAAGGTTGGCCTTCTCGGCCAGGACTCTGCCCATGTCGTGGCGCATCCAATGACCTTCAACGGCCGGTCGTGGAGTCAAGGTCTTCAGGCTACGCTATGGCCTCGAAGAGGTGACGGACCGAATGCCCTCGACTTCCTTTCTTCCACCAATCGAGTCTTGGTCAACCTGGTCTTCACTTTTCGATAACGAGCGCCTCTGGCGACCGGTAATTGACGCCATCTGCGATTCCCATGGCATCCACTACCGAACCATCGATACTCCCCGCTCCAACACCAACGCCGTCTTCCTGCTGGACCGCCGCCTCATTGTCAAGATCTACAGCCCATTCTGGTCTGAGTTTGAAATTGAACCCAGGCTGCTCGAGGTCTTGAAAGCAAATGATGCTGTTCCAGTCCCAACGATCGTCGCGGAGGGCAAGTACTGGGACAGAGTCACGTGGAAGTACCTGGTACTGGAATACAGCTCTGGGCACACGCTTCCCGCCATCAGAGCGGAAATCACGCGCGATGACATCCTGGCTATCAGCCGACAGGTGGGTCTCGTCGTAAGGGCGCTACACGACACCGACGTCGGACCACTTGATGGACTGGACGCCGGGGAGTCGTGGGACGCTCTGGTGGACCGGAGGAGGAGAGACGCACTCGTCGAACTCACCCAGATGCAAATGATCGGGCCCGCGGTTGTGGAAGAGCTCGCCCACACCCTGGATCACGTGTTGTCTGACCTGGGCAGTAGTCCGCGCACCCTTGTTCACGGCGATCTGGAGTCCGACCACATCCTCCTGAATAAGCTGAACGGGGAATGGAGCGTCACGTGTCTCATTGACTTTGGCGACGCCAGGATCGGAGTCCGCGACTACGAGTGGATGCCGTTGTGGCTCGGCCTTTTCGACCGGGACATCGAGGCAATGCGAGCGTTTCTCGAAGCGTACGATCGCCGGCTGCTCACCGACGACGAGTTTCCGCGCCGGCTCATGGCCTGGACGCTGCTCCATGACTTCGGCACCGACGCAGTTGTCCGGCTGCTTGGGAAATCTGGCGTCCCGACCCCTGTCGAGACACTCGCTCAGTTGCGGAAGGTCTGTTGGCCCGTTCTGATGACCACGTCGAGCCCCTAGACGCCATACGGCAGATCGAGGGATCCGCCACGAACCGCAGCCTGCACGCGCCAAACCGCGGATCCAACACCCCCACGGCTGCATCCGGGCAACCAACGATCCCCTGATCCCAGCGTCGACTCAGCTCAAAAATCTTGTCCGAATCACCCACCACCGATCCTTCCCCAATTCATCGGCCTGACCCACCCGGCCACTGCCTTGGCCGAATTCACACCATCGGTCCGTACAAGCCCCGCCACACGCAAGGCCCCCCTCGCCGATACTCCCCCTGCGCCCGAGTCACTAGTTCCTGGCCAGTCGTCCTCGGATAGTGTACACTAGACATGATGTCACCGCAACCCGGATTTCAGATGCGCACGCCCCGCCAGCTGAACCACTACCCAAGCCCTCGCCTGGCGCACCCGCCGTCCGCTATGCGAGCCCTTGCCGCACTCTGCCGCTCGCCGGGCAGGCGCGTCACCGCGACCTCTGCGCTTAGCCTCGATCCGCCCCGCCGCCCGCCAGCCAAACACCCCACCCACGCATCGCTGCCAGCCATCAAAACCTCGCCCCAAACCGCCCCGCCGCGCCTCAAGAGTTTTTTGGAAAAAACTCTTACTGCGCACGCGAGGCCCATTTCGCGCCGTACGGCGACCCGCATTCGCTGGCTAGTTCAGCAGTCCCAACTCCCGGTCCGCCACGTCCTGGTAGCTGCTCTGCGATCCATCCACCACTTCCTGCAGCGTCACCGGCCGCCCCGCTTCCGACGATTCATGCGCCGCCATCACCAGCGCCACCGCCGCCAGCCCAACCTCCGCGTCCACCTCGACTTTCCCGTCGCCCTCAATCGCATCCAGCAACTCCGCCATCTCAATCGCAATCAGCTTCAGATCCGCCCCGCTGCCCACGTCGCTGTGGTCGTTGTCGTACCGAGCCAGCCGCTCCCCGCCAAAGAACCGCGCCGTCCGATCGTCCAGCCCAAAGTCCGGCGCCAGCGCCAGCACCTCCTCGTCCGGCAACGCCTCCTTCGACCGCCCCGGGTACACCTTCAGCGGCAACCCTTGCCGCACCCCCGGCATGTCCACCTGGCCCTCGCTGCCCCAGAACGTGAATCGGTTAAACCCCGGCCCCTGCGCAGCCAGCTCGTACAGCCACTGCCCCAGCGCCCCGTTGGCGTACTCGTACGTCGCCAGCAGCACGTCCGGCGCATCCGCCGGCTGGCTCTCCGGGTACTCCGCCGAGTAGTGCTCGTGAAACGGCTTCACCTTCTCGCCCCGGAAGTACCGCAACGGCTCCCGCAACCGCACCTGCCCGTGAACCGTGTCGATGGCACCCCCGAAATACAGGTGCAGGTCCGCGTTGTGAACCCCCGACTCCAACAGCGAGCCGCCCTGCACCCGCTTGAACTGCCATCCCCCGGCACTGGCCCCGCGACCGCCCCCGGCCGCGTAATCCACCACCGTCCGCAGCTCACCGATCCCGCCAGCGTCCAGCACCGCCCGCAGCAGCCGTGCAATCGGGTCCCGCCGGTAGTTCTCCGCGATCGACAACACTCGCCCGTTCCGCTCCGCGGCGCTTTGCATCGCCCGGCAAGCCCGCACGCCTGGCGCCATCGGCTTCTCGCACAACACGTGCAACCCGGCCGCCGTCGCCGTTTCCACCACCACGTGATGCGCCGCCGCCGCCACCACCACGTCGACGACATCCAAGTCCGGAGTCGCCGCAATCGCGTCCTCAATCGACGTAAAGCACGCGGGCCGCGATCCCAGGATCTCCTCCGCCTCACCTGCCAGGAACTCAGCCCGCTCGATCTCCCGATCCACCACAGCCGCCAGCTCCAACCGCCCCGGCTCAAAGTCCTCCAGCGTCCGATACGCCCGCATGTGCCGCCGCCCCATGCCCCCGCATCCAGCCAACACCAGTCGTCGACGCATTGCTCTGCTCCCCGTCAGCCTCATCGCCGCCGTGAGGGAACGGTACCGCAGTTGCTATTCAGGCCGCCCGTCGTCCCGCGGCTAGGCCGCAACCCAGCGATAGCTGTACAGGCTGGCGCTCTGCATATTCACCCGCAGCAACACTTCCCCATCGGACTGCGGAGGAACCACCGCCCCGCCCCGCCAGGTCACCTCCACCTCAACCGAGTTCGACGACGAGAATCGGCAGTCGTTTGCCGTAAAACCCTCAATCGGCTCACCGCGAACCGTCAGCACCTCAACCGCCGCCGCCCCGGCCTCGGCACGCAGATTCAGCGTCAACCGCCGCGCCTCCCGGGCGTCCAGCGGCCCACACACCATCGACCCGCCAAACATCTCGCCTTCCATCGACACAAAGCCATCCCGTCGAATCGTCGCGATCCCAAATGCTCTTCTGTGTCGATCCGCCGCCCCGTGGTGCGTACAGGTTCCGGCGTACCAGAACCGCAACCGGTCCCCCACCGGCTCCGGTGGCGTGCTGGCCAGCATGATCCAGTGCGAGTCCCACGCCCCTTCACCACCCAGCGGCATCACCGGCTTGCGCCCGGCCACCCGCCGCCAGCGCCGCGCGTCGCCGCTCCACGCCAGCTGCACGTCCAGCGTCTCGTCGTCCGTGTGATAGACCTCGATGAACCCCAGGTATCCCGGCCCGTACGCCGCCGGGAACATGCTGTAGAACTCCGTGCCGGCGGGATCGTCATCGTCCGGCCACAGCATCCGCCCGCGATGCGACCAGGTCAGCAGGTCCGGGCTTTCCCACAAGTCCATGTCGCGCTTGAGCCCTTGCACACCTGCCTGTCGTTGCACGCTCAGGTGCCGGTGACGCGTCAGCAACATGCATGTCCGTCGCCGCGGGTCCCAGGCCAGCTGCATCCGATCTCCCTGGCCCGGCAGCGTCGGCGCATCGTCCACCGTCCACTGCAACCCATCGTCGGAAACACCCCGAAACATCCCCCGCCCAGTCGGCGTGCCGTCCGAATCTCGCCGCACCTGGTAGGTCATCGCCTGGTATCGAGGTCCGGGAACGCGGTCCAGCAGCGTCAGCAGCGTCTGCGTCGAACCCCGCTCCCAGGGCAACACGACATTCGTGCGTGTCCCGTCCGGCAGCGCATACACGTCGAGTTCCGGCTTCTCCCACTCCACGCCGTCCGCGGAGATCGCCACGCAGACGCCGTGAAACCTCGAGCCCGCCGGATGCGCCACGTACAGCATCTTGTAGTGGTCGGCCTGGTCGTCATGGACAACCGAGATCCATCCGCCCTGCCAGGCCGACTCCCACGGCCGATCGCCAACCAGCACCGGCTCCTGCTCGCGCCGCAGTGTATTGACCCGCCGCCCAATACCTTCCCGCGCCAGCACCTCGGCATCGTCGAAGAACAGATGAAGGTCGTCGTCAACGAGATCGGGAATCATCAGGACCGCCTTTGCTCACGCCGGCCAGCGCATCGTACCGAGCGACCCCGCCACCGCCGACAATTCCAGGCGCCGGGCACCGCGCGTGCGCTCCAGTCGGTACCATGCGCGCCAGTACGTGTCAGCAGAATCCGAGGGGCTCCACATCGATACCACGGCAGGTCAACGCGACGGACTCCTTCTTCTCGACAACATCGAATCGACCTATCACCTCTCCCACCGGGTCTGCGAAGCCGCCAAGCATCCCAACAACCCGGTAATGCCGCTGGGCGACCTGCACGAGTGGGACGCCAATCAGGCAAGACCCTGGTCGTCTCCAACGGTCATCTGGGACGACGAGGACCGCGTCTTCAAGGCCTGGTACTCAGGTTCCGACCTGGCGCCCGAAAAGTGGACCGCCATGGGCTACGCAACCAGCCAGGACGGCGTCACCTGGGAAAAGCCGCATCTGCATCTCTACTCCTGGCGGGGCTCGACGGCCAACAACATCGTCGCGCTCGGGTACGGCCCGGTGCTCAAGGACAACGCGGAGCCAGACCCGTCCAAGCGCTACAAGATGTTCAAGCGCGGTCCACGCCTGCGCACCGACGACGCCATCACCGCGCCGGTACCCGACTACAAGGGATCGCGGGCCAACTACTCCCCGGACGGCATCCACTGGACCGCGGGTCCCAAGATCGACATCCCCGAATGGGAAGGTCGCAGCCCCGACTGCGGAAACCTGATCCGCGACGACCAGGATCCCGACCCGTCACGCCGATTCAAGCTCATCTGGCAAGCCCGGACTCCGTTGAGCCGACCCGATAAGCCCTGGGGCCGAGCCAAGCTGCTCGCCTACGGCCCCGACATGGTGAACATCCGCAACGCCGACGAAAACCCGCTGCTGGACCCCGATGACGGGGTCGAGTACGAAAACCACCACGTCTTGTATGCCCCCTACGGAGGCGCATGGGCCATGGCGTACGAGTACGGCTGGTACGTACCCAATGGCTACGGGATCTACGGCTCGTACTGCGCTGACATTCGTCTGGCGGTCAGCGGCGACGGACTGAGATTCCAGCGTCTTGACGTGGAGCAACCGGTCATCCCGCGCGGCCGCAACGACGAGTGGGACGGCGGCCTGCTGGTCATTGCAGACAAGCCGGCTATCAAGGATGGAACGATTCACCTGTTTTACGGTGGCAACGGCGAAGAGTGGACCAGCTGGCCCGGCGAAAACACGCCGGACGAATATCCGTTCGCGAGCACCGGCCAGGTACGAATCTCACGTTTCGGCGTCGCCACCCTGCGTCAAGACGGCTTCACTTGCCTGGAAACACCGGACCGCGAAGTTCCGGGGTTTGCGGTAACCAAGCCCATCGAGCGCAACGATGCGTCAACCCAACTCACGCTGAACATCGGCGATGTCCGCCAGAATCGCAGCTGGATCGAAGTCGAGGTCCTCGACGCAACCACGGACCAACCGCTTGCCGGCTTCAGCCGAGAGGACAGTCGCGACCTTTGCACCGATGGCTGGAGTCAGCCCGTGACCTGGAATGGTGGCGGCATCGGCGACATTCCGGCCGGCCGCTTCAAGCTCCGTTTCTGGCTCTACGGCGCTGCCCGGCTCTACGCCTACGGGTTCGAACCCGCGTGAGCGCGGCGCTCTTATCCCAGACCGTTAGCGCGTTGCACCCGAAGCCGCCGCGGGTACCTGCCGCGGCATCTCATCAGGAGCCGACCAATCAAGATCACTAACGTCCAGCCAGTTCTGGTAACGGTTCCCGAACCCTGGCAGCACGGCATCCGACCCTCGACGTCGGGCTTCATCCGCGTCGACACGGATGCGGGAATCACCGGCTGGGGCGAGTCCTACATCTCCTGGTACGCCCCGGAAGTCTTCCGGGCCCTGATCGAGCACTTCGGCCCCGTGGTCGAGGGCGAAGACCCGTTCGACATTCACGCGCTCTGGCGCAAGATGCAGGTAAAGGCCCTGCGCTGGGCGCCGGTGGGCCCCTCCATTTCAGCGCTCGGGGGAATCGAAATCGCGCTGTGGGACATTCTTGGCAAGGCCTTGGGCACGCCCGTGTATCAGTTACTGGGTGGGAAGGCCCATGACGAACTCCGCTGCTATACCAGCATCGCCAACGCGAACAAGCCCCAGGCCCAGCGCCTGGTCGACGAAGGCTACTCAGCCCTCAAGGTCGCGCATGTCGGCGAAATGCTCCAGGAACGCCACATCAGCATCCCCGATCTAATTTCGCAGGAGCGAGCCAAGGTCGAGGCCATGCGCGAGGTCCTGGGCGAGAGCGTGGATCTGATCCTGGATCCGGGCATGCCCTTCAACCGCAAGCCGTGGCTGGCCGACACTGCGCTGCGCGTGGTACGAGCCCTCGACGAGTACCAGTTGCTCTGGATGGAGCAGCCCGTTCTCCAGACGAACGTCGACGACTACGTTCGGATTCGCGAACTCTGCGAGACCCCGCTGGCTGCCGGCGAGAACGAGACCCTGCTTCATGGCTACAAGCCATTCTTCGAGAAGCGCGCCATCGACATCGTCCAGCCGGACGTTACCTGGTGTGGCGGTATCGCCGAAGACATGAAGATCATGGCCGCGGCCGACGCCCACGACATGCGAATCGTGACGCACAGCTTCAGCTCGGCTGTCGGTCTGGCCGCCAACTATCACGTGGGCTTCGCCAACCGGAACTGCTTCATGGTTCGGTATCCCGAGAAGGACAACCCGTTTGGCAAGGCCCTGATCGGCCAGGCCTTTGAATTCGAGGACGGCTACATCAAACCCACGGGTGCGCCGGGGCTGGGCATTGACATTCCCGACGAACTGATCGAGGAGTATCCGTTCGTCCCCAACAGCGGCATTTCGCACGCCCGGTCGCCGTTCCCGCGTCCCACCGATCCGAAGTGGAGCCCCTCGAACCTGGACATCGCGTCATGGTGAGCGGTCAACCGGAAACACCAGAAGGGCTTCTCAGATGACCAAGATCCTGGTAACCGTTCCCGAACTCGAAGGCTCTTCTGACGCGATCGAGGAGATCCGCAGCGTCTCACCCGATCTTGAGATCGAACAGCGGACCTGTCGCTCGAACCCGGAACTCACCGAGTTGCTCGGCGATGCCGAGATCCTCTACACCCACTGGTTTCCCACGCAGCTCGAACCTGACGCCAGCCTCCGCTGGCTGCAGATGACCTCGACTGGCGTCGATAACAAGATTTCGAATCCGGTCTTCGATCCGGCAAACGGCGTCACCGTGACCAGCGCCGCCGGCTGCCACGCTGTCCCGATCGGCGAATACTGCATATTCGCCATGGGCCTGCTGGCGCGCGGCTTGCTGGGTTTCTACCGCGACCAGCAGCAGAAGGTCCGCAACCGCGCCCACAGCACTCTTACCGATCTCACCGGACTGACCGTTGGCATCGTGGGTTATGGGCAAATCGGTCGGCACGTGGCCCGCCTGTCGCAGGCGTTCAACATGCGAGTCCTGGCCAGCAAGCGCAATCCTGACGTGCGCAAGGTGACGGGGATGGACTTCCCGAACGTGGGCGACCCAACAGCCGCGCTCCCCGAGAAGATCGTGGGACCGGATGGCTTGCCGGAGCTCCTGGCAGAGGCCGACTTCATCGTCTCCACGGTGCCGCTGACGTCCGAGACTGCGAGCCTGTTTGACGAGTCAGCTTTCCGCGCAATGCGCCGCGACGCCTACTTCATCAACGTCAGCCGTGGTGGAGTCGTCGATCACGACGCCCTGGTTCGGGCCCTGCAGAGCGGTGAGATCCGCGGCGCCTGCCTTGACGTTCTGCATACGGACCCGAATCCACTGCCCCCAGAGAACCCGCTCTGGGATCTGGAGAACGTATTCATCACGCCGCACGTGTCCGGCAATCGAAACCCGGCCTACATGCGGCGCGCCCAGGATCTCTTCATCGAGAACCTCAAGCGTTACCTCGCCGGCGAACCGCTGTTGAACGTCGTGACTCGCGACAAGGGCTACTAGCTCAGCAGCAGGTCCTCCGGCCAGTAGTACTGGCCATGAGCACCGACGTGCGCGTTGCGACCTTCGGGGCGTAGGTCGCGAAGCCGCACGCGTCGAACATCGCTTGCGCCTGGACTGCCGTGCGCGAATTCGATGGCTTGAGCTTCGTTCTCAACTGCGATCGTCTTGCCGTTCGCGTCCTTGAAGGCATAGAGCACGGCATCCGGCCCGGCAATCAGCGGCGGCGACGTCGTGGGATTCGCCGTCGGCTGATCCTCGAACGCCTGAGCAAGTTCTGGCGGCGCGTGGTGGGCCTCCAGAAAGTCGAGCAGCTGATGCTGAAGTCGTCTGGCCTCTTCCGGATGCTCGTCAACGACATTCCGGAGTTGGTTCGGATCGTTCTCAAGGTCGTAGAGCTCGGATACGTGGCCTCGCGGCGATGCGATCAGTTGCCAATTCGCATTTGAAACGGTCAGCGGTTCGGGCAGGTCTTCGCGACCCACGAAGCCATCATGATCGGCGCCGCCAATCACGCCGCTGGTCAGCAAACCGGGCGGAAACCGGCCGCTGAAGGCCGTAACGCGAGACCAGGCGGATTCGCCCGTGATCAGCGGCAGCAGTGACTCGCCGTCGATTCCGCCTGGCGGTTCCATGCCGAAGGCGTCGAGCACCGTCGCAAAGATGTCCACGTGCTGACACACCTCGCCGCGGCTCGAACCAGCGCCAAGGCCTCCCGGGTGCCGGATGAACATCGGGCAGCGCACGTTCTGGTCATAGAGTCGTCCGAGTTGGCTGCCCGGCTTACCTTGCAGGTCGTGATCGCCGAGCCCGTGTCCGTGATCCGTCAGCCAGATCACCAACGTGTCGTCCGCAAGGCCCAGCGCATCCAGCTTCTCGAACAGGTGTCCAAGCCAACGGTCGGTGTACGTGCAGAGCGCGGCGTAGGACGCGCGAACGTGGGCGCGTTCGTCATCCGTCATGTACGTCCCGCGTCCGTAGGCCGGGTAGATCAGCCAGTCGCCGTCAAAGTCCGGTGACTCGTAGCGCGCCTGGTCCGCCGGCGGCGCGTCGAACGGTTCGTGCGGGTCCCACATGTCGATGTAGAGGTAGAAGTCCTGGTGAGCCGCGTTGCGTTCCAGCCAGTCCATGGACTCCAGAATCGACTTGCCGGCCATCCATTCGGCCTCGTGGCGACGGTCCAGCACGTTCCGCAGGTAGGCGCGCACACCGAGGTGGTTCTTGTGCTTATGCGGAGCGCACGGTAGCCAGAGTTGCCCGGGATCAGTGCGCCAACTGTCACCATGCTGGCCACGCACCCGTTCCCAGCCCATGAAACCTCGCTGGAAGTTGTAGCCGGCGGCCGTAAGCCCAGGGGTGTCGTGAATCAGCATGGTCGGGTGGCCAGCCGAGTTCAGGATTTCGGCCAGCGTCAGGTCTTCTCGCTCCAGCGGCTGCCAGGGTCGAGTGGGAAACCCGAAGCGGCCGGTCCAGAGGTCGTAGCGGGTGGGGATGGTCGGATATGAGCCGGCATAGAAACGGTCGAACCTCACGGACTGGCGGGCGAGATCGTCCAGGTTCGGCGTATGGATGCGCCCGTGCCCAGTGCCCGGATTGGCCCACGGCGCTTCCAGCCCGTAGGCCCCGACGTGGTCGCGTCGAAACGTGTCGTTCATGATCGTAATCACGTTCATTGCGACCTCTCCTCCTGGCCACGAATGGCCTCGCGGCGCGGGGTGGTGTGCAGGTAGACCAAGCGCTTACTTCTTTGCGCCGGATTCCTGGTCGGCGACTTTGGCTTGATATTGCTCCTGGAGTTTCATCAAGTCTTCGTGGGTGGCGGTCTTCCCACCGCCGCCGGCCCTTGCGCCCCGGACTTCATTGATCGCCCGGTCGCCGCTGATCTTGTAGTCAAAGTCACCGCCGCAGCCCGCGAGGAGCGCGCCGGCCAGCGCGGCCAGAAGCGATACACGTCCAATCAGGGCGCCACTGCGGCTTGGCTTTCCGTTCCCAAACATGGCCGCCTGCCCCCCATTCGCTCTACTTCTTGCCGGCCTCCGCCTCAAGCTTAGCTTTGTACTGCTCCTGGATGCTCATCAGGTTCTCGTGCGACGTCGTCGATGCGCCGCTGAATTGACCGGTATTGGCGCGAGTCTCTCCCTGAATACGGTCGCCGCTGGTCTTGTACTCGAAGTCGCCACCGCAAGCTGCCAGGAGCACGGCCGCCAATGCGGCCAGGACCATCCGACGAAGCGAGCGTATCCGCGAGCCTCGGACCATCCCACGTAACCGCATGTCCACTGGGTCTCCTCCGGACTATTTCTTGCTGGACTCGGCTTCGACCTTTGCCTTGTATCGCTCCTGGAGCTTCAGCACATCCTCGTGAGAGCTCGTGGACATGCTTCCAAAGTCCCCAGTTCCCGTGCGCGATTCGTTCGCGGGGCGCTCACCGCTGATCTTGTAATCGAAATCTCCTCCGCAACTCGCGGCGAGCGCGGCAATCACGGCCGCCGCAAGCACTGCCCCAACCCTACGAAGCTTGCGGCGGAAGTACGTCTGCAACTGGCGCAGCGTCACAATGGCACCCCTTCCTCCTACGGCTTCCCACTCTCGGCCTTCAGTTTGGCCTGGTACTGCTCCTGGATGCTCTTCATTTTCTCGTCGGACGCGGTGGACGCTCCGCCCAGGCCGGCGGCATCGGGGTTGTTGAACTCGCTGGGCCCAACATTTCCCTCGCTCGTGCGGTCACCGCTGGTCTTGAATTCGAAATCCCCGCCGCAGCCCACCAGCAACGCGGCGCCGATAAGAGCCAGAAGGGGCACGCAGCGAAGCCAACGCCAGATGCGGTGCCACGTGTCTGATTGGTGCATTACCCATCGGCCCCCTTTAGCCGACCTATTTCTGTCCACTCTCGGCCTTCACCTTGGCCTGGTACTGCTCCTGGATGCTCATCAGATTTTCGTGAGAGGTTGTCGAGGCGCCATCCCAGTCGGCGATTCCGGCGCGGTTCCCGCCGTCGATTCGATCGCCGCTCGTCTTGTACTCGAAGTCGCCGCCACATGCCGTCAGCACGGCAGCGACCACCCCCGCGGCCACCGTAAGGCCTGGCCGCCTGATGGAGTAGCTGACACGCATCAACCCTACCCGCGACTCACGGCTACTTGCTCCGGCTCGATGCCAGGCCACGTCTGGTCCCCGCGAGACATTAATCACGTTACAGCATTCGGGCGCGGTCTTGCAGAC
>VXPS01000244.1 GCA_009839425.1 Chloroflexota bacterium
GGGCGTCGGGGTCGCCGACGGCGGCCATGACGGCCGCCGGTTGGTCTACGTACTCATCGAGCGGCAGCAGCGACAGGATGGCTTCGGCGGCGCGGGTTGCGCGCACGTCGTCAAGCCGAATCAGGCGCCTGGCGTTGGCTTCGGCCGGGAAGTTTGCGTCCACGATGACCAGTTCGTCCCCGTGGCCCATTGCCGCAAGGATCCGCAGCAAATCCGGGCCGAGCAGCGGATCGATTCCCTTCAACATGGCGGTGTTCCGATGCGTTCGCGTGGCGGCATGGTGTCATACCAGAGCCTGGCAACTGTACGTCGTGTCACCGAACGAGGCTGAGGATCGCGCTACTCTGAGCCGCCCCTTGGAAGGCGAGATCAGCGTGCGGAAGCCAGCCAACTACGCCGAGATTACGGCGCGCGTCGAAGCCGCAGCCGCCGCATCGGGCCTCAGGCTCAGGCGCTACCCGATTGACGGCCTGGGGCTGGACTTGCTCCGGGTTGACATTGCCGCAGCGACACCCGTGGCGGCACGACTGGCGGTGTTTGCCGGGACTCACGGTGATGAACCGGCGCCGGTTGTCACGGTCCTGGAGTTCCTGGAGCAGCGGCTGTGGACACGGAGCCCGTCGGTTGCCTTCAGCATCTTCCCTTGCCTAAACCCGACGGGCTATGACCTGGGGACGCGGGAAAACAAGGACGGGATTGACTTGAACCGGCAGTTCGCGCGGGACGAGGTGCCTGAGGTCCGCACGCTGCGCGCCGCTGTGGCGGACGACAGCTTCGACACCTTCGTTGACGCGCATGAGGACCCGGAGGAAGTCGGGTTCTATACCTACGCGTTCTTCAACGACAACTCCTGGCCCCGCCTCATCGTTGAGGCCGTGGCCGAGCAAGGGCCTATCATTTCCACGCCCGAGGCTGACGAGCATCCCGTCGAGGGTGGCGTGGTTGGACACGGCGATGAAGAGACCCGGGACGAACGGTTTCGCGAATACATGGCGGACGGGGAGTGGCCGCTGCCCTTCTATCTCTATGATCTCGGGATTCGCGATTTCATGACCACCGAGACGCCGGGGATGATTGAACTCGCGACCCGCGTGGCCATGCAACATGCTGCGCGCGATCGCCTGGTTGATCTGCTGACAGCCTCAAGGAGCGTCGACGCATGACGAACGCCACACTTCCGGTAATCGACGCCCACGCCCACGTTGGCGTGCAGCAACTTCAGGACCATATGCCGGGCTACTGGCCGGAGGGCAAGAACGGCCAGTCCGAGGCCGACATGCTGGCCTGCATGGACGGCACGGGGGTGGACTACGCCGTGCTGCACACCTGCAACATCTGGGGGATGAAGTACGCGGCGCGAATGGTTCGCGAGCATGGCGACCGATTTATTGCGGTCATTAAGGTCGAGGGCGGGGAGGCGCACCTGCCGCCACAGTTGGCGACCATTCAGCGCCACGTGGAGGACGAGGGATTCAAGGGGCTGTATTACGACCCCTGGCCGCCGTCAGATGACGCGTTTGCGAACTTCCATGCGCCGAGGTTTTGGCCGGTGTGGGAGCTCGTCGATCAGATGAAGCTGCCGGTCTGCACAGTTTCCTATGGAACCGACTCTCCCGATCACTTTCAGGCCCTGATCAAGCTACTGGATGCCTGGCCCGATCTGACGATAACGGTTGTGCATGGGCTGTACGTGGGAATGAAAGCGCCGGAAGGACTGATTGACGCGGAAGGCCGAGCAACGTTCGATCAGGGCATCATCGATCTGGTGAGGAACTATGACGTCAACCTGGAGATCCTGGCGGGATATCCGGGCGCCTGGTGGGGGCCGGACGACGTGGTGCTGCGGGCGCTGTACGACACGTTTGGGCCGCGCAAGCTGATCTGGGGTTCGGAGTTCACAAAGGCCAACGCTTTGACGCAGGAGCAGGCGCGCTCACCCGAGTACTACGCCAACCAGGTCAACTACCTGCGAGACCACTGCCCGTACATTCCGCCTGAGGACCGGGCCTGGATTATGGGTGGGAATACGGCGCGGATCTACGGCGTCTAGCGGGCGCTCGTGTGACTACTCCCACCGATCCGAGCGTAGGAAGTTGACGCCTTTGTAGGAAGCCTCACCATCGACACCTGTCGAGTGGTGCATAGAATGTCCGGATCGCGTGGCGCAATGGTGGGCACATGCAATCGTCAACGGTTCGACGCGTCTTGCGGCTTCTTGTTCTTCCGCTCTGGCTCCCGCTGGCAATCCTGGTGGTGTCGGTTATTCGTTTTGGCGGTTTGCCAGCCGATTCGGGAAGCGGCGGAGCGCTGTTTATCGGCGCAATGGTTGGGTCGATGGTGCTCTTCACCTGGATCGCGGCGATTCCGCTGACCACGGCGCTAACGATGTTGTATCGACGTGCACGTATCGTCGCCTATGTGTGTGGTGCGGTGCTTGCGCCGATTACGGTGTTCGGGGCGCTGATTGGCGGGCTGTTCGGGCCTATCGGCATTGTGGCGTACCCGCTGGTGTTCTCCGCGCCGGCCTGGATTGCCCTGGGAATCACGGCCTTGATTCAGCGGGGGCGGACGAACGTGAGGCCGGCGGAGAGCGCCTAATCGAGCCCGTTCGTACGCGGGCTGATCGCTGATCGAGCCGAAACTACTGGACCGGAAGGTCCGGCAAACGCCTGTGGTGTGTGGTTACCTGCTGGAAGGCGTGGCCGATTTGGAGGACGGTGGCGTCGTCGTGCAGGCGGCCGACGATTTGGAGGCCGACGGGTAGGCCGTCGGCGAAGCCCATGGGGACGACCAGCGCCGGGTGGTGTGACGCGTTGAACAGCGAGGCGTGGTAGGTGTCATTGGCGCGGGCGTCGAAGCGCTTGATGGGTTCGGCCGGGTACGGATAGGCGGGACTGAGCAGGAAGTCGCGGGACTCCAGGGCGTCCGAGACCACGGCCTCAATGGCCGTCCGCGCCTCCAGTCCCCGCAGGTAGTCGAAGGCTGTGGCGTCGGCGCCGACGTTCAGGCGTTCATGAATGGACGGGTCGATCGAACTGAAGTCGCCGTCGAACATTTCGTGGATGCTGACGTAGCCCTCGGAGCGCGAGACGGTCTGGGCGGCTTTTGGATCAAGGGTTGCGGGCAGCGTCCAGGAGTCTATATCGACTTCGAGCTCGCGAATCGCACGGAGGGCCTGGGCGAAGAGTTCTCTGATCTGAGGCAATGCGTTGTCTACGAAGTCCTGGATGATGCCGGCGCGATAGCCGCCGATCGAATCGTTGAGGGCGACGGCGAAGGATCCGGCGGGTTGCGTGACTGCGTCCGGATCGTTGGCGTCCGGTCCGGCCATAGCTTCCAACATGAGGGCGCAGTCGGCGGCAGAGCGGGTCATGGGCCCGATGTGGTCGAAGTTCCGGACCAGCGGGCGCGCGCCCGAGCGGCCGACCAAGCCATGGGTGGGCTTGAGTCCGGTGATGCCGGTCATGTGCGAGGGGATGCGCACCGAACCACCGGTGTCGGTTCCCAGGGCGCCAAGGGCCAAGCCCGTGGCGACCGCCGCGCCGGAACCGCCGGAGGAGCCGCCGGGGTGCCGGGTCAGGTCCCAGGGGTTGCGGGTGGGTCCGAAGTGTGGGTTGTCGGTGGTGATGCCGCGGGCGAGTTCGTGGGTGTTGGTCTTGCCCAGAATCACCGCGCCGGCATCTCGCAACTGCTGAACCACGTGGGCGTCGGCTTCGGGACGGTGATCGCGGTACTTGATGGAGCCATAGGTCGTCACCACGCCGGCGGTGTCAATGACGTCCTTGATTGCGATGGGGATGCCGTCGAGAGGGCCGAGACGCGCACCGGACCTGGCGCGGGCGTCGGCGGCCCGTGCGTCGGCTCGAGCGGAGTCCGACATAACGCAGGTGTAGGCGTTGAGGGTTAGATTTAGGCGCTCGATGCGGGCCAGGACGGCCTCGGTCAGGTCCAGCGATGACAGTTCGCCGCCGGCGAGCGCCGCGGCGGCCTGACCGATCCCGAGATAGCCCAGTTCCTGATCGTCGGCCATTTGTGACACGCTCTCCGCATCCAGCGAACCGCCGCCTACGGTATCAGCCGGCTGCAGCTGTGTTCCGAGGAGCGGATGAATGCCACAATGAGCCCCCGGAAGCCTGCGGATCCGAAGCCCATGTCTAATCCCCACGCTGACGAGCTGCTTGAGCGCGGCGTCACGCTGATTGAAGGTGTGATTCCGCAGGACGCGGTTCCTGGAATCCGCGATCGAGTTCGGACTGACATTCTGGCCAATAGCGACATCGACATCCCGGCGCTGGGCAAGACCTCCAACCTCTTGCGGATCAACCAGGATCTGGCCCCTTATCTGGCCGAGCCGCGGCTAACGGCGGTGCTGGACGCCACGCTGGGCCCTGGTTTTCGACTGTCGTTTTTTACAGGGTTCGTGACCGGGCCGGGGCGCCAGCGGGACGTGTGGCATGCCGACTGGCCGTATAACCAGGAGCACAACACGCGGATCCCGGCACCGTATCCCGATATACCGTTGCACTTCACGACGTTCTGGATGTTGACGGACTTCAAAGTTGAAAACGGGGCCACGATCATCGTGCCGGGCAGCCACAAGCTGCACGATCACCCGCGTGACGGCGGACCCTACGGCGACGCAATGACTCCGCGCGGCGACGAGGAACGGTTGCTCGGTTCAGCCGGGTCGGTGGGCATCGTGGACAGCCGCGTCTGGCACGCGGTGTCACCCAATCTGACCGACGAGGATCGCGTGGCTGTGGTGATCCGCTACGCCGCCTGGTGGCTCAATCTGAATCCAACACGAACGAGCTCACAGGAGTACGACCCGGCGTACCACAAGTCGCGGATCGATGACCTGCCGGAAGATGTGTACCTGAAACTGCCCGGTGAGGTGCAGCCGCAGGTTCGGCACCTGCTGCCGCCGGGAGCGGCCGCGCTGGCGTAAGACGCTCAATGCCGCCGGGGCGCCTGGCTACCCGACGGTGCCGTCGTCGCGCCGGTGCAGCATGACGGGGTTGCCGTCCAGATCGGTGACGATTGCAATCGTGCAGGTGCCGCTTTCGAAGGGCTCCATGGCGACGCTGCCGCCCGCTTCCTGAACTCGCTCGGCCATGGCGGCGACGTCCTCACAGGCAAATGCCGTGGACGGGCGCATACCAGCGTCGGGCGCCGCGATTTCGGCGTTGTCCTCCATATGCAGCGCAACGGTCGTATTGCCGGCCTGCAGTTCACCCCACATGCCGCCCACGCTGAAGAGGGGCGTTAGGCCCAACACATCGCGGTAAAAGGCGGTGGCCTTTTCGAGGTCGGAAACGGGGAAGTAGACGTAGTCGACACCAAGAACTTTCATTGCAGTCCCCCGGGGCTCGCTGGAACTTGGATTATCAGACGCGCAGCTTATGCCACGGACAAGGAGCGGGCTCAGGAAGGTTTGTGACGGTCTGACAAACACGCGGCGGGCAACCTTGCGCATCGCGCAAACGACAAGGAACAGGCAAATGGCAAACCCCGTGGTGCACTGGGAAGTCAACGGCAAGGACGGCCCGGCGCTGCACAAGTTCTTTGGCGACCTCTTTGACTGGGAGGTCCTGACCGACAATCCGATGGGCTACGGCCTGGTGAATGCCGACCCCGAGTGCGACAACAGCATTGGCGGCGGCATCGGCCAGACGTTTGATGGCTCGGCCGGGTTCGTCACGTTCTACGTGGAAGTCGAGGACGTCACCGCGACCCTGGAAAAGGCGGCCGGCCTGGGCGGCAACATCCTGATGCCCGAGACCAATGTCATGGAAGGCGTGACCATCGGGCACTTTGCGGACCCGGAGGGACACGTCATCGGCCTGCTAAAGAAGGAGCCGATGTAGGGCGACGCGACGACGCCCGTGACTTGCCGCCGTATGCGTCCGGAGCCAGTCGCTGACGGCTAGACTGGCGTTCCGGCGGACAGGCTTGGAGGGGACGATGGTTCGCGCAGCTTTTATTGGCGCCGGCGGCAGGGCTACCAGCGCGCACTATCCGGCGATTGATCGAGCCCATCGACGAGTCGAGCTGACGGCGATGTGCGAACTGGACGAGGACCGGCTCGCGACGACCGCCGACCAGTACGACATCGAGGGCCGCTATAGCGACTTCCGGGAGATGCTGGAGCAAGAGACCCCCGAGGTTGTCTACGCCATCACGCGACCGCCCGACATCGCAGACATTGCGGTGGAAGTGCTGGCCTCGGGCGCGCATCTCTTTGTCGAGAAGCCACCCGGCGTTGGATCGGCGGACGCCGAGAAGATTGCCGCAGCGGCCGAGGCCAACAATCGAATCGTGTGCGTTGGCCTACAGCGGCGCTGGACGCCCATGATCCGGGCGGCCCGCGCGCGGGTCGAAGTCAACGGACCGGTCATGCTGGCCAGTGCCGGCATGAGCAAGAACCTGATCGAGAACGACCAGGGCGGTCGGGAGCTCAACCGGTTGTATGAGCAGGACATCCACATGGTGGACTGGCTGCGCTGGCTCTGCGGCGGGACCTGGGACCAGGTGCTGACCCGTGGCGACGACAGTTATACGGGCTGGATGAACACCTACAACTCCATCATCCACTTCACCAGCGGGGCCGTGGCGGTGCACTCGGTGACCGGCCACGCGGGGGCGCGCCACTACCGCATCGAGATGCACGGCAACGGCGTTAGCGCCTATCTGCTGCCGCCCATCCACGGGCAGATTTACGCCGACGAGCGGCCGGAGCCGGAGATTATCGAGGGCCAGCCGATTCCGGGTCATCCCGGCGGGGCGCTGGACGACGGGGTTGACGCGCTGCACGCCGACTTCCTGAACGCCGTGGCAGAAGGCCGGCAGCCTCTGACGAACATCCACGACGTGATTCACACCGTACGGCTGCTGGAGGAGATCGGGCAGCTCGATCCGACCGGCCAGCCGCTGAAGGCGTAGGCCCGCGGCGTGGCCCTGAAGATCGCGGTAATCGGCGCGGGGAGCGTGGGGTTCACTCGTCGCCTGATGCGCGACATCCTGTCGGTGCCGGAGTTGCGGGATGCCCACTTCGCGCTGACCGACATCTCGCAGCCCAACCTGGACCTGGTGACGCAGCTCTGTCAGAAGGACATCCGGACCAACAAGCTGCCGGCCAGAGTCTCGTCCACCACCGATCGGCGGCGGGCCTTTCGCGACGCCGACTACGTGATCTGCTGCGTCCGCGTAGGTGGGCTGGATGCGTTCAAGCTGGACGTGGAGATCCCGCTGAAATACGGCGTGGACCAGTGCGTGGGCGACACGATCTGCGCGGGCGGGATCATGTATGCCCAGCGCACGATTCCTCAACTGCTGGCCTTCGGTGACGACATCCTGGATGTGGCCAAGCCGGGCGCGTTGCTGCTGAACTACGCCAACCCGATGGCCATGAACTGCTGGGCGCTGCTGGACCACGGGGTGAACGTGGTGGGGTTGTGCCATGGGATCGAGCACGGCTGGAACCAGATTGCGGAGGTGCTGGGCGCCGAGCGTCGCGAGGACGTGGACATCGTCTGCGCCGGGATCAACCACCAGACCTGGTACACGCGGATCGAGCACCAGGGGCGCACGATTGGGAGCGACGAGTTGCTGGCGGCCTTCGAAGCGCACCCGACCTTCTCGAAAACCGAAAAGGTGCGCATCGACGTGTTGCGGCGGTTTGGCTTCTACTCGACCGAGTCGAATGGGCACCTTTCAGAGTATCTGCCGTGGTACCGGAAACGGCCGGATGAAATCGAGCGCTGGATTGACATGGCCAGTTGGGGCAACGGTGAGACAGGCGGGTATCTGCGGGTGAGCACGGAGAAGCGCAACTGGTTCGAGACGGACTTTCCCGAGTGGATGGCGGCAGACGACCCGCCGATCAGTTCCGAGGACCGGTCCGACGAGCGCGGGAGCCGGATCATCGAGGCTCTTGAAACAGGACGGCCCTACAAGGGGTTCTTCAACGTCCGTAATGGTGGCGCGATCAGCAACCTGGCGGACGACGCCATTGTTGAAGTGCCCGGCTACGTGGATGCATTGGGTATACACATCCCGCGCGTTGGCGACCTGCCACTGGCATGCGCCGCCACATGTACCGCCTCGATCGAAGTCCAGCGAATGGGCGCTCGCGCCGCCGCGACCGGCGACGCGACGTTGCTGAAGCAGGCCATGCTTCACGACCCGCTGGTTGGCGCCGTGTGCGACCCGCCGGAGGTTTGGCGCATGGCCGACGAGATGCTGGTGGCGCAGGCCGAGTGGCTGCCGCAGTACGCGGATTCGATTCCAGCGGCGAGCGAGCGGCTACGTGGGCCGTCGGACGTGAAGACGCGGGACTGGCAGGGAGCAGCGCGGAGGCGCGTGCGCTCGCTGGAGGAGATTCGGGAGGCCGACGAGCGGCCGCCAATGCCGGTGGGTCAGCGGCGCTGATCAGGGCCCCGTTTGCGTCGGGGTGAGGTACGGTTTCGGCAGTGATTGGGCGGCACTTCGGAAAGATTGCTTGCCCATGCCGATAACCCACTCGCGCATCGCCGATTCCGCATCCGCGGACGTGCCATGAGCGCAGATGTAGCTACGATGCTTGTGGCGACTGTGACGGTTGGCGTGAGTCTGGCCGGACTGACACTGGCTCTATGGCGGGGCGTACGCACGGACATCCGAGCCATGGAGGCCGGTCTGCGTGCCGACATCCGCGCCGTCCGTGCGGCTGTCGACTCAGAACGTGTGGCACACGAGGAACTGCACGCAGCAGAGCGGCAGGCCAGGGCCGACGAAAAACGTGAATTGCTGGCGGCCATTGCCGCTGATCGTGCGGCGCACGAGGCGTTTCATGCCGCGGAGCGACAGGCCAGGGCCGAGGAGCGGCGCGAACTGCTGGCGGCCATCGCAGCAATTCGGGAGGACGCGCCGTGAGTGCGGAACTCGCGGTCATCCTTGCAACCGTCGTGACGGTCGGTGTCGGGCTGGCCGGACTCAACGTCGCGCTCTGGCGCGATATGCGGGCCGAGCTTCGCGGCGTAGAAGCCAGCCTTCGTGCCGAGGACGCCGAACTGCGCGCGGACATCCGTGCCGTCCGTGCCGCCATCGACGCTGACCGCTTGGCGCACGAGGCGCTGCACGCGGCGGAACGAAAGGCCCGGGCCGAGGAACGACGCGAATTGCTGGCGGCAATAGCAGCCAGCAGAGAGGACGCCTCTTAGGCGACGTCGTTCGTCTACCGCCGACGGTCCCGTAGGTGCCCTCTAGAGGCCCGCGGCGTCCGCCTTGGCGGAGACGATTTCGGCCATTTTGAGGGTGGCGGCGTCGACCATGTCACCGTCGATGGCGATGGCGCCGAGGCCGTCGGCCAGGGCCTGCTTGTACTCGACCATGATGCGGCGGGCCTTGTCGACGTCGGCACTGGAGGGCGAGAAGACGTCTATGGCCACGTCGATCTGGCCGGGGTGGACGGCCCATTTGCCGTCGCAGCCCAGGGCCAGGGCCATCTCGCAGGACTGCCGGTAGCCCTCCAGGTTGCGATAGTCGGCGAAGGGGCCGTCGGTGACTTGAAGGCCGGCGGCGCGGGCGGCCACGACGATGCGGTGGATGGCGTAGTGCCAGACGTGGCCGGGGTAGCGCTCGCTGGCGCCGATGGAGAGGCCGCGGGCCTGGACGCTGGCTGAGTAGTCGCCGGGCCCGAAGATGAGGGACTTGAGACGGCGGCTGGCGAAGGCGACCTGGTTGACGTTCATCATGCCTTCGGCCATCTCGATCTGGGCCTCGATCCCGATACGGCCGACCTCCAGCCCACGGTGCATCTCGATCTGGGTCAGCAGCATGTCGAGCATGTAGACGTCGTCGGGCCGGTTGGCCTTGGGAAGCATGATGGTGTCGAGGTGCTGGCCGGCGCCTTCGACGACTTCGATCACGTCGCCGTAGAACCACTCGGTGTCGATGCCGTTGACGCGGACGCAGGCGATCTTGCCGGACCAGTCGAAGTCCTTGAGGGCCTGGACCACGACCTGGCGAGCTTCGACCTTCTGGTTCGGCGCAACGCTGTCCTCGAGGTCGAGGAAGACGTGGTCGGCGTTGCTCTGGCTGCCGCGCTCGAGCATGCGCAGGTTGGATCCGGGACTGGCGAGCTGAACGCGGCGAAGTTCCATCAGGTTTCCCTCCTCAGGGATTGCGGCAAGGTCCCGGCGTCGGGCCGGGCTTAGTTGTCCTCCAGGTTCACGACCAGGAGCTTGGGCTCGCTCATTTCCTCGATCGCGTACTTAAGACCTTCGCGCCCGAAGCCGGATCGCTTGACGCCGCCGTAGGGCATGTGGTCCACCCGCCAGCGGTTGGTGTCGTTGACGATCAGGCCGCCGACCTCGATGTCGCGGTAGGCGCGTTCGATGATGCGGATGTCGTTGGTGAAGATCCCAGCCTGCAGGCCGTAGTCGGAGTCGTTGACGAGGTCAATGGCCTCGTCAATCGAGTCGTAGGCGATGACGGCGACGACTGGACCGAAGACCTCGTCGCGCACGATCTTCATGCCGTTGTCGGCGTTGGCGACGATGGTTGGTTCGATGAAGGGGCCATCGGCGCTGCCGCCTGTGACGATGGTGGCGCCTGACGCCTGAGCCTCGTCGAGCCAGGACATGATGCGGGTGACGGCGTCGGCGTCGATCATGGGGCAGAGGGTGGTGTCGAGGTCGTTGGGGTCGCCGGGCTTGAGGTCGTCGAGCAGGGGCAGGACGGCGTTGACGAAGGCGTCGTGCACGTCGCGGTGCACATAGACGCGCTGGACTGAAATGCAGTTCTGGCCGCTGTAGAGGAAGCCGCCGAAGGGGATGCGGGCGGCGACGGCGTTGATGTCGGCGTCGTTGTGGACGATGAGGGCGCCGTTGCCGCCGAGTTCGAGGGTGACGCGCTTGAGACCGGCGTTGGCCTTGATGCCCCAGCCGACCTCGGCGCTGCCGGTGAAGGTGACGACCTTGAAGCGGTCGTCGCGCACCAGCGCCTCGGCTTGCGCGCCGGCCATGGGCAGGACGGAGACGGAGCCGTCGGGGAAGCCGGCTTCGCGGGCGAGTTCGGCCAGGCTGAGGGTGGTGAGCGGCGTCTTGCTGGCGGGCTTGATGACGATGCTGTTGCCGGCGGCGAAGGCGGGGCCGAGCTTGTGGGCGGCCAGCAGCAGCGGGAAGTTGAACGGGGTGATGCCGAGGATGGGGCCGATCGGAAAGCGCTGCACGCGGCCGGTGCGGTCGACGCCGGTGGGGACGGCGTCGAGGGTCAGGATTTCGCCGGGGATACGGAGGGCTTCCTCGGCGGCGCAGTGGAGGGTGGCGACGGTGCGGTCGATTTCGCCGTGAGCCTCGCTGCGGAGCTTGCCGGTTTCGTCGATGTCCTCGGCGATGAGGCGCTCGCGATTAGCTTCCACCAGGTCGGCCAGGCGGTGGAGCAGCTCGGCGCGGCGGTGGGCGGGGATGGCGCGGGTGACGTTGTGGAAGGTGTCGACGGCCAGCTGGACGGCCTGCTCGGCGATCTCGGGGGTGGCCCGGTGGACGACGGCGGCGACGGTGTCGTCGTAGGGGCGGCGGACTTCCAAGAGGTCGCCGGTTTGGACGGGCTGGCCGCCCAGGATCAGCGCGCGCTCAGCCGGTGGAGCGGTGGTTGCGACGGCCATCAGCACATCCTTCGCGGGCCTGCGGAGTTCAAGGTGTGAGTGTAACGGTCGGAGTGGGAGGGGCTGGGTGGCGGAGGTGTGGGCGGTGCGCAGAGTGGGTCGGTGAGTTGGGGTGATTGGACTGGCGGGGTTATTATTCGGTAGTCGGGGCGTATTG
>VXPS01000431.1 GCA_009839425.1 Chloroflexota bacterium
TCTTGCTGATGAGGTCCTGGGTAACTGCCCCGTTTCGATGCAGGGTGCGCGGACCTGCTGGTGCACCTCCGACACGGTGCAATATGTGACTTGGGCGATCGCGCGGGGTCCGCGCTGGTCCATTCTGTCACCAGCACGTCGTAGGGTTAGGTCAAGTCTCGACTCGGCCCGTTGATGAATGGGGTAGGAGAAACCGGGGCAGTCCGGCTACGAGACGTCGATGGCAATACGGCAGTGGTCGCTTGGACCCCATTCCTCCGGCTCGTTCAGGGCGCGGACCGACAGGGATTCCGCAATGCCCCGAGAGGCAAAGACGTAATCGAGCTGGCGATCCGCCAAGGCCGGAGACCGCCCCGGCAGGTGCCATGTAGGCACGTTCTTGCTGTCTTTCGGCAGCGCCTCCGGCCACGGCTCAGCCTGTCTGCCGTTGGGGAACTGCGGCCCGATGCAGGGCAACCCCATGGCCTCCATGCGGTCGAATACCGTCTGGTAGCGCGCAGCCCAATACGGGCTCCCGTCCGCGCTGTAGCCGCGCATCAGGTTCAGGTCGCCGGCGGCGACAATCCGGTGTCCGCGTTGCCGTCCGACGAACACCGCCAGATCCGAGACCAGCCGATGGGTTGAGGAATCCGAATAGATCCAGCTCCCCTCTCCCTCGATGGAGCTCTCCAGTTCCGCATACATCGACACGGCCACGAAGGACTCGCCGGAGCGCGGGCGAACCCGCGCTGCCGTGAGCGTGCCGGGCGAGGACACCGCGAGGCAGCCGTATGCGGCACGCCCGACGGGCTCGGCGCTCAGCCATTCGACGGCGACCCGATCCGAGAGCACGGCGATCGCGGAGCGCCACTTGACCCTGCTGTCCCGTTCGGAAGCGGGCCAGGGCACCGGATCAATGTTGACCTTCTCGGCAATATCGTCAGGGGGACGGCATACCTCCTGGAGGAGAGCGACGTCGCACTCCATGTTCAGCAGGTATCGCCATGACTCCTGCTTGTGAGCCATGTTCCAAGAAACCATTCTGACGCCGCGGTCGCTCATGGTGTCGTTCCAGGCCGAAGGGGCCGAAACCCCGGTTTGGAATGTAAGGGACTCTCGTCGGCGTATGGAAGAAGGAGCCGCAGGGGCGCCGCATCCGGAGGTACCGGGTCGACTTGGACGCGACCGCCAACCGGACCCGCATGCTCAGGCGGAGCGACGAGTATCGGTGAGAAGTGCCAATTCCTTCCCAGTTGGCGCGGGACGTCAACTTGGTCCACCGCCTGCGCCGAGCTCGTGTTCCTGCCGCCGTATAGCCCCGACTACAACCCGATCGAGCTGGCCTCCTCCAAGCTCAAGGCCTTGCTGCGCAAAGCCACCGAGCGCACCTTCAAAGGCCCTTGGGACGCCGTCGGGCGCACACTCGACACCTTCTCGACCAGCGAACGCCGCAACTACTTGAAGGCCGCCGGATATGATCCAGATTGATCGAATTACGCTCTAGTGATTGGCGTGTGCCCGTTCCAGGCTCTTTATCGCCCGACGGCGCTCTTTTTCGGCACACTGAGGGATCAACAACGCGAATTTCTCTGCTTTCTCCAAGCTCTCCAATCTCTCCAGTCTCTCCAAGCTCTCCAAGCTGCTGCGCTCTGCGTATCCCTCGGCGGCGAGCCGCAGGGCTCGCGCGAAGTGCCGGGTGGATGAGAGCGCCAGGAGCGTATCTAGTGCTTGTGAGTCTCTTGCTGCTTCCAGGTACACGGCCACGAGATTGGCTAACCGTTTGGCACGATCATCCGCATCTGCGATTTCCTGGATCCGTCTCTCGGTGATCTCCAGCAGTTCGCTAACCAGGTCCGGTCGGACATCGTCGGTATGCACCGCTTCGCTGGAGATGTGGAGGTAAGCCTCCGCCGCCGTGACGGCGTCGTCGATCGTGTCGGCGGCCCTTCTCGCCGCGAACAACTGCCCCTCGTCGGTTTGTGCTTCGACGATGTCGTAGTGCGCGGCCGCGCGTGACGGACCGTGTTCGATTCCTGCCGCCACGTTCGTCGCGCGCACCCATTCTTCCTGCGTCAGCAGGCGGCCTACGATGCTGTGCTCCGCGTCGCCCTGGATGGATGGATTCACGATCGCTTCCGCCCATGCCTGTGCAGCGTCGAACTGCCCACGTTCGGCCAGCATTTTGGCCATGATCCGGAACGCTTCATCGCGCGCATGCGCATCGCTGATGCGATTGGCAACGTCTGCTTGGATCGAGATCAACCGTGGCATGTCGGTCAACATCGAGACGATATCGCCCCGCACTTCGTCGCGTTTGGCGTCGTCCTCGATTTGTTCGGCCGTCTCGATCGCCGCCTCGACCGTCGGCCTTGGGTCTGCGGGGTAATTTGTCTCCGCCTGATCGTTGGCGATATCCATGAGCGCTCCCACCCGATCCGTCAGGTCAACGATCTTGTGGGCCTGCTTGATGGCTTCGGTGTGGATGCGGTTTGCGGCCTTCCATTGGTCCAGTCGGTCGTACGCGCGTGCGACCCGTCGCAACTCGGCGACCCGGCGCACGTCGTCTTGGATCTGGTTGGCCGCCTGGCGTGCGCGTCCGGGATCGTCCGCCTTGACCAAGGCCCTGACCTGCTCGCGGACCGTGTAGTCGCTCGTTCGTGCCCGGGTTTTTGGATCCCGAATGTTCCGGACAGCGCGGTGGGCGGCTTCGAAGTGACCCAGGTCCGCTTGGGTCCTGGCAATGGATCGGTAGGCTTGTGACTGTGCCTTGGGTACGGCGATGGTGGCTGCAACTTGGTTGGCGTCACCGAATGCCTTGGCGTCGGCCAGTGCTTCGGCGACGTCTTTCAGGCGTTTGGCGCGGTCGCCGGGATCCTCGATGGTATCGGCGATTGCTCTTGCCGATCGCAGCGTGTTGATGGCGGTCGGCCCCCGGCCCGCGGACAGCTGTGCCTTGGCAATGGCCACCCGTGCGCGGGCTTTCCGCGTGGACGTGCCGATGCGATCGCTGGCTGCGAATGCGTGCTGATACCTGCCGGCCGCGGCAAAAAAGCTGACGACTGCGAGCAACTCCTTGTCGGGATCCATCTCAAGCAGCGCCTGCACGTGGGCTGCCGGGATCACAAACCGGACTGCGAACTGATCTTCGGATTTTATGCGCGAGTGGTACGCGAATGTGGTGATCCCCACCAGTTCGGCGTTCGCGTTGAAAAGGCCGCCTCCGGACGAGCCGGCACTGAAGTGCGCGTCGGTCACGACGTACCGTGCGGCGTCCAGTTCGGAGGTTCGGCAGAGTTCGAACTTGGAGGCGACCCACGCTTGAGCATCTTCCGGAAACGCGTGAAGGCGCTGACGGGCTGAAACGATGCCGGTACTCACTATGTCGATATGCCCTTGGGGCGCACCGGCGGTGTGGACGGGCTCTCCGGTTTGAACGGCGGTCTCGGCGATCTGCGTAATTCCTCCGGTCGGCAATCGGGTGGGTCCGTCGATTGCCAGCAGGCATAGGTCGTGCTCCGGATCCCGCGCAATCAGTGCGGCGGGCAGCGGCGCTGCCCCTGCATGCGAGATCACTTGCAGTTGCGTGTTCTCGGTCGCTGCGTTCTCGGCGACGTGGCAATTGGTGACGACCCGGTCGGTGGCCAGAATGACGCCGCTGCCGTTGCCCTTTATGGTCGTGTAGTTCACTAGGACGACCTGTTCCTGTAGTTGCGCTGCCAATTCAGGTCCTGGCGCTTTGGTTTGGGCGGCGTCGGGCGCGAGGGCGATCAGCGCTGTGAGCGCGACCGCGGCCCGGAGCGCCACGGCGCTGGTACCCGTTGCGCTGATGCGGGCAGGCCGGAAAGCGAGGACGAGGCCGCAATCAGGGGTAAGGTCCGTGGACGGAGCAGTCGGTGACATCGGCTGGATCACCTGTTCGTGGCGATGGTCCCGCCGATTTTGGCAAACCCTTGCGCGCGTCCGCAACCGCACGCCTACTCGTACAAGTAACTGGCGGCTCGCCTCGCGCAGGTCGGGCGATAGACCTTGGCTCCGCGGCCTTGTCGCCAAAGTTCTGGGAGACCGCTTGGGGAACTCTGGCTCGGTTCGCTGAGCGATGTTCTGTAGGCACGGGCACCGGGCAAGTGCGGCGGGTCAACGATTGCGTATGCCGCGGTGATCGGCAAGATCTAATGTCAATCCGAGGGCTGTCGCGATTTCTCGCCTGCATTGCGCAATGAGCGACCTTGCGTGGGGATATTGTGGGGAAGACCGCCACGTATTCACCATAAGTACCGTAAAAATAATCTGAAATGTCTTTACTATGATTCCCGTAGGGGGCACCTCCCGCTGATGGTGGGAGTCCCGTTATTCGTAGATGCTCAAGCGTCCCACATCGTCCAGTTCGCCGACCTTGTCGTCTGGTCCGCCTGGCGCAGATACGAGCATGGTGGCACGAGGTTCTTCGACAAGATTGTGCCGAGGTTCGATTCGGAAGGCGGAGTCATTCACGGCCTCGCCCGCTACCACCCACCAAGGGCCGCGTCCTATCGCCAACGAACGTGCCCGGCCACGGGCAGGTTCCGCGCTTCTCGCGGTGAGGCGACAACTGTCGGTCAGGCGGCTCGGCCCGGAGCCGGACAGCGTTCGATGGAATCGTCAGGGCCGCGGGAGGGCCTCTTGGCGGGTCTCGTCCCCGTCGGGACTGAGTTCATCGACCATCATTTCCCGCATGCGGAATTTCTGCGGTTTGCCGGTAACGGTCATCGGTACTTCCGCCACCAACCGGATGAAACGGGGAATCTTGTAATGCGCGATGTTTCCCTCGCAGAAGGTGCGGATGTCCTGTTCTGACAATTCGGAACCCGTGGCTGGAATGACCCAGGCGCAGACCTCTTCACCAAAGCTGGCATCCGGGATTCCGAACACGTGCGCTTCACGAACCTGCGGGTGGCGGAACAGGTACTCCTCGATTTCGCGCGGATAGATGTTCTCGCCTCCCCGGATGATCATGTCCTTCACCCGGCCGGTGATCGTGCAGAACCCGTCGGCATCGAGGCGGGCCAGATCGCCGGTGTGCATCCAGCCGTCGCAGACGCTCGCCCGTGTCGCCTTCTCGTCATCCCAGTACCCCTTCATGGTGGAGTAGCCGCGGATACACAATTCACCCTCTTCGCCGACCGGCAGCACCCTTCCACCCGAATCGACGATCCGGGCCTCCAAGTGGGGATGGATCCGTCCGACCGTGTTGCAGCGCTGCTCGACCGGGTCGTTGACCATGCTTTGAAACGACACCGGTGAGGTCTCGGTCATGCCGTAGCAGATCGTGAGTTCCGGCATGTGCATCTCGTGCAGGACCCGGTCCATGACCACCTTCGGACAGGGTGCGCCGGCCATGATCCCGGTCCGCATCCGGGCGAGCTGCAGGTCGAGTGCGGGGAGCCGATCCAGCATGGCGACGAACATCGTCGGCACACCGTAGAGCGCGCTGCAGCGCTCCTCGGAAGCTGCGGAAAGGGTGGCCTCCGCGTCGAAGCCTTCACCGGGGAACACCATCGCGACGCCCTTGCTGATCGCGCCGAGGACCCCCATCACCATGCCGAAGCAGTGGTAGAGGGGGACCGGGATGCAAAGGCGGTCGTCTTCGGTGAGATGCATCCGGTCGGTGACGAAGCGCGCGTTGTTCACGATGTTACGGTGGGTCAGCGTGGCGCCCTTCGGTGTTCCGGTCGTGCCCGACGTGAACTGGATGTTGATCGCGTCATCAGGGGCCAGCGTCGAGTCGACAGCAGCGAGCCGCAGGACTTGCGCGGGTCCGGCAAGGTCGTGCACGTGCGCAAACGCATAGATGCCCGGCCCCGGATCGTCGCACAAAGCGATGACGCTCCGGAGATGCGGCAGCTGGTCCGAGCGCAGGCCGCCGGGCCGGCACCGGTCGAGCTCCGGCGCCAGCTGCCGTAGCATTCGCAGGTACTCCGACGACTTGAAGCGCTCGGCCAGCACCAGCGCGCGACAGCCGGAACGGTTGAGCGCGAACTCGAGTTCCGCCGACCGGTACGCCGGGTTGACGGTGACCAATATGGCGCCGATGCGCGCGGTGGCGAGTTGCGTTAGCACCCATTCGTACCGGTTGGGCGACCAGATTCCAACCCGGTCGCCTTTTTCCAGCCCGATGGCGAGGAGCCCGGCCGCAAGGGCATCGGTTTCGCGGCAGAGGTCGTGATAGCTCCGACGGATCGACTGGTGTGGACAGACGATGGCTTCGCGCGGCCCGAATCGCGAGGCGGCACGCGCGAGCAGGTTTGGAACCGTGATGGCCTCGAGGGGCGGCGTGTCGGGCCCGTGCACGTACGACTCGATGTGGACGGGAACGGGGGCGGGTGCAGGGGACGGTGCGGTGCCGAAGTTGGCAACGTGGCCTGCCAGGCTCTGGGTCAGAATGTTCACGGGCGCTTCGCTACATCGTCCGCCAGTCGCCGGACTGCTCGAAGGCATGCGCAGCACGGTAGATCGTGGATTCCTGATGGGGGCCCCCGACCAGCATCATGCCGATCGGCAGCCCCTCGCTCATCCCGCAGGGGACGTTCATCGCCGGTAGGCCGCCGTTGAACGGCGCCGTGTTGCCGATGTTCTCGAACGCCCGCTGGATGTAGAGCGCGATCGAGCAATCCGGGGGCGGGATTTCCTGCGCTTTCATCGGCAGCGTCGGCAGCAGGAGGAGGTCGTGCGCTTCCAGAGCCCGCGCGTAGGCTGCGTTCGCCTTGCGCATCAGGTTCTGCGCCTTGCCGTAGAAGCGGCCGCGGTACTGCCGGCGGAAGTGTTCACCGAGAAACATGCAGACCTTCAGGGAGTGGCTGAGTTCGTCCGCCCGTGTCCGCCACTGGGCCATGTGATCGATCATCGACGGCAGGAACAAGCCGCGGCAGTTCGTCCCGGCCGCGTTGCCGTGCATCATCTGGTCCTGAAGGCCTTCGACGGCGATCGCCGTCCAGCAGTCAAGCGCCAGGAGATGCTCCGGTACCGAAATGTCCTCGACGCTTGCGCCCAGGTCGCGGAAGCGGTCGGCCGCTTCGCGCACCTTGCGGTCCACATCCGGCTCGCTCTCCGGCCGACCGAATCCCTCCTTCAGCACCCCGATCCGAAGGCTTCGGGCGCCTTGGCCGAGCGCCTCGGTGTAGCGGGCGGTCTTCGGCTCGCGCTGCCGGGAATCGAGCCCGTCGTCGCCGGCCAGCACCTCCAGCAGGAGCGCGTTGTCGGCTACCGTACTGGTCACCGGCCCCACGTGGTCGATCGTGCGCTCGATCGGCATGATCCCGGTGTACGGCACCAGGCCGTGCGTCGCCTTCATGCCGTACACGCCGCAGTTTGCGGAGGGGATCCGGATGGAGCCCCCCTGGTCGCCGGCAATCGCCATGTCGACTTCGCCGGCCGCGACGAGCGCCGCCGAGCCGCTCGACGAACCGCCCGCCATGTAGCCGCGCTTCCATGGGTTCTGGACCGGCCCCTTGGCGCCGGTGTGCGAGCCGGCCGATAGGCAGAAGTTCTCGCAGTGGGCCTTCCCCACGATCGTGGCGCCGGCGTCCAGCATGCGGGTGACGATGGTCGCGTCCACTTCCGGCGTATAGCCCTCCATGATCGCCGATCCGTTCATCATCGGCACGCCGGCGAGACACACGGTGTCCTTCAGCACGATCCGCTTGCCGAGGAGCGGACCGTCCGGGGCGCCGCGCACGTCGGTCTTGACGTACCAGGCGTTCAATTGATTTTCGGACGGTTCCGGGAAGTGCCCGGGCGCCCTTGGGTAGCGCACCGGCGGCAGGTGGTCGGGCGCAGCATCCAGCCGGTCGTAGGCCTGGACATAGGGCTCCATGACCTCCCGGTACTGTTCGAGTTCGTGGTCGGTGAGTCCCATGCCGAACTGGTCGGCCATGGCGCGCATCTGCGTGAGCGAGGGTCGATTGACGGTCATGGTGTTCACGGTTCCGGGGAAGCCGCCGGCATCGTCGGCTGGCAGGGGCGCCCCCCGTTCCTCCGGGACACGTCCGGGGACCGGCGGAGCGGCCCGCTCAATGGGAGATCCGATCCCCGGCGGGCCGGGGCGGGGTGACGGGGAGGAGGCGGCGGCGGACCGCGCCGTGCCGAGACCGAGATGCCTCTCGATTTCTGCAGGGTTCGCGAGGTCGGTACGCCCGAGCTTGCCCGTGACGCGGCCCCGTTCCAGGATGAGGACCCGATCAGACAGGGCGGCGACGAAATCGAAATTCTGCTCCACAAGCAGGACGGACAGCGCCGACCGCTCCTGCAGGCCGCGCAGGGTGTCGGCGATCTCGTCGATGATCGAGGGCTGGATGCCTTCGGTGGGTTCGTCGAGCAACAGGAAATCGGGCTCGCCCATCAGGCACCGCGCAAGCGTCAGGAGCTGCTGCTCCCCTCCGGACAAGGCGCCGCCCTTGCGGTCGAGCAGGTCGGTGAGGCGGGGGAAGGCGGCGAGAACCGTGTCCAGCACGTCGTCTTCGTGCTCGCCGGTGAAGCCTTGCCAGCCGAAGCGCAAATTGTCGCGGACCGTGAGCTGCGGAAAGATTCCCCGCTCTTGGGGGACGAAGCCGATGCCCAGGCGGGCGCGCTCGAACGGTGGCAGCGCGGTGATCGCGTTGCCGCGGTACCGGATGACACCGGACGTTGCGGGCAGCAAGCCCATGAGCAGCCGCAGCAGGGTGGACTTCCCCATGCCGTTGTGGCCAAGGATTCCCACTACCTCGTCATCGAACACCTGGAGGTCGACCCCGTGCAGGATGGGCACCTTCCCGTAGCCGCCCGTGAGCCCCTTGACCTCCAGGGCCGGCGCCGCTTCCGGAACCTCCGTCACGCCGCCTGTCCCAGATAGACGCTGCGGACCGCCGGGTCCGCCAGCACGGCGTCCACGTGACCCTCGAGCAGCACGGCGCCCCGGTGAAACACCGTGACGGTTCTGGCAATCGAGCGGATGAACTGCATGTCGTGTTCGACCACGACCACGGCCGCCGTCCGCGCGAACTCTTCCACGATTTCGGTCAGGCGTTCGACGTCACCCCCGGTCATCCCTGCCGCGGGCTCGTCGAGCAACACGAGCCAGGGATCCCCTGCCATGACCATGCCGAGCTCGACATGCTGGCGTTCGCCGTGGGCGAGCCTGCCGGGTGAGCTCCGCGCAACCGGCCCCAGCGCCAGCCGGGTGATGGTTTCGTCGGCCTTCCGGGTGGCGGCTCGCGGCGGCAGGAAACGCCGGGCGGCGAGCCAGATGTTCTCGAAGACGCTCAGCCCGTCCATGACGCTCGGCACCTGGGTCTTGGTGCCGACGCCGAGACTTGCCACGTGGTGCGAGGGCCAGCGCGTGGTTTCCTGGCCGCGCATGAAGATCTGCCCCTCCGTCGGCGGCAGCAGCCCGGTGATGCATTTGAAGAACGTCGACTTGCCGGCCCCGTTCGGGCCGATGAGGCAGCGGAGTTCGCGGGCATCCATCCTGAAGTCGACTTGGGCGACGGCCAGCACCCCGCCGAATTGCATGGTGAGGCCCTGGGTCTCCAGGACCGTTTCAGGCATCGCCTGACGCCAGGGAGGACCGCGGCCCGCGCGGTCGCCGGTACCGGCTCCGGGGACGCCTGCGCGTGACCAGGCGCCAAGCGTTCGCCAAAACGGGAGCGATCCCTCCCGGAAGAAAGAGCACGAAGAGGACCAGGATGGCGCCGGACACGACGGAATTGTGTAAGAGGTCCTGCTGTCCCAGGAGGAACTTTAGATAGGAGAGACCGGCCGCGCCCAGCACCGGCCCGATGCGGGTGCCCAGGCCGCCGACGATGCACCAGATGATGATGTCCGCCGACTGGCTGAGGGAAAACAGGCGCGGGGTGACGATTTCCGCCCAGTTCGCAAACAGTGCGCCGGCCAGGCCGGCGATGGCGGCGCCTGCGGCGAACATGACAGTCTTGCGGGCCGGCACGTCGTAGCCCATCAGGGCAGCCCGCGTCTCGTTTTCGCGAATGCCGACGGCAATGCGCCCGAACGACGACCGGAGCACCGCGCTCACGAGCAGGTACGCTAGCAGCAGGCAGACCGCGCTGAAGTAGTAGAAGGACTCGCCCCAGACGTAGGCACTCGGGTCTCCGGGGACGTTCAGGGTCTGGAACCCCGGAATACCGTTGAACCCGCCGAGCCGCGCATTCCCGATGACGTACTCCGAACCGGCGGTGGCGTTCATGAACCGGTGGAGGATCAGCGTGACGACGAGGGTGATGACGCCGAGGTAGACGTCGGTCAGCCGGCCGTAGAACAGCATGGCCCCGAGCACCGCGGCGAAGCCCGCCGGAACCGCCACCGCGAGGAGCATCGGCACCGTGCTCTCGCCGAAGTTGATCGCGGCAATGGCGTAGGTGTAGGCGCCAAGACCGAAGAAGGCGGCCTGGCCGAAACAGAGGATGCCCCCGAACCCCCAGACCAGTCCCAGGCTGAGACCGAGCATCCCGTAGATGATGAGAACGGTCAGCGTGTAGGTGCTGACCAACATGGGCAGAACACCGACGGCGCAGGCGGCCACCACCAGCGTGCCGGTGAGTTCGCGGCCCCACCCGGCGTCCCTCACAGCGATTCCCTGAACAGCCGGTCGGTGATGCCCCGGGGCAGGAGCCGGAGGAGGATGACGGCCGCCACCAGGAGCGCCACTTCGCCGACGACCGGCGAAACCGCGAAGCTGAAGATCTGGTTGATCAACCCGAAGACGCCGGCGCTGCTGGCCAGACCCGCGATCAGCGCGGGCCCGCCGGCGATGACCGTAATGAACGCCTTCGCGATGTAGGCGCCGCCGGAAGTGGGGACCAGCCCGACGAGCGGGGCGAGGACGGCACCGGCCAGCCCTGACAGCGCGGACCCGCAGGCGAACGTCAGCATGTAGATGCGGTCGGGGTTATAGCCGAGTGACGCGGCCATGTGCGAATGCTGCATCGTCCCGCGGGCGATGAGACCCGACCGGGTCGATCTGAGCACGGCCAGCATGAGGAGAAGGAGGACCGCGGCCACCAGGACGATGAAGAAGTTGTACCCGTTGACTTGATAGTCCCCGAGCGCGAAGCCGGGAATGGGGGTCGATATGCCGGTCGTCGTGTTGCCGAACAGCATCGTCACGATACCGATGAACAGCAGGCTCAGCCCCCAGGTGGCGAGCATCGTGTCGATGAGGCGTCCGTAGAGGTGCCGGATCACCAGGCGCTCGACGGCGAGGCCCAGCACGCCGACGACCGCCGGCGCCAGGACGAGCATGGCAAGAAAGACGTTCACGCCGAGATCGACGGCGGTAATCGTGGCATATCCCCCGAGCATCATGAACTCGCCGTGCGCGAGGTTGATGACCCGCATCATGCCGAAGATCACGGCCAGGCCGGCGCTGATCAGGACCAGCGCGCCGATCGCGTACAGCACTTCGACAACGATGACCAGAACGAGATCCATGTCAGTGGCGCAGGGTCGTCGGGGTCAGAGCTGCGGGGGCGGCGTGGTCGGCCACGTTGACGCCCCCGCGTCGCCGGGCTCAGATCTCGATTTCGTACTGCTGGTTGTCGTCCGGGTTGACCTCCAGGTCGCACACCGCCTGGGTGTCGATGGGCTGGCGTTGCGGCAAGGTGTCGATCACCGTCATGCCCTGGTTCTCAATCTCCATCAGATGGACATCGAGGACGGCGTGGTGGGTCTTCGCGTCGACCGTCACCATGCCGCCCGGACCCTGGATGGAAATCCCGGTCTCAAGCGCCGTGACGACCGCATCACGATCGAGTGAGCCGGCTTCCCGCACGGCCGCCGCCCACGTCAGCAC